>NZ_MQTZ01000041.1:0-300000 GCF_001939115.1 Leptolyngbya sp. 'hensonii' | reverse complement strand
TTGGGTTAACGATTGGGTCGGCCATATTTTGATGCTTCCCCTGATTTATCCATTTCATTGCTGGCGACTCAAGCATGATCATCACCACATTCACACGAATAAGTTGCATGTGGATAATGCCTGGGAACCCTGGACCGCTGAAATTTATGTCGGGCTTAATCCCTTCATGAAATTGTTCTATCAGGCTCTGCGGGGTCCATTCTGGTGGTTAGGGTCGATTGCCCACTGGGCAACCGTGCACTTTCAACCCTCTAAATTTGCGGAACGGGATCGGGGCAAAGCCAAAGTCTCGATCGCGGCTGTCGTCATCTTTGGAGCGATTTTCTTCCCCACGCTGATTCTGACCACTGGTCTCTGGGGCTTTGTCAAGTTCTGGCTGCTGCCCTGGCTGGTGTACCACTTCTGGATGAGCACCTTCACCCTGGTTCATCATACGGATACTCAGGTGCAGTTCCGTCCGGTTGAGACCTGGAATGAGTTTGAGGCCCAACTCCACGGAACGGTTCACTGTGATTATCCCCGCTGGGTAGAACTCCTCTGTCATGACATTAATGTGCATATTCCCCATCACATCTCTGTAGCCATCCCCTCCTACAATTTACGGTTGGCCCACGCATCGATCGAGCACAACTGGGATAGTTACCTGGTGAAACGCAAGTTTTCCTGGGCCTTGATGAAAGATATTGTGACCAAGTGCCATATCTACCATCCTGAGAAAGCTTACCAATCCTTCCAAGAGACGGAATCTCATCAACCAGGTGAAACACTAATCTGAAAACGGCAGGAATGTGGTGTACCACGTTCCAATAGTTATATCGGCCCCTGATCGTCTCCCCGACCATCAGGGGTTTTTCCAATCTGGGTACAATTCATAACATGACATATCCCGTGGATATCCCCAAGCAACGGTTTCTTGGTTTCTCACAATATGGACAGTTCCATCACTTTGGCCTGGGAAGCGGCAGTTAAGGCAATCCAGGCAATCTCCCGTGAAACTCAACTGGATGGCCTGCTTTCCACGGTCATGAACTTGGTGATGGATTATGCTGCAGCCCAGAAAGGAGCCATTTTCCTGAAGCAAGGAGAAACCTGGACGATCGGGATTCATTGCACTACCCCTCAAGCCTGTACCTTACAAGCCACACTTTTAGAAAGCTGCCCAGATCTTCCCGCAACTCTGATTCAGGCGGTTATCCACAAAGCAGAGCCCCTGTTCCTGGAAGATGCAGCCATGCCTGTCTCCGATACTACCGATCCATATCTGCAGCAGCATCGCCCTGGAAATCGGCTGGGTCTGCCCATGGGCAATCCAGACAACCTGCTTGGTGTTCTGTATCTGGAGGATCTCTTTACACCCTCCCCTCAGATGATCGAAGGGCTCTGTCTGCTTTGCTCCCAGGCAGCTATTTGTCTGGAAAATGTCTACCGGTATCGGCAATTAGAAGCCCGATCTAAAACCCTAGAGATGAGGCTGGAAGAGGTAATCCAGCCCTTCACCCCTGGACCTAGCCCAGCCCTAACCCAACCGGAGAATCTGCAGGGGGCGGCTAAACTTAAACAGATTAAGGCCGCCCTGCAGGAAAGTGAGGCCAAAAATCTTGCCCTCCTCAGTGCCCTCCCTGATCTGGTCATGCGGGTCAACCGGGAGGGGATCTACCTGGACTTTATTGCTACCAAAAACTTCCGTGTTATTGGTGAAACTGGAGATTTCATTGGTACCCGGGTGGATGAGAGTTTGCCCCCAGTACTGGCTAAACGACGCATGCAAGCCATCCATCAAGCTCTGGAAACGGGCAAGATTCAAATCTACGAACAAGATATCGAAGTAGACGACCACATTCAAACTGAGGAAGTCCGGGTGGTGACCTGTGGCAGAGATGAGGTTCTGCTGGTTGTCCGGGATATTACCGATCGCAAACGGGTAGAAAAAGCCCTGCGGGAAAGCGAGGCTACCAATCGGGCGATCGTCCAGGCGATTCCCGACTTGCTGGTCCACGTGTCACAGGAGGGGCAGTATCTCAGTCTGAGTGGTGGTCGGGAGGTCAAAGTTCTTTATCCCTTCCCTAATTCAAGGCTTGCCGATCTCCTGCCTGCGCCCATTGCCCAACAACAGTATCAGGCCATTCAGCAGGCTATTACCACTGGAGAACTCCAGGTCTTGGAGCAGGAAATGCTCCTGAATGACGGACCTAATTATGAAGAAGTTCGAGTGGTGCCCTGTCAGCAAGAGACAGCCCTGCTGATCGTTCGTAATATTACCGATCGTAAGCAGGCTGAGCGGGCCTTGCAGAGTCTGCTGAAAGGGACTGCTGCAGTGACAGGTGAAGCTTTTTTCCCAGTCCTGGCCCAGCAGATTGCCCTAGTTCTGAACGCATCGCATGTTTTTATTGCGACTCAGTCTGGTCAACAACTAGACACCCTGGGATTGTGTATTGATGGTCAGGTCCAGCCCAATATCTCTTACCCCCTGCCCCAATCTCCCTGGGAAGTGACCCTGCAGCAGGGGTTTTATTTCTCTAACAGTCAGATGCAGCAGTTATTTCCCCATACCTCCATGTTAAGGGAACTGCGGGCAGAGAGCTATCTGGGGGTGGCCATGCACAATGGGGAGGGTAGGGCGATCGGAATTTTGAGTCTGCTCAACAGCCAACCCCTGACGAATCGGGAATATGTCGAAACCCTGCTGCGCATCTTTGCCGCCAGAGCAGCGGCAGAACTGGAACGCCTGCAGGCTCTGGCCGATCTCCAGACTGCCAAAGCAGTTGCAGATGCTGCCAATCAGGCCAAAAGTGATTTTCTGACCAACATGAGTCATGAATTGCGTACCCCCCTGAATGGCATTCTGGGCTTTGCTGAGATTTTGCAGCGGGATGCCACCCTGACTGCTAAACAGAAAGAGGGCCTCAATACGATTTATCAGTGTGGCTCCCATCTCCTGACCCTGATCGGAGATATCCTCGATCTGGCTAAAATTGAAGCCAGAAAACTGGAGCTTCAACCTGCTCCAGTGCAGCTTGAGCGTTTATGCCATAGCCTGGTGCAAATTGGGCATCTGAAAGCCACCCAGAAAGACCTGTTCTTTTCCTTCCAGGTCCCTACTTCCCTGCCTGCAGTGGTTCATACCGATGAAAAGCGCCTGCGTCAGGTGCTGATGAATCTATTAAGTAACGCGATTAAGTTTACTGCTTCCGGGGGGGTGACCTTTACGGTCAGCCCGGTGGCCCCTACTTCGGAGGATCACGAGGGCATCGGGCCGATCGTTCGACTGCGCTTTCAGGTGGAAGATACCGGTATTGGTATCGGTTCGGAAGATCTGAACAAAATCTTCCTCCCCTTTGAACAGGTGGGAAGTTTACACCAGCAGGCCGAGGGGACGGGCCTGGGACTGTCTATCAGTCAGGAGATTGTGCAGATGATGGGTAGCCACCTCCAGGTGGAAAGTGTCCTGGGTCAGGGCAGCACCTTCTGGTTTGAAGTCAATCTGCCCCTGGGCAGTCAGAGCAGTCTTCCAGGAACGTCCGCATCATCTCAGAGAGTCGTGGGGTACGAAGGCGACACCCGCAAGATTCTGGTGGTGGACGATCGCTGGGAGAATCGGGAAGTCTTCAGCCACCTCCTGCACCCGCTGGGTTTCATCCTGATGGAGGCAGAAAATGGGCAGCAGGGTTTTGAAACTGCGATCGTCTGGCAGCCCGATCTCATCATCACGGATTTGCGCATGCCAGTGATGGATGGCTTTACCCTGGCCCGCCAGATACGGCAGACTCCTGACCTGCGATCGATGCCGATCCTGGCCTGCTCGGCTGATGTGGCTGAGGTGGTCCATCGGCAAAGCCAGGAAGCTGGATGCAATGCTTTTCTCCCCCGTCCGGTTCAGGTGCAGGATTTGCTGGACCAGTTACAACATCACCTGAAATTAGTTTGGGTATATGACACCCTTCCGACCCAGGATCCTATTCCAGTCACAACCCAGATCAGCAACTCTTCGCCATCTCCCTGGGTGGTTCCACCCCAGCAGGAACTGGTGACGCTGCAATTTGTGACCTATATCCTGGATCAGCAGGCTGTTAAAGAGGAAGTGAATCGACTTGAACAGCTAGACCCCCGATACCATGCCTTTGCCCAACGAATTCAGCAACTGGTCCATGAGTTTGAGTTTGAGGAAATCCTCAAGATCATCCAGTCGGATCTGGCAAGCTAATCCTTAACCAGTGACTGGAATGAAATTGTCAGGGTGCCCCGATCGCCATCCAGGCGCACCGGCACCCCGACAGGCAACGCTGCATTGGGACCATCGTGGCCGAAGGGCAGGTCGGCGACGATCGGAATCCCTAGATCGGAGAGGCGATCGTGCAACACCTCCTCCACGGTGAAACTGGGGATATGGGCTGGGGCCTGACAATGGCTGAAGCGGCCCAGGGCAATTCCCTGAACCTGGCGTAAGGCTCCGCTCAACCGCCATTGGGTGAGCAAACGATCGATGCGATAGGGGGCTTCTGTTACGTCTTCCAGGGCCAGGATTACCCCGGCCAAATCCGGTTGTAGGGGAGTATGAAGTAAATGGGTGGCCACAGTCAGATTTGCAGGCAGCAGGAGCCCCTCTGCATGACCGCCCCCCCAACCCTGGCCGATCAGAGGTTCCGTCAACCCTCGACCTTCTACCCAATCAAATAACCGCTGTTGGGACCAATCCGGTTCCTGGGCTAGGGTCGTCAGCAAGGGACCATGAATGCCAGAAATGCCCTGTTGACTCAGACTCCAGAGCAAACTGGTGACATCGGAAAACCCGATCAGCCACTTCGGGTCTATCTCTGGCCAGGTCCAATCCTCCAACAGACGCATCCCCCCGTACCCACCCCGGACACAGAGAATGCCCCGGCAATCCGGGTCTTTCAGGGCCGTCAGCAGTTGCAGACGACGGTTTTCATCGCTACCAGCCAGGTAGCCCCAGCGATCGTCATGACCAGAGCCCAAGATCAGCGAATAGCCCCGCGATCGCCAGACCTCTAGCCCCCGGTGAAATGCCTCCAGTTCTCGCAGAGCACCACTGGGAGCCACCACATGCAATCGATCGCCCGGTTGTAAGGGAGCAGGAATGTGACAGGGCTTCATGGTTCTTCGTTGCTGGTTTTCAGTTGCACATAGACCAGGAGGAACGCCACGATCAGTAAGCCAGTTGCCGCTGCTGCCGCATAACCAAAATCAAACTGGGCAAAAGCCTGGTCATAAATGTAGTACACCAGCAGATTGGTCGCATTCAGGGGACCTCCCCCCGTAATCACATAAACCTGCTCAAAACTCCGCAGGGTAAAGATGGTCGTGGTGACTGTGGCAAAGATCAGGGTTGGCCGCAGACCGGGGAGGGTAATATGCCAGAACCGCTGCCATACCCCGGCCCCATCCATCATGGCGGCTTCGTAGAGGCTGGCAGGAATCGTTTGTAAACCAGCCAGAAACACGACCATATTGAAACCCAGTTGCTTCCAGGCACTCAGCAGGATTAAGACCGGCATAGCCCAGACTGTACTACCCAGCCAGGGAATAGGATTCACACCAAACCCAACCAGAACTGCATTAACCCAACCATCGGTTTGAAATAACCAGCGAAATCCTAGCCCTACTGCCACCAGGGAGGTGATCGAAGGGATGAAGTAGGCGGTACGGAATAATCCCCGCAGGAGGAAGGTCCGATTCAGCAGGAGAGCCAATCCCAGAGGAATGACCAGGCTAGGCAAAACGGTTCCGATCGTGAAATAGACCGTATTCCCCACCACCTGCCAGAAGTCTGGACTGAGCAAGAGTCGCCAGTAGTTACGTAGACCCACCCAATGGACACCCCCACGGGTGAAACTGCCCTGGGTAAAACTGAGATAGAACAGGTTAGCGATCGGCCACAGGGTAAACACCATCAGCAGAGCCAGGGCAGGAGCCAAAAAGATCCACCCTGTTACCACTTCTGCATATTGGCTCAGCCGCGCTCCTGGTTTTTTCTGCACAGTCTCCATGACGATCGTCCCGCATACGACGGACCTCCTACACTTTACAGGCTTTGAGACGGGGCGCGAGGCTCCTATCCCAGAACCAACCGGTAATACCCCCTTGCTGACCGGTCCACAGGGCAAACGTGGGCAGATGGCCTTTAGGAGCCTGGAGATTAAACGTCAGGTTATCATAGCTCAGGATGCGCAGCCTGAGTAAACTACCCGGCGGTTCGTCTATCACAGCCCAGCCTACCCGTCGCCAGAAAGCGCTCACAGGGTCCTTAGAGTCCTTCTGTCTTTCTTCCAGAAAGATTCGGTTTTGGATGGCCCAACCAAAGTGACCGTTGCTGTACTGCTCCCAAAGTGCATTGATGGTGATCAGATCAGAACAGGGAATTTTTTCCTTGGTCCAATTTCGCCAGCGATCGGAATCGGGTTGATCCAGGGGAGCGATCTGTAGCATTAATCTTCTCGTTTCCAGGTCAGCCTCTTTAAACTTGCCCGCACCCAGGAGATCTTTTAACTTACGATATCGAGTCCCGATCTTCAGCTCTACGGAAACTGGCGTAGTCGTAGAAGGAAGGGCTGGAGGTAGTTCTACCCTGGTGGAAGACGGTGAACTCTGGGATGCCTGTACTGGGACAATGTTAGAACTTTGGGCTAGTGATCCAGATTGTTGCAAGGGTTGACAGGCAATTGCTGAGATGGATAAGGTGATCAGACTCAATCTTAGAGGAAATTTCAGGGCCATTAAACCGCTCCAGTTGCGAGGTGATATAAACTGCCACAAGAGCAAACTGAAATATTTCCGAGCCTTATTTAATCCCCGTCATGGCAATTCCCCGGATGAATTGTCGCTGACCAATCAGGAACAGCAACACGATCGGCATCGTAGCAATCACAACCGCTGCCATCAAGAGTGCCCAGCTACTGGTAAATTGCTCCTGAAAACTGGCCAGAGCCAGTTGGACGGTGATCAGTTCTGGTCGAGTTGTGAACACCAGAGGTTTGAACAGGTCATTCCATTCTCCAATGAATGTAAATAAGAAGAGGGTGACCAGGGCTGGACGAGCCAAGGGCAGCATGATCTGCCAAAGAATTTCCAACCGGCTGGCCCCATCCAGCACAGCAGCTTCCTCCAGTTCGATCGGAATCGTCAGGAAATATTGTCGCAAGAGGAAGATCCCGAAGCCATTTACAGCCGTAGGTAAGATCAATGCTCCATAGGTGTTGATCAGGTGCCCCCATTTCAGCACCAGAAAAATGGGAATCACCAGCATCTGGAAGGGAATCACCAGCGTCGCCACAAAGATCAGTAACACCAGTTGCCGACCAGGGAACCTCAATCGGGCCAGGGCATAACCCGCCAGGGCGGAGGTAAACACCTGACAGGCTGTCACCGCCAGTGCCACCAGGGTGGAGTTAGCAAATGCCAGGGGAAAATGGCCTCGCCACCAGGCTTCTCCATAATTGCTCCAGGAGAGTCCCTGGGCGGCAATCTGGGCCAGGTAAGGCCCCAGTCCCTGAGCCAGAGTTGCACCTGGAGGGGCCAGGGAATTCAGGACCATCGCTCCCAGGGGTAGCAATACCAGACCCGCCCCGATCGCCAGGAGGAAAAAATTCAGTCCTTCCAACAGAATGGACAGGTAACGAGAGGGCGTGACCAAACCTGTGGATTTGGAACTGGATTGAGGTGAAGCAAGATCATTGCCAGGGAATCTATCAGACATGGTTGGTTTTAACAAGCCTCACCCTGAAATTTTATCGGATGTAGAAGACAGACTTGTGGACCTTATTCCCCCGCTTTTCAATCTTGTGCCAGGAACTCTGGTCATTCATCGGAACCCAGCGCCGCTCTTCCCGACGATAATGCCAGTCAATATCGTTCTGGTAATAGACCTGAATATTTCGGCCCTCTAAAATGTTCAGGATTTCGTTGTTGTGGTAATTGTGTTCATCAAAATCTGTCAGGGCCTTCTGGCCCATTTCGGAATAGAGTTTGTTGAGTTCCAGCAAGAGATCATTAATCTTGGGATTGAGGGGACTGACATTCAGGCCCACATTTTTGGCTTCCCGCAGCGTGATGGGGTAGGAATGGGACGGGTAGCTGGAATTCAGATGATGGCTGATCTTCTCTGCCAGCGGCTTATCTTGCATGTGATAGGACAGAATTTCCGTACAGAGTTGAATCGAGAGGGAACTGGCCCGATCGACCGCCCCAATTACCAGGGGATGAACCTGTTGAAATAGGGCCTGGTAAGGATTGGTATCGTTAGCTTTTGCTTCTCTACGCCAGAGATTAATCACCCGTGTCAGTTCATCCTGACTCACCGAAACCAGATTGTTGTAGGAATCCACCGGGGACATTTCATGGGTGATGGAGGTATCGACGGCAGTCAGATAAGCCAGAGGCCCCATGTGAATGCTATCGGCCCCGAGGGCGATCATGGTCGCGGCGGACGCGCAGACCAGGGGCACCAGAGCCGTCAGATGGGAGGTGTAATGCCGGAGGAGATGCACGATTCGCAGGGAAGCCCGACCCGATCCCCCATCTGACTTAATGAAGAGAATAATTTCATTTTTGGTGCCGATCTTCTGCAGCACTTCATACAGCCCAATCACGTCATTCTGGCAAACGCTCCCATTGGGGGAAGTCCAATAGCTGAGGAAGGTGGCATCTAACTCCTCTTCAATCTGTTCGATAATCTTCTGGGTTTTATCAAACAGAATCGGCGGTTTATTCAGTTTCTTGCCATTTTCGGGTTTGAGATTTTCACTGCCTTCAGCAATGTCATTCATTGGGGGGAGTCAGTAAAGAACAGATTGTGAGGAGAGCAAAGTATAACGCCTGATCAGGAGGCTGTCTTTAAATTTGATGACAATTTAACAATTCCCGGCGCAGAGGATGTCTGACAAGGTTCTACTGTTCCCTTGAATCCATCCGATTGGGTGAATCTATGATTTATACCCATGGGTTGAATCGCGGTGGTCGGGGAGTCCAGAGTCCTTTGGATGGAGTTGCATGGCCCGTTGCGATCGCATGGGCTACCCCTGCAATGTAATCGCAAAGCCAACCATTCGAGTGCGCCCTATGGAAAACATGACAAGCATAGGATGCATTCGAATGTATCCCTTGCACATTCGAATGCGTTCTATGGACAATGCTTCAAGCATAGAGACCATTCAAATGTGCGGCGGAGGCAGTCCAAAGCGATCGCCCTACTGTCCTTCTGCATAGTCTGCAATTAACAATGGATTGTGCTGCAATCTCAATGTAAAGCGCTGCAATAGAATTGTTTGTTGCAACTATGTTTTAGCCGCACGTCCAACTCAGAAAGATCTTCAACAGCAAGGCAACCTACCTCAGAAAGAGGTAGCAGCCTCTGATGGGAGAGACTACAGTTGCCCTAAGAAATCAGAGGAGTACACTCATCTACTCTGAACCAGCGCTTGCGGCCATGCTTGACCTTGACTAAGACCCGACCCGGAATCCACCAGGGTGGCGGAATCACAACCCCCTGACGGCCATTGGGAAGCATGACTGATGTACCAGGAATGATTGACATACTGACCTCAATGCAAAAACAGGGGATTGGGATTTACAGCGAGGATTAACCCGCATATGGGCGGCTACTCTGGCAACCTGCTAGTTGCTTAGCTTGATGACAAACTGCCTCAAGCCCTGCCATCCAGGAAGGGGCCACAACTATGGGCAAAAATGAGAAAACATTCTTTCCAGCCCTGCCAATTTTTCGGGTCAGCTACCCAACGATCTCCGGTCAGTCCTGCAAAAGCCTGACTGACAGAAAAACTGGATGAATGTAAAGAAAATCTGAATAATGTTAAAAGTTTAACTGGTCTTTATATTTCCTCTAAGGTTTTACATATTTATTTACACTAAACCAGGTGGCTCAATTAACTTGAGCATCCGTGTTAAGGGGCAGGCTCGCAACCCTTGGGTCATTAATCTGACTCGATTCCTTAATTCGGCGCTGCTGAATAGAAGGATGATTTTCGTGCTTGAGCCTTATGCAGCCCTCACCCTAGCCCTCTCCCAAAGGAGAGGGAACAAGAGTTTTAGCTCCCTTCTCCTGCGGGAGAAGGGTTGGGGATGAGGGTAATTCATATTTGCATTCAGCAAAGCCATTAATTCTTCGGCAGAGGCTGTAAGGGAACCAGTCCAGTCTGGCTAAGCAGCTTCTGGGCTTCCAAGGTCTGAAGAATCTCGGCAAACTTGTGTCCGACGGGCAGCCGCCGATTATCTCTCAGATAGACGACTGCTAGGGGGTAGGCCAGAGGATAACGGTTTGTTTGAAAGGCTTCCACATTGCGATCGTAACTTCCCTTCGCATCACACAGGTCCGTCATCGGGCTGATCGGTTCTCCACTGTTCTCAATCAACGCCTGCTCTGGATTGGAATCTCGATCGCGGATCAGGGCTAAGGGATAGACAGAACACTGGCCGAAGACCTGGCTCAGGGTACCGAAGGCGATACTGCCTACCTGATCCTGTTCAAAGTCTCGAATCACCTGCCGCAGCGTGTCGAAGGTGGGCTGGGTCGCAATCAGCCTGTTTTGTAACTCTCGGAAGCGGCGAATCCGATCCTCACTCTGCAGCACCCGTTCCTCAAAAACGCTGATTGCTTCTATCTCTGGGGGAATGTAAAGCTTAACAGGCAAATCCGGTCCCCCCAGGTCTCGCCAGTTCTGCACCTCGCCGGTATAGAGTCGGCGCAGTTGCTCAAACGTAATCTGACCGCTCAGGAAGCGAGGCAGACCCCGATCACGCTGGCTATAGCTGAAGGCCACAAAGACCACCAGCCCATCATAGGCAAAGGGTTCTGCTTTCAGGTCGATCGCGGCCTGCTCGGCCAGACCTGTAACTAGAAACTCTACCCGTCCTGAACGAACCTGTTCAAAGGCTTGCTGAATGGAAACCTGGGGCCGATACCGTAACTCCAGCTCAGGCTGCAACTCTTGCAAAGCATTGTCCAGTCGCTTGCCTCGTTCCACCAGGTTCTTTTGCTCTAGAACAATACTCCAGGTGCTTTTCTCCACTCCCGTGTAAATGAATTTTCCCTTCGGCACCCCCGTCACCTCTTGAGCGCAGCAAAGCAGGGTGGAACTCCGTGCCGTAGCTTTGGGACGTAAAACGGTGCTGAGCCACCAGAACAGAAGACCCAGCAGGGGGATGGTCAACAATAACAGCAGTAGCTTGCGCCAGGGAAAAGGCAATTTTGGCCGTTTCTCTCCGCGTTTGACCTGAACGGGCAGAGATCCGATCGCAGTAGAAGGCTCGGGAGGAAGCCGCAACAGAGCTTGACGGGCTGCCTCTGCACTGACAAAGGGCTGTTCCAGGCCCATTAAACTCAGCAAGAAGTCCTTAAAAGCAGGAGACACACCCGCCCAATATTTCCCATCTTTCGGATAAAGGGCTTCACCCTCAGGATCCCGATCGCTCCCCACCAGCAGGTAAAAACCCACCTGCCCCAGAGCCACCAGTTCTTGCAGCACGGTTGCATCCTGAAAAGACTCTGTAGGGGAATGGAACAGGTTTTCCCAGAGCGCCAGATCGCACAGATAGATGAGGAAGTTTTCGTCCGTAAACCGACTTTGGGTGGTAGAGCTGGCCAACTGCTCCGTTTCCTTCTGCCTCAGGAGCAAAGTATCCAGACTGAGATTGCTGTGGGTCATTCCCTGCTTCAATTGCCCATTGGGCAGGGAGAATTTCTGGCTATGGAGAAATTCCAGGGTTTGTAAAACCTGATGCAGAACACGCCGGATCTGATTGCCGGTCATGGCTCCCTGGTGCTGCAGGTGCGATCGCAGCGTTGGCAGGGCATTCAAATTCCCTGCCGTGATCAGGTAACAACGCTCCTCCTGTCGATCGGAGATCGCCTCATCCGGCATCAGCAAACGGAAATCCTGCACCCGACCATCGGACAGCTTCAGGGTGGACATCTGGGCAAACAGTTGCCGCCGCTGACGAGTTTCCTGTGCGTTGAATGTACGGGTTGGCAGCAAGTACTCCCGAATGACGATCGGGTTGCGATCAGGGAGCAACCAACCCTGATACAGTCGCCCCGCCCCCCGGGTTCCCAGAAACTGATCGACCTCGTAAACCCCCCGATTTCCCTGGATCTCAGCTTTCAGGTTAAGCAGGGACGGAAAGTTACAGGTGGCACAGTATTTTGCCCCTGGATCTCGCGAGTTACCCTGCTGCAGTTGACGACAGCCCAGGGGATTGGACTGGAGACACGAATACTGCCGATAGGTAGGGTCAACCATAGGAGCGGAACACAACTATTAAAGACGTTGCCAGAACTGGAACCAGGAGCGGCCCTTTTGAATGGGACGCAGGATAGCAACGACGATCGGATTGGACCGGACCCTCAGGGCCAACCAACTTTCCAACCGCCGGGATATCCGGCCCAGCTTCGTCTTAGGGGCAGTGCGCTTGAGCTGAAATGGATTGCGAACTGGGGTTGTGGGCTGCTGGGGAGCATTGGGGTCCACTGGGAGCGTCGGTGGTAGTTCAGGAATTCGTTGGGGCAAGTCAGGATCGGCCCAGGGTAAGACCAGATAGAAAAAACCAGGGGGTTCCTCTACCACTCGCACCACGTACCCTTCCAGTCGAGTAGTCCCAAACTCTTCTTTCCAGATTGCTTTCGGGCGTTTTTTGAGTCCCTCTCTCAGGGTCTCATCCTGCCAGGGGAGAACCAGGTAAAGCGTATCCTGGTTTTCCTCAAGAATTTTAAGCTGCAAATCCTTAAGGACAGTGTCCCCCATTTCCTGCTGCCAGACTTTAACCGGGTCAGACAGCAACGTTTGCTTGAACGTCGCATCCTGCAATGCCTTGCCCAGAAGCCTGATTTCGATATCGGCACGGGTGATCTCCTCAGGATGCGCCTGAGTTTGCTCAGTCATGCGATCGCTCTCTACAGGCCGGAAGCATCATAACAGGCCAGAGCCGACCACTGTAAACAAGACCTTGGTCTAATCGTCTACTCATTTTCGGTCGCTTGAGGGGGACGCTGACGGAAGATGCCAGGTAAATGAACCTTGATGGTTTCCTCTCCCGGAACATCTTCAAAAGCCCTCTATTCTTGACGACCACAGAAGGGGGTGCCATGGATGGATTGAGGCAGCACGATCGTGAAGCAGGTTTGCCCATTTGCGCCTTCTGCCCAAATACTGCCACCCAGATGTTCCACCAGTTTCTTCACCAGCGCCAGTCCCAATCCTGTGCCCCCATAGCGCCAGGGGTCATTACTGGGAATGCGGTAAAACTTATCGAAAATGCGATCGCACTCCACAGGCGAGATTTCAATCCCAGAGTTACAGATCTGAATCTGGAAGTAAGGGGGCAGGGAAGCAGGCAGAACGGCAACCGCCCGCCCTGCTTGATGGGTGTGTTGCTTCTGTTCTCCCAAGAGATGGGCACTAATCTTGATCCCTTCTCCCGGCGGAGTGTACTTGCAGGCATTATGCATCAGCTCAGTCAAAATCCGTTCCAGACTGGTCATATCGGTGACTAGGGGGGGTAAATCAGCTGGTACGATCACCCGGAGCTGTTGCTTGTGCTGGCGAGTTCGCTCCAGGAAAGGCTCGATCACATGTAATAGCCAGCTTTGTAGGGAAATTTCGATCGGCATAATTGGCGTTGTTTCACCTTCCAATCGAGCTAAATCCAGCAGATCATTAATTAGGCTGATTTCTTGCTGACACTCCTGATCCAGAATCTGGACGTACTGGGCAATTTTGATAAAGTCCAAATCGACCGGATCCACGATCGAAGTAGGAGTCAACTGGGCTTCCGCATCCATAATACCCAGGCTCATGGCCAGCATTTGAACCGACATTTTGATGTTGGACATGGGCGATCGCAACTCATGGGATACCGTACTGAGAAAGTCATCCTTAAGCTGGTTCAGGCGCTCCAGCTCCTGAACCTGGCTCTGAGCTTTCTGGTAAAGCCTTGCCTGCCTCAGGGCGATCGCGCACTGATTGGTCACCTGTTGCACCAGTCGCACTTCCTGCTCATTAAACTGCTTTTCAGGCACATCAAACAGCCAGAGATCCCCAAACGTTTCCTGATTGTCCTGAATTGGGCAGACCAGCACAGCCATCCATCCTCGGTGATCATGGTATTTACAAAATTGCAGGTGTTCACCTTGCTGTAATTGCCGATAAATAGCCTCATAGTCTGCCATCTGGATCACTTGTCCCTGGGAGGAAGCCAGCGATCGGGTGTACTCGTAACGAATCGTAGATGTTCCCTGCTCCAGGTTATAAATCCCTGTATCACAACAGCCAACCCCAATCCTGGAAGCCAATTCCTGCACCGCAGTTTGTAAAATCTGATTTTCATCCAAACTGTCCCGCACCTTATCGGTGATCCGTTTCAGCAAGGCTTCAAAATCCAGGGACTGCTGCAATTGAGCCGTGCGTTCCTGAACCTGTAACTCCAGGGTTGTATTCAGATGCTGCACCTGTTGATACAGTTCCGACTGTTGAATCGCGATCGCAACCTGGTTTGATAATTGTTGCAACAGGGTCACTTCTTCAGGTTGCCAGACGCGCGGCGCATTGCACTGCTGCGCCACCAACCAGCCCCACACCTGATCGCCCTGCAAAATCGGCAAAACCAGATTAGCCCGCACCTGCAACTGCTTTAACAACTGCACATAGCATTCAGACAGCCCCGATTGTTCGATGTCTGCTGTATTTTGAAAATGGCCCTGGATATAGGGCTGAATGCAGCTTGCTTCCGTCAGGCAGGGATCGGTGATTGTCTGTCTCAGGATGGGTTGCCAGCCTGCTGCAATGGATTCAGCGATCACAACACCCCCTCCATCCGGGAGGAGTCGATAAATCAATACCCGATCGTTCTCCAGGATCTGGCGTACTTCTGTCACTGTCGTATTCAGAATATCCTGCAGATCAAGCGATCGGCGCAGATGATTGGTGATCCGGGTGATCAAACGCTCCCGTTCTGCCTGTTGCTGGATCGCAATCTCCGCAATTTTGCGATCGGTGATATCGATCGCAATGCCTAAAATTGCCGGTTTAGGATGGCCGATGAACTGGATGGGAATTTTACAAGTTTGCAGATATCGGATCTGGCCGTCCACATCGGTATAGGCTTCTTCTGGGATGAAGAGGGGCTGACCCGTCTCAATCACCTGGCGATCGGCAGCCAGCATGGCTTCAACTTCCGCCTGATTGGGATGCACCTGGGCATGTAACTGTCCAGTGAGGCTTTCAGTGCTTATCTTGAGGCTGTTAGCCGTAGCCTGATTGACCAGCAAAAAGCGTCCATCACTATCCTTGACAAACACCATACCCGGCAGAGTGTTCACAATCTTGACCAGGTTTTTCTGGCTCTGGCTGAGGGCTGCTTGCGATCGGCGACGTTCCAGGGCCAGGGCCAGAGCGGTTGTGGCTGCCCTCAGTAGGGCGATTTCTGAGGCTTCCCAGGGACAGGCCCTAACACAGTCATCAAAGCCAATAAAGCCAAAAAATTCTGATTGCACAATCAACGGCAAAACCAGAATCGATTGGATATTTTGGGCTGCTAAAATCTGACGTTCCGCTGGGGGAAACTCAGCCACAATGCCCGCGATCGGTTCGTTGCGAGACAGCACTGTGGCCCAGCGAGGGAACAAGTCGTCATAAGGTAAATTCTGCAACAGGGGATTATCAATTTCAGGGCGAATGTCGGGGGCACACCACTCAGCCCGTTGACTGGTCAGTAGCCGCCCATCCTGATCCCGACTGTTCGTAAAGATATAGGCGCGACTGGCTCCGGCAGCTTGCCCCAGAGGGTCTACCAGGGCTGCATAAATCTCCTCTTCCTGATCGAGGGTTAGTAGACGCTGCTGCACTTCCACCAGGGCAGCCAGATAGCGCTCCCGTTTGGCCAGCCTCTCCTCACTGTCTTGCAGGGCTGCTTCAGCTTGCTTGCGCTGGGTAATATCCCGTACAATTACCAGCACCTCTTCGGTATCAATGGCAGCAATCCGCACCTCTTCCCACATCATCTGACCATGTTTGGAGAAAGCATGCTCATGCACCTGCACCTCCCCCGTTATCAAAGCCTGTTTCATCATCTGGAGATGTTTTTGCAAGATATCCGGTGGCAACACCTCTGAGATATGTCGATGAACAGGAACAAACTTCTCAGCCTGAGAGCCCTGGGGAAGAATGCAGTCCAGACAGGTGCCGTCTCGTTTAAGACGCAATAGTAAATCGGGCATTGCCTCCAGGATGGCTCGATTGCGGGCTCTGCTGTACTCCAGGTTGATGACCTGAACACCTGGTCGATCTCTCAGGCAAGATCGGTGCTCCGTGATATCTCGCAATACCCACAGATGGCGATGGGGGGCGAAGTTGGCTGTAGCCGCATAACTGACTTCTCGCAGAGTTCCGTCAGCCCGCCTGAGGCAGATTTCATCCCGATAGGGAGTTGGGTGTTGCAATCCCTGCCAGAATCGCTCTGCCTGTTCAGGAACCACGAAATCAGTGATGCCATAGTTCAGGAGTTCAGCCTGCGATCGACCAAACAGGTCACAGGCAATTGAGTTGACCAGCACATACCGGCCCTCGTCATCCACCAGCACCATGGCATCCATGGCGGTCTCAAATAAAAGATGGGTCTGACGCTCAGACTCTGATCTCACCCCTGCTTCGACTGTCTTCAGTTGCTCATCCAGAAGAAGATCCGGGTCGCAGGCGGCATTCCTGGGGTCTGGGCAAGGTTGAGAAAAAGCCATAAGGAAGTCAGTTGAAACAGACCGGGTAAGCCAGTCTGGGAAACATCCAAACAATGTGAACGGAGCTGGGAATTTCCTGGATCCAAGCATCCCCTCTATTTTGCCCTATACCCGAATTAACCCTGAGCCAGGATCGTCTCATTTAAACCCAGATTCAGTCAGTTCACTCAAAGCATTCCCTTGATTTTCACTTTTTCTCGATAGGTTGAAAGCATCAGTTGGAGGAAGAGTAGGAGCGGGGTAGGAGTATCATCCTCAAGCTTCATCCGTGCAAGCAGTTCCTGACGGGATGAGCAGCTATTCTTTCCCCAATTGCTCACGAATCAAGGGTTTAGCACTGATTCCAAAGCAGTGTTTCGGACAAGGTCTGGATGCTTCATCTAATTGGATTCAGGGCAAGGACTGCAGAACAGGGTGCTCTCATCAGGTTGTCTTTTATACGAAGGGTTGTACCATGGCTGTTAGTACTAGCGCCTGTCTAGATGCGCCTTTAAATGTAGTCAAAGAATATGTAGCTGAACAGAATAATAGCAGCTTCCTACCGATTTCCGTTTTGAAGAGTGGACAGTTTCTGGCTATCCCTGAGAATTGTAGGGGGGGGCTGATTGTCGAGAAGAAGTTTTATGCTGATTTAGTCGGACCGGGGGCAGCCGTTGGGGCGTTTTTCGATTCCCACTGCACGAATATTTATCTGGTGGGGCAGGTTCGGCTCTGGGCTCCTACGACTTATTTTGATCAACAGCAGGCTTTTCGCAAGCGGATGGCCTGTAACCGTCGCTTACAAACGATCTCCCACGAACCCTCCTCTATGGTTCGGGCCCATGAAATGCTGATGCTGCTTTACCAATGGTTGGGAGCTGAGGAAGCCGCTGCCATCCCTTCTGAATGGGTAGCCCGGCTGGCTGGTGTCCTTCCCAAAACTGTGGATTTGGTCAAGAGCATGCTGCATAGCAGAACTATTTCGGCCCTGAAACTGCTTTAAAAGCGCTGCCCAGGAGAGCTCCTGCTTACCTGGCCTGAGCCACGATCGTGCGGTGGCGAGGGCTATTGCAGGTGATCGTCGGTGGCTCAAACCCAGCGTCATAGAGAGTCCGGGCAATATCGAGTCCGAAATACTGATCGAGATAAGGTTCCGTACTCTTGAGCAGGGTCAGGATATAGGGTGGCATTGTCCCATAGACTTCGGACTGGGGATTCATGTCCATAATCGCCAGATAGCCATCGGGACGTAGCAATCGTCGGGCTTCCCGGATAATCTGCGTGGCGGCGGATTGGGGCAATTCGTGAAAGAGCAGGCAGGCAGAGACCAGATCGAAGGATGCCGCTGGCAAGCCCGTCGCCTCAGCCGCTGCATGGACCCAGGTTGGAGCCGGGACCTGAGGGGCAGGATGGTACTCCAGTTGACTCGGTTGGGTGTGGGTACGGTATTGGGCGATCGCCAGGAAGTAGGGGGAGAGATCCACCCCGGTTACCCTGGCCCCAGGAAAGGCCGTCTGTAGAGCAAAAGTACTCATTCCCACGCTACAGCCCAGATCCACAATCTCCTGAGGGGGCCGTGTCAGTTGCTCTTTCAGGATGGCATGATAGCTGTCCCGCAACATCGCATCCCCTTTAGGAGCTGCTTCTGGCCAAATGCGTGCATGGACAGCATGGGCTGCAACCTCCACTTCCATCGCCGGTTCCCAGCCCAAATTGCCTTCATCGTAAGCATGGAAGGAACAAACGTAGTAATCGGGGTAAACCAGCGCAGGATTGCTCACTTGGGCCAGCTCTGTCTCCCAATCGGAGGAAAATTCGGCTGTGGATTGGCGCGATCGCAGTTGCCTCACCTCGTCTCGCCAGTAAACCCCGATCGATTCTGCCCGCTGGATCATCATGGTGCGCGCCCTGTTGCGGGCGAGATTGGCCAGGGGCTTGATCGCGAGAATGCCATTGATCAATTGGGACAGAAAAGGGGGATCAGAGTTTACAGTGGCAGTCATAATTAAACAAGTTTTCAGATCATCAATCTCCGAGAACTCAGCCTATCTCAAGTTGGGGATCGAGAGCTACAGTAGGAGCCAGTCTGATGTATGACTATGACCGGGCGATCGCAGCGCTGCAGCAGGTCGATCCGATCCTGGCATCGGTGATCGATCGGGTCGGTCCCTGCCGCCTGGATCAGGAATTACAAACGGGGGAACTGCTTCCCTGTCTGACCCAAGCTATCATCTATCAGCAACTCTCTGGGAAAACAGCCGGAACCATCTACCGGCGGTTTCTGGAGCTTTACCCGGTAGGTTCCTTCCCCGCAGCAGAGGTAATCCTTGACACTCCCGATGAAGCCCTGCGGAGTGCCGGTCTTTCCCGTTCTAAGGCCCTCTATGTCAAAGATCTGGCCCAAAAGGTGCGAGATGGACTGCCCACCCTGGAGGAACTGGCCGTTCTCGAAGACGAGGCCATCCTCAAAACCCTGACCCAGGTGAAGGGAATTGGCCCCTGGACTGTGCAGATGCTGCTGATCTTCCGGTTACATCGCTGGGATGTGCTGCCCGTCGAAGATCTGGGGATTCGCAATAGCATGCGGCAGGTGTATGGTCTACCTGACCTGCCTGACAAAAAAACAGTTGCAACCCTGGGGCAACCCTGGCAGCCTTACCGCACCATTGCCTCCTGGTATCTGTGGCGCAGTCTTGATAAGCTGCAATACTAAGAAGAGCATCCCTATCAGCCATGCAACCATGACCGGGTCTGACTTTACTCCCTTGCCATCAGGACATGCCCTGACGGACGATCGGGATCCGGTTTATTTCGCTAGCACCATTCAACCCCATGGCCTGCTGCTGGGGGTGAGCCTCCCAGACTTGCAGGTTGTGCAGGCCAGCCTCAACACCCAGACCCATCTGGGAATTGTTGCCCAGGAACTGGTGGGGCAGTCCCTGCAGCGCATTTTGAGCCCCCCCCAGATCGAAGCTCTCTGGCAGGGGCTAGAGGGCGGAACCAGGGTAGGACCGCTGCACCTTGCTATCTGGACTCCCCTCGGTGAACGGTGGTTTGAGGGCAATGCCCATCGATCGCCGCAGATCCTGATCCTGGAATTGGAACCCATGTCAGCGTCCCCTGGCCAGGAAGTCCTCAGTCTGCAGGCCCTGATCAGTCAGGTTGCTGTGAAGTTGAAGCAGGCGGATGGGCTGACGGCACTGCTGCAGGCGATCGCTAACGAAATCCGCATCCTGACTGGGTTCGATCGGGTCATGGTCTACCAGTTTGACCCCCAGGGATCTGGATCCGTGATGGCTGAGGCCAAACGGCAGGATCTGTCTCCTTACCTGGGATTGCACTTTCCGGCCACCGATATTCCAGAACCGGTGCGGGAGTGGTACAAGCGGGGGGGCCACCGCTTTATTCCCGATTTAGCCGCTCCTGAAATTGGGATTTTCCCCCCTCATGCCTGTCTTGATTTGAGGCTGGCGATGCTGCGGGGGGTGGATCCTTGCTGTCTGGAGTACCACCAAAATATGGGAGTGGCCGCCCTACTGGTCATTCCCCTGGTCCACAACGGAACGCTGTGGGGTCTGATCTCCTGCCACCATCTCAAGCCACGCCCAATTCCCTACAGTCTGAGATCGGCCTGCGAATTGCTGGGCCACCTTGTCGCCTCTGACCTAGCCAGCCGAGTGAATGATGAAGAACTGGAATATGTGGGGAAACTCCGCTCCCTACAATCAGAGTTTATCCAGTCCCTGGCCCAGACAGACCATCTGAAAGCAGCCCTGATTAATCCGGAGCCTTCCCTGTTAGCCCTGGTTCATGCCACTGGAGTGGCTGTTTGCCTGGGGACAGAAATCACCCTGGTGGGTACAACCCCAACCTTACCCCAGGTCTGCCAGTTAATTGAATGGGCCGATGCCCAAGGCAAAGAGGCCCTGTTTCATACCGACTGCCTGCCCAAACTCTATCCCCCAGGGACATCCTTCCAGACAATAGCCAGTGGCTTGTTGCTGCTCCGCATCTCCCAGGTGCAGCCCTACTACATCCTCTGGTTTCGCCCGGAATTGTTGAAAACCATCGACTGGGCTGGCGATCCCCATGCTGTGGTGACTCTGGGAGCTGATGGACGCCCCACCCTCTCTCCCCGTCAATCTTTTGCGCTCTGGCAGGAAACAGTACAAGGAACCTCCTCCCCCTGGAAAGCCTGCGAGCTGGAGAATGCCCTCGATTTGCGGAGTGCGATCGTGGGGATTGTGTTGCACAGAGCAGATGAGTTAGCCCGCATCAATCGGGAACTAGAGATCAGTAATCGGGAGCTGGATTCCTTTGCCTATGTGGCCTCTCATGATCTCAAAGAACCCCTGCGTGGGATCCACAATTTCTCCATCCTGCTCCTGAAAAGCTACGGCACCGTGTTGGATGAGGTTGGGGTAGCGCGCCTGCAAACCCTGGTGCGCCTAACCCGACGCATGGAATCCCTGATTGATGCCCTGTTGAAATTGTCCCGTCTGGGTCAGACTAAACTCCAATTGCAACCGATCGATCTGAATCAATTACTGCATCAGGTGTTGGTGGATCTGCAACTCAGTCGCTACGAGATTCGCCCCCAGATCCAGATTCCCCAACCACTCCCGGTAGTTCACTGCGACCCCATTTTGATCCGTGAGGTCTTCACAAACCTGCTCAGCAATGCGTTCAAGTATACCGATCGCACAGAGCCCTGGATTGAGATTGGCTACAGTAAACAGGATAGCGACTGCATATTCTGGATTCGAGACAACGGGATTGGAATTCGAGAGCGGCATCTGGAAACGATCTTTCGGCTTTTTAAACGACTACATGAGCAGAACCTCTATGGGGGGGGAACTGGGGTGGGCCTGACGATCGCCCGGAAAATCATCGAACGTCACGGTGGCCGCATTTGGGTTGAGTCAGTCCATGGCCAGGGGTCCACTTTTTATTTCACATTAAGATGTTAAGCTTTGTAAATTTATACTAAGTGATGTAATATTTTGAAATAACATCATCCGAATTTAAATAAATGACAATAAAGCAGGCTAACCCTTTACTTATTGCTGAAGATAGCGATGAGGATTTTGAGGTGCTGCAGTTGTTGATGCAGCAATTGGAGGTTCAAAATCCGATTTATCGCTGTACGAATGGAGATAAGGTTTTAGATTTCCTTTACCAGGATGGGGACTATGGGGATGCAGAGGTTGCGCCCCGACCTTCCGTAATCCTACTGGATCTGAATTTACCGGGTACGGATGGGCGGGATGTGCTGGAGCAACTGAAACAGGATCAGAAGTTCAAAGAGATCCCGATCGTGGTATTCACCACCTCTTCCAACCCCAGAGATATTGAATTCTGCTATCAGCAAGGCGCAAACGGCTACCTGATCAAACCCGTGGATGCTGACGAACTGGAAAAAACCGTGCAGGCTTTCGTCTCCTACTGGCTGGGAGCCAATATTGCCCCCTTCCCTGAATTCTAGCAGTGGGAGACTGCTGGGTCTCCCTAGTACATTTGCATGCAACCTCCTTTGCCAGGTTACATTCCTGTTTCTCCATTGACAAAAAAACTTTTTTGCCTTAATTACTTACATAAGGCTGATAGCCGTATAAACACGGTTATCAGCTCTACGAATTTTAACTGCATCAACAATTAGGCTGACTGAGTCTATTGCCTTCTTGAGCCGATTAGTTCGTGCTGTTCTATACGAGTTAACCGACTCTCCTGTTCATACCTGCCTGGAGGCAAGTGTGACAGTTTTTTGTGGCTGAGACAGGATACCTAGCTTGCGTGCCAATGGATGGCGTAACACCAGAAAATTGGTCATTTCTCCCTAATCTATCGGTCATTTCTCCCTATCTTTTGATGGATTAATCATTATGAAATTAGCGTTCAAGGCTTCGCAGGTGTTCCTGTCAGCCCTCAGTACAACTACGGTTGCTCTGACGTTGCCAGTAGTTGCCCAGGCTTCCACGTTGAATCAGTCCCTGACCTTCACCACAACCAACCAGAGCATGTGGGCTGGAGGTTCTAGCTTTGATGTCAGTAATACCACGCCCCTCACCGTCAGTTGGGACGAAAGCGGTAGTATTCCTTCCGTCACCCTAGTCCCAGCCGTCGTTATTCCAGGCGTATGCGTCCCCTTCATAGGGTGTAGCCCTGATGTACAAATATCCCCTGCCATCAATTCTCCCTCGGTAACGGCCTCTACCAAAGGAACGATCGGCTTCACCAATACCTTCAGCCTCACGAGCGGGAAGGTCAATGCAACTCTGCCTATTAATCTGCAGTTAACCCTGCCAGACGCTCCAGTTCTCCCCGGTAGCTCCTTTTCCATCGGCACCAGTTTCGCCCTCGATCCGAGCGCATCCTTTCAAACCGTCAGTCCCAGCATTTCGAATGAGCTGAGCCTGATCTTCAAAGTAGCGTCCAATATTGATATTGGAGGGCTTTTTAGTACCGGTTTTGATGTAGACCAGACGGTCAGCATTCTCAAAATCGACAATTCCTCCTTGTCTCTCGGCTATGGGAACGACTATGTAGATGTGACTGCTAAGGTACCGAAAGTTGATACTGCGGGGACGGTTGACTCAACTAACAAGAGTCTGACATCTGAGGGAGCCGACACGATCGCAACTGGGAAGATCAAAGTTGCGAACATCGCCAGTGCCTTCTTTGGCCTCCCTCCCTTGAGTGGCGGTGATTCGATCAACCTTGGTCCTGTGGGCAGTCTGGGTTACGATTACAACCTGCTGACGACTGACGCAACCTTGGATTTGAACGCTCTGCAGCAGTTTAAGCTGACTCCAACTGGCCTGCCAGCCCAGCTCAGCTTTCTGCTGAAGGATGGCACCACAAGCGCCCCAGTTTCATTTAACGTCGGAGAGACCCTGAACCTGATTGCCCCCACGGATTGGACAGGTCAGGTTCAGGCAACCGTTGATTTGGATGCTCTCTTAAACAACAATACGAGCCTTCAGTTTGCGCCCGGTTTTGATATCAGTGCCCTGGGGATTGGGATCACATTGCCCATCGTCGGGAGTCAGTCCCTTGGACCACTGTTTGAAATTAGCCAGAAGTATCCTATTAACCCCCCCATCAGCATCTACAACAATACGTTTGCTTTAGATGGTTTTGCTCCCCAAACTTTTGGCTTCCAAATTCCGGTGGCCCAGGTGCCTGTACCACCACCAACAGCATCTGTGCCTGAGCCGACTCCAATCGCAGGATGGTGCTCGATTAGTTCGATCGCGATCGCATTCATGCTCTTGAGACGGCGGCAAGTAGCAGCATAAGCTGGTGCAGGCTATGCTCCAGATGCAAGTTATGCCGTGCTGGTGAGGTTGTTCCCCCACTGACGGATTTATAATCAGACGACGGGCGTGTATCCTAACGGATAGGCCCGTCGTTTCAGTCATTTTACAAAAAGCTTAAAACTGTGCAGGGCCAGCTTGCTTTATAATTCAGTCACTTTTGCTTCGTTGAACTGAAAGCGTGCCCTCTCTTGTCTTTCCATGTCAAACATCTGGACCCTTCTGATTGCAGATGACTGTGCTGAAGATCGAGAAATTTATCGAGAGTATCTCCTCAGCGATCCTCAGCAGTCCTACCAGATTGTAGAAGCGGCCTCCGCTGAGGTTGGGCTCTCCCTCTGGCAGAAAAAGCGTTGTGATGCAATTCTGCTTGACTTTTGCCTCCCAGATATGAGTGGCCTGGAGTTTCTGGATGAACTGAAACATCAAGGTTTGGAAGCCCCTTTTCCCGTCATTATGCTGACAGGCCAGGGAAATGAGAGCATTGCGGTCCAGGCGATGAAACGGGGCGCACAGGACTATCTGGTGAAACAACATCTGCAACCAGATATTCTGCAACTGAGCGTCCGAAATGTAATTCAGCAGTCCCACTTGCAACATCCGCTGCCCAAAACCCTGGATGGGCAATCTGCGATCGCAACCTCTGCCCTTCGGATTCGTCAGACCCTGGACCTGAAGCAAATCCTCCAGACGGCAGTGACTGAAGTTCAGCAGATCCTGGACTGTGATCGGGCGATCGTGTATCAGCTTGCCCCTGCTACAAATTCAGCCATCCCTCGTCAATCTGTGGAACCAGTTCTGCTTCACCTGGCTGAAGCTGGCTTAAAGAGTAGTTCAGCCCCTGACCCCATTTCCCAATTTATCGAATTTCTCAAGCCGTACCACCTATCCGGCCCAGAGGCGGATGCTCTCCTTCAGGAGCAGACCCAACCCGCTATCCTGATCGCCCGCAACCGGAAGAAAACCCCCGAAGCCTACCTTCTCGCTCCGATCTTGGTCCAGGGGAGGGGTGATACCGTCAGCCCATTGTGGGGGATGTTGGTGGCCTGCCAGGGCATCGAGCAACGACGCTGGCAATCGGAAGACGTAGCCTTACTGGATAAGTTAGTGGAGCATCTGGCGATCGCCATCCAGCAAGCGGAACAGTTCAATCAGACCTTGCAAATTGTGGCCCATGAGAAGCAACTCAATGCTTTCAAATCCCAGTTCGTGGCCATGGTGTCTCGCGAATATCGCACCCGTCTGGCTGCAATTCTCGCGGCTGCTTCAACGCTGAAACAACATGGCAAACAATTGGATGAAACGAGGCATCAGCGCTGCCTCCAACTGATTGAAGATAAAACCCGACAAATGACCCAGTTGGTAGAAGACCTGCTAGTGCTGGAAAAGTTTGAAGCGGGCAAAGAGGCATTTAAGCCTTCTCCTTTAGAAGTCCTACAACTTTTTGCAGATACGATCGAGGAGCAGCGACAGGCCGCCAGCGATCGTCATCAGGAGCTGACGTTTAAGATTGCTGGCAATACCAGAGGCTTCTGGGGAGATCACAAACTGCTGCAATTGATGTTGGTTAACCTGCTGAGCAACGCCATCAAGTACTCGCCAGAGGGCAGCCATATTGATGTGTACCTGCAAGGTGAGGATTCCCACATCCGGTTTGAGGTCAAGGATAAGGGTATGGGAATTCCCCCAGAAGATCAGGAGCACCTGTTTCAACTGTTCCATCGCGGTAGCAATATCGGCACCATTCCCGGCTCAGGATTGGGACTGGTGATTGTGAAAGCTTGCGTCGAACTTCACGACGGAGAGATTACGGTAGACAGCCAGTTAGGAAAGGGTACCAGAGTTTCTGTCCGATTGCCGAAACCGTCACCATAGCTTGCTACGGTGATGGTTTCGCTTGTGGCTGATTCGACTTTTGGCTACTATCTGCCAGGGGACAATTTGCCTACACTGACTCTGACTAGGCCGATTGGCCAGGTTTCAGTTCTATATCCTGCTCCCATGTACTCCCTGCGCTACCGCGATAAAACCAGCCTGAATAATACGGAAGTCGTGGTGCGGCCCTCTCTGAAGCCGCTGAAAGTGAACGTAGGCCCCGCAGGTTATACGGCAACGAGTCGGATTCAGAGCGATAACACCAAGAAGGAGCATGCCCCCACCACCGATCTGGTGCAAAAGGTCTTGAAAAGTCCCCTTCTGATGCAGAAATTGACCGATCGGGTGTATGAGCTCATGCGAGAGGAGTTGCGACTGGCCCATGAGCGTCGCATTCATTACGGGGAGCACTTCTGATGTATTCAAACACGAATAATAAGCCCCCAACCACAAACAATAAGACGAACAGCAGCAGCACCTATGCCCTCAACTATGTAACGGGTAACCGTTTCTATGTGGAGATGGAAAGTACACTCACAGCCTGGTTTACAGGTTGTCAGGGCCTGGGGGTTAAGATTACAACCACCAAAGTTCAGGAAGGGGGCGTGAATAATCAGGAGCGGATCCTGCTGGGGCCTTCTTCATTCAGTGAAGTCACCCTGAGCCGGGGCTTAACCAACAGTTTGATTTTCTGGGGCTGGATGCAGCAAGCTATGACTGGAGGTAGAGGGTTGCGCCGCAATATTAACATCCTCATCTTTAATCAAGCGGGTCAAACCATGCAGTGTTGGACGTTGCTGGGAGCTGTACCGATCAACTGGAAGGCCCCTGCCCTGAAAGCAGATGCCAATGCTGTGGCGATCGAAGAATTGACCCTGGCTTACGAAGGGCTGAAAGTGATTGCTAACTCTGGTGGGGGCGGGATTACCCAGTTGCAGCAGCGCGATCGACTTGGCTACTTCAGCTCTTAATTGATCTATGGCGGATTCCCCACAGGCAGGTCCGAGCTCTCAGGACGTGGAGGAGATGCTCCCTCTAGAGGAGCCGTTGGGCCTGAAAAATCCACTGCTACCGCCACCCCCCCTGGGCTCTGGTTTCCTGCAACCTAAATTCCTGGTTCCGTTGGGGGCAAGACCCCTGTCTGGCTTCAACTTCTCGACCTTTTTTCCCCAGGGATTGTCAGGCTACCGACCCCTGGGCAATCTGTTTGAGGATTTTCCCTTTGCTGAGGAGAGTCGCCCGACGGAGATCAGCTTGCCTGAGAACCGGGACACAGGGGACGGGGAGTTTCGGGCTGATGCCGCTCCTGCGGTGGCTATGCCTGCGGCAGCGCCCCCTGCCTTGCCTGCTCCACAGGCCAAGCTTTCATCCCCAGGAAACGCCCCGATCGTTCCACCAGTCTTCGATCGCATAGACCAGCCTGCTCTGCCCCCGGATATCCTTCCACCCAGACCGGCCAGCACAGGCGAGGCTGTTGTTCCAGAAGCTCTCCTTGCTGACCCGTCTACCACGGCTCAGCCATCTGGGGCAGCCCCTCTACAACCAGCCCAGGATAGAGATCCAGACACCTCGTCCCCAAGCCTGGAGAAACAGCCCGAGGTCGCTGCAACAGGGGCGATGGATCTGGCAGCAGATGTCAGTCCAGCCCCAGCAGCAGTTCAGCCTGCTCTGGATGCGATCGCGGCAGAGACCCCGCCAATCGTCCAGGCAGCCCCTGCTCCAGACTCTGACACTTTGGTCAATTCTGGAACAGAAAATCCAGTCTCCCCGCTGGCTGACCGCAGCATGTCCCCCCCGCTTGAGCCCGTTCAATCAGCTCCCTCCTGGCCGCAGGGAACCAGCTTTTCGCCCTCTCCCCCAATTGAGGCAGTCCAGCAACCCGAAGGATCTGAGTCAACTCAGCCGGAGATGGACCCGATACCGACGACTTCGACCCAGGACTTGGGGGCTGTCAGAGCCACTGAGTCAATTCAACCAGCGGCTGAGCCAGTTTCCCCCCCCATCGCCCCCCGATCACCAGACATTCCTCCTGAGGCTCCTCTGGCCACAGGTCCGTTCCAGGCATCGATCCCTGGACCAGAAACCCCTGGGACCACAGCAGTTTCCCAACCCCCTGCAGCAGAAACCCTGGCGATCGCCTCCCAGTCTCCTCCACAGGGGTTCCCTGGGACAGACAATCCCTCTGCCCAGTTAGCCCCAGAGGTTCCAGCGATCGCCTCCCAGTCTCCTCCGCAGGGGTTCCCTGGGACAGACAATCCCTCTGCCCAATTGGCCACAAAAAGCCTGGACAGCGAAGGTCTACCATCACCTGCACCAGCGGAGATGTCAGGAGCGGCAGCCCCTCTGGGTGTCCGCTCTGAGCCTGTCAGTTCCCCTGCTTCAGAGCCGGTCAGCCTGCCACAACCTATCCAGGCCAAGGACGCCGGTTTGGTCACGCCCGCCACAACTGAAACACCAACACAACCTGCTGCCCCAGAACCTGTACCGCCAACTGAGGCCAAACCCCCTGCATCTGGAACTGCCCCTCAGCCCCAGCAAACCCTGGGCGGATGGTTCAAGCAACTTTTTTCCAGGCAACCCCGATCGCCAGAATCATCCCCGATCGTTCAACCTAAAGCCGATCGGCCTGCCCAGCGCCAGTCTGCTGCTGCCCCTCCCCCCACAGTTGCTGATCACCTGCCTGCAGACCCAGGAACCGCTGAATCTGGAATTCAGCGGTTAGCTGAAAGCCCAGAACCAGAAGTCCGATCGGAAATCGAGAGACCTGCTATTCGATTGGACAGCCCAGAATTCCTGGCTGAGCCATCTTTCCCGGAAGGCAATGAACCGACAGCCCCCTCTACTCCTGACTTCCCTACAGTCGTTCCATCCTTCGCAGAAGCCATTGAACCAGAAATCCCAACTGATGCCAATGTCACACCACCCATTCAATCTGCAGCAGAAACCATTGCTTCTGTAACCCCAACTGATGCCAATGTCACGCCACCCATTCAATCTGCAGCAGAAACCATTGCTTCTGTAACCCCAACTGATGTCAATGTCACGCCACCCATTCAATCTGCAGCAGAAACCATTGCTTCTGTAACCCCAACCCCTTCTCCTCCCACTCCTCCGATGCCATCCTTCCCGGAGAGCATCAGCCCAGATGCCCGCATCGCAGCCAGGGCTAATAGTGGTGGACCGACAGAGACAACGATGCCAATCCCAGCGATCGTGCCTGATCGACCGTCAACACCTGGGGAGAGACCTGCAGCGATCCAGCAAACCCCAGATATCGCGATCGCAGGTGGAGCCCCTCCCAGGATTCCGCCTGTCTCGGCTGATCCTGCCATGGCTCCAGGAGAGAACCCTCCCGTTCCTGTTCCCACTGGCCCTGTTGCCGCTGGCCCTGATCAGCCTGGGGGGCAAGGTTTCCGATCGGAGGCGGCTGCGACAATCCCTGATCTGGGTACCGATGGGCCAGTGATGCCGGAGTCAGTATCGGCGGGAGAAGACAGCGGCATTCAGAGATCGATCGAT
The DNA here is from genome assembly GCF_001939115.1 of Leptolyngbya sp. 'hensonii'. Lineage (GTDB taxonomy): Bacteria > Cyanobacteriota > Cyanobacteriia. Next base: position 270,555 of record NZ_MQTZ01000041.1, on the reverse strand, counting down.
CTCGTTGAAGGTGGCGATCGTCCTGGCAATCCCTCTCCAGTATTGCCAATTGATGCTGCACAACAACGATTAACAGCACCAGCAGATGCTATTCCAGAACCTGCTGACAGCCCTGCCGAATCCTCCACGGATGCCGCCCTACTCCCAGCAGACACCACAAATCTGCCGATTGATGCTCCAGTACAACAAGTGGCAGCACCAGCAGATGCTATTCCAGAACCTGCTGACAGCCCTGCCGAATCCTCCACGGATGCCGCCCTACTCCCAGCAGACACCACAAATCTGCCGATTGATGCTCCAGTACAACAAGTGGCAGCACCAGCAGATGCTATTCCAGAACCTGCTGATAGCCCTGTAGAGTCTTCAGTTGATGCAGCCCTGCAACGATTCGAAGCGGCAACAGATGAGACTGGGAGCTCGTTCGAAGCGGCTGTGGCTTCCGACCCCTCTATTGTCCAACGATTTTCAGCACCGGCCAGTTCTGATTCTGGAGAAGCCCCTGAGTCCACCCCTATTTCTGAGCCATCCCAGGTTCAATCATGGGATAAAGCATCCGCTGCCCCTGACCTGGCCAGTTCTACTGGATTCACAGAGACGATCGGGATCCAAAGATCGCCAGAGGATAGGGGGATTGAATTTTCCGCTGATTCTGCAACGGTTCCACCAACTGAGCCAGCTCCCCTTCCATTTCCCGATGTCGAAACAACAGACAACGCTCCAGACCGGACCAGTTCTCCTTCTGCCAATGCCGAGTCAGGGATTCAGCGCTTGGCTGGGGCAGAATCTCTCCCCTCTCCCGATCAGTCCCCATTGATGGCATCGGCTGACCCAACTGCGGTTCAACCCCAGGCAGACGAGGGCGATCGGCCAGCAGCGGATGGGCCGGTTACCCTCACAGGCCTTGAGACTGCAGGGATTCAACCCGATCCAGAAACAACCTTCCCTCCCCCCGATGGAACTCCTGCTCCAGTAAGGCCAGGTATACAGCGGTTGGCCGCAGAGATCACACCCGATCGACCTGACTCCGGGCGATCGGGTGACCCAGCAGATGAGCCTGCAGGTGAACGTGCCTGGAGTTCAACAGAACCTCCTCTGGGGGATGTTCCAGGCATTCAGCGGTTTGCCGCAGTCTCAGCCAACCGGCCAGATGCACCAGCCGCAACTGCTGCTGAATCTGGAGATGGATCTGAATCTGGAGGGTCTCAACCAGCAGCCATTCAGCGCCTTGCAGCCAGTCCACCCACCCTGGAAGACCAAACAGCTACCATGGCTGCAGCGGCGGAAGTCCCTACAACTACCCCAGAGACGGAATCGGTAGCCATTCCGTCATTCACGGCAAGTCCTGCCGATCTTCAAGATGGATCCGCAACTGTGCCTGAATCAACCGCAAGCCCTGGAGCTGGACCAGCAGGCATTCAGCGCCTCGCAGCCAGTCCACCCACCCTGGAAGACCAAACGGCAACCACCACTGCATCTGGAGCGTCTGAACCCGGTGCTAGCCAGTCATTCGCCACAAGCCCTGCCCCCACTACCCTTGATTCGACGGAAAGTCCTGCAGTCCCATCAGAAGCTGAGCCAGCAGTTATTCAGTCATTCTCAGAAAGTCCAGTAGTCCCACAGGGGCAAACGGTAACTGCCGCTGAATCTGGAGGGTCTGAATCTGGAGGGCCTGAACCCGGTGCTATCCAGCCATTCGCCGTAAGCCCTGCCCATCTCCCAGGCAGCCCTGCTCCCACTACTCCTGATGCGAGGGAAAGTCCCGTCAGTATCCCAGGCGCTAAACCAGAAGTCATTCAACCCTTGGCAGAAATCCCTGCCACTGCTACCGAACCCCCAGCAAGTTCTACCACTGCGTCAGAGCCTGGCTCAACAGCTATTCAGCACTTTGCGGAACTCCCAACGGAACAGCAGAACGACCCTGCCACCGTCACTCAATCAACGGTAGGACGTGAATCAATGCCAGGGGCTGAGCCAGCAGCGATCCAGGCATTGGCAGCAGATCGATCGGACCGACAGGCTGGATCAGCAGACACCCCTGCCGAGACTGGGACAGCATCCGATTCACGGGATGTCCCACACTCTCCAGTCAGCGAAGGAGCTGGAATCCAGCGATTTACAGAAGTCAGAACTCCTGCTGCTGACCAAGCTGAACCGAGGACACCAGTAGAAACTCCCAGGATTCAACGGGTTCCTGCCTCTCCTGTTGCCTCTGGGAGCTTAGAGACAGCCCCATCCGAGCCAGCCTCCGGGACCGATCGCACTGTGGCCCAACTCCTCGCCGCCGGAGCCCCCCTGCCCGAATTACCCACCGTGCTGCAAAATCTGGGCCATCAGCATCCCCTGGGAGAAGGAACTGCTCAGACCAAGCAGAGTGCCGACTCTTTTTCCCTCCAGGATGGTCTGGAACCCATGGAGGGGACTCCGATCGGAGAAGCTGTCGGTGAGTCCTGGCCCCAGACCAGCCCTGAACTAGACGCTCAGGGAGAGCCTCCTGCCCCAGGCTCCCTGCCGATCGTGCAGGCCAAATCCGTCACCCCCATCCCTAGCCTGCTGCCCAGCCAGTTCTCTGGTGCGAAGTTTGCAGGTGGACTCGGAGGTGAGATCCCGGATTCCTGGTCCAGTATTGAGGAACTGTTGGGGGCCAGTGCAGCCGAGGCACCCGGATCACCCAGGGGAGGAGAGTCAGGGTCTGCGCCTGCTCCAGCCAGTCTGCCCGTCGTCCAGCGTTATCGAGAAGACCATCAGTCTGAGTCAGACTTTGATTTGACGATCCGGGCTCCAGATGTGCAACCGATCGGGGATGGCGGCTTCCCCTTTGAGCTGACCCCCATCCAGAAAGCAGACCCCATGGTCGGTCTGGCTGCAGATGCCAATCAACCGGGAGATGCACAATACTCGGACATCATCAAGTACAAAGATGCCTTGGGAAATCAAAGCCCAACCAGCATAGCTGCAGCCGATGCCACGGTGACAACCGTTGTTTCTCAGGCTATTACTGAAGCGCTGTCCCCGGAACAGCGCACGGAAGATGTCGCAAATCTGGAGTTTCTGGCCCGTGAAATTTATGGATTGCTCCGACAACGCCTGGAAGTGGAGCGAGAGCGCCACGGGCGATTGTACCGTTCAGACCGTTTGAATCGATAACCTTTCGTTTGATCCCGTAGGAGAACAAACTATGGTCTACAGCCCAGCCACAACCCTTGTCAAAGCCAGACTCGTCCCTGCCATAGGGGAGCGCCCCACCGTTCAACCGATCGAATTTCAGTTCAACCCCAGTCAGTTGAATTTTGAACGGAGCGTGGAAGTCAACAATAATGTGGAAGGGAATACGCGCACAGCCAGTCTGCTGAAAAAAGTGAGCTTCGCCGGTCCCAACCCGATCAAAATTAGCATCGACAACATTATCTATGACACCTTTGAAACCGGTCAGAGCGTGATGGAAGTCTACATTAACAAAATTGTGGCTGGCCTGGATTTCAATGCCTATGATTGGTATGCCCGGGTGCGCCGCCCCCCCCTCTACAGCTTTGTCTGGGGCGATCGACAGCGGTATTTGAGACGTTGCTTTATTGAATCCGTCAGCTATCAACTGACCCTGTTTTTACCCAGTGGCACCCCCGTGCGGGCCAAGGTTAGTCTGAAATTGCAACAGCTAGAGGATCAAAGTATCGGCGCACCGAAACAGAATTAAGGCTTCGTCGTAGCACCAATTACCATGCCCAGTTACATTGCTGATTTCATGATTGAGTTTGGAGAAGTGGGGGGCGACAACTGGACCGCCGCTTCAGAAGAACTTCTGGGAGATATCCTGCAACTCACTGTTGAAGAAAGTCTCCACCTGCCCGCCATGTTCACCCTTGTGATTGGCAATTCCTACATGCCAGTTAACGAGGATGATGAACCCTGGCGCTACGATTCCCTGTTTCAGTTTGGCAGCGGCATCCGGATCGGCTTCGCCTCCCGTACCACCCAGGACGAGAATTACTCAACCGGTCAGACAGTAGAATCCACCTACGATATTGAAACTGACCAGTTTTCGACTCAAACCCAGCGCACCTACACCTATGTCATTGAAGGGGAAGTGACGGCGATCGAGGCCCACTTCAGCCTGCAATCCCAGGCCCCGATCGTCATCCGGGGCTACGATATCTCCCATCGCTTACACCGGGGCCGCTACAATCGTTCCTTTCAGAACATGACCGACAGCGATATTGTGACGCGGATTGTGCGAGAGGTCGGGATTCAAGCCGGGACGATCGAGGCCACTGAGGGTCCCTATGGCTATAACGACATCAGTGGCGTGAATGGCTATGTCTTCCAGGAAAATCAGACCAACATGGAGTTCCTGCGGGAGCGTGCCGCCCGCCACGGCTTCGAACTCTTTGTTGAAAACAGCAAGCTCTACTTTCGCAAGCCCACTGCCGAGACAACCCTCACCCTGGTCTGGCAGGACACACTCCTGGGTTTTCGGGTCCGGGCCAGTAGTGCGGAACAGGTCAGTGCCGTTGAGGTTCGCAGTTGGGACTATAGCCGCAAACAGCCGATCGTTTCCATTAAGAGCAGTGCCCAGGTCCTGACCAGCACCGATCAGGGTGACGGCAATGAGACGGCCAGTATCTTTAACGGCAAACCGGCCAGTCCCCGTATGGTGGTGGTGGATCAACCCGTGTTTGGGATTGAAGAAGCCGAAATGATTGCCCAGGCCCTCTATGATGAGCTGGGTGGGGAATTCATCTATGCCGATGCGCGGGCGGAAGGCAATCCGGAGATTCGGGCTGGACGGGTCGTCAAGCTCACAGATATGGGCAAATACACGGGTCAGTATTATGTCACTGAAACCCGACATCTGTACGACAACAATATCTACACGACAGAATTCAGTGTGCGGGGGCTGCGGAGTGGGGATCTGTTGAGTACGATCGCCCCTCGCCATCCCCTGCGACCCGGCCAGACCTTCCTGGTGGGCATCGTCACCGAAAATCGGGACCCCAACGGCTGGGGACGGGTGCGGGTCAAATTTCCTACCCTATCGGAAGAGCACAACAGTTATTGGGCCAGAATGGTGGCGGTGGGGGCTGGGGCCAGTCGGGGGTTTGACTGTCTGCCGGAAATTGGAGATGAAGTTCTGGTGGCATTCGAACATGGCGACATTCATCGACCCTACATCCTGGGTGGGGTCTGGAATGGCATTGATAAACCGCCAGAGAGCTTCGCCTCTGCCCCCAATACGATTAATTCCGTCGTTTCATCAGGTTCTGACATGGGCACGGTGCGCCTGCGAACCTTCAAAACCCGAGTGGGGCATCAACTCCAATTTGCCGAGCAGGATGCATCAACCACGGCTGCCTTATCTGAAACCGGTCAGGCAAGTGGATCAGCAACGTCCCTGTTTGGCCTTGCCCCCCTACTGGGATTCAAGGGCAACCATTTGTGGACTGCGGGAGGGCATACCCTGGATCTGTGCGACCTTGATCGGGCTCAGGTGAGTTGTATTCAACTCAAAACCTCTCGTCAGCATGGACTGAAACTGAATGATGCAGGTTCGGAATCGGGCATCAGTTTACAAACAGCCGCCCGCCAGAGTATCAGCCTGGTGGATGTGCCCACCGCCCTATCCCTGCAACCCCAGATCAACCTGAATACCAGCGGCAATGTGGTGATCAATGCCGGGAGTCCCCCGATTCTGGGAACCCTGTTTTCTGCCGGTGCCTTCGCAGCCCTGGGGGCGCAGGCGTCCCAGGTTCCCGGAACAGCCGCTCAGATGCTGACCGCAAAGGTCGCCAACTTTTTGAGCAGCATTGAACTGACCGGGGGCTATATTAATCAGCTTTCCCTGGGAGGGGTGACCCTGGTCGCTGGCACGGGCTCCTCTGCCAGGGTGTTACCCCAGCAGGCCTATCTTACTTCCCCTGGCATCAGTATCAGTGCAGTACCGGATTCCCTCAGTATCACCCTCCCCACACCAGGGATGCTGAACCTGACCGGTGCCGCCCTAGTCAATATCCTGTCCCCAATCGCAATCACCCTCACTGCCTCTGTCGTGACCATTTCGGCCCCCACGATCGTCCTCAACGGCAATGTCACCATCAACGGAGGACTCACCCTGAATGGGTCCTTTGTGAAGGATGGGATTTCCCGATTTTGATCTCAGGAAGAGACTGAGCTATTGTTGGGGTCGGCCTCAGAGCTGCTATCAGAGGGAATTTCAGAGCCAGCAGAATTGCCATTGCCAGAATTGATCATCATCGTTTCGTCTGCTTTGCTCCGTAACAGCAACAGGGAAATATTTTGCATTCCCTTTTCGTACTGAAGCGATCGGACAATTTCTGACTGGGTCCAGAAATCAGCATCCGCAATGATCATATCCGGCTGCAATGTCTGAACCCGCTCCTTAAACTCCTCGCCCGTCATAATTTCAACGACACTATAGCCTCTGGCCTCCAGAGCCTCAGCCAGGGTTCTCATCGTAGAGACATCCTCATCCACAATGAACACTTTTTTCTTAGACGTGCCTTGAGTAATCAGCAGATCAACCTGCTTTAGCAGTTCCTCCGACTCCCCGGATTTGGTCAGGTAGAGATCCACCCCAATCCGATAGGCTCGATTTTGATCTTCAATTCCAGAGTAGATGATGATGGGAATGTCCATGGTGAGTGGATCATTCTTCATCACCGCTGCCACATCAAAGCCGTTGATCTTGGGCATCATCACATCCAGGATGATCAGGTGCGGGGGATCTTTCTTCGCCTGACTGATAGCTTCCATCCCCCCTTCCGCTTCGCGGACCCGATAGCCTACCGTTTCCAGTTGCTGTCTCAACAGCACGCGAATACTGATGTCATCATCCACAACCAGGACTGTCTTTTGACCTACATTCTGAGTCAACTGTGTCGAAGTTGCCTGGTCCCGTAGCTCCTGAACCAGCTTATCGATATCGACCGTTTTGATCTCAGAGATAGCATCGGATGAAATAAACGGCAGGGCAAAAGAAAAGATACTCCCCTGGCCCAGCTTACTCTCGACCCAGATTCTGCCGCCGTGGTGTTCCAGGATCTCCTTACAGATTGGCAGACCCAGGCCAGTTCCTTTCGGTTTATCAGTCAGGGTATCCCCCACCTGCTTAAATTTCTCAAACACCTTGGGTTGATCCACTTCAGCGATTCCCATGCCAGTGTCAATCACGCTGACCACAATTTCTCGCTCCGCCCTGTAGGCTTTACAGGTGACTGCCCCCTGGTCCGTAAACTTCACAGCATTAGAAATCAGATTAATGACAACCTGGATCAGCCGATCGCGATCGCCCAAAAATTCAGGCAGTTCTGGATCAACCTCCCGAACAAGTTGCAGCCCCTTCTGTTCAAACAGGGCCGAGGTGGAGGCAAGGGCTCGATCGAGGATCTCGGTAATTCGGAGCGGTTCCATCTTCCAATCGAGTTTACCGGCCTCCATCTTGGCCACATCCAGCACATCATTGATCAGGGTCGTTAGTCGCTGCCCCTCTGACACGATGATGTCAATGTTTTCCCCAACCTGACGCATGGCCCGTTGGACTTTTTTGTCATCGGTCTGAATGACCGGGAAGATATTTTCTTCCAACTTCTTCTGGATTAACTTGGCAAACCCCAGGACTGAAGTCAGGGGGGTTCGCAACTCATGAGACACGGTCGAAATGAAGTCTGTCTTCATCTGATCGACTTCCTTCTCACGGGTAATATCCCGAATCAGGATCACGGTGCCGGTATAAAGATTTTCTCCTGCTTCCGCTGGCCCCACTTTAAAGATCGCGGTGGCTACGGCTTTACCAATACGGTTTCCAGGTAACTTAAATTCCTTAGTCTTAGCCTCTCCTGGATTCTGTTTGGTTTCTTCGATCAGGGTTCTGGCCTCTTCACCCAGGAGTTGCTGCACACCTTGCCCTAGTAAGACCGACTCTTTGAGACCATAAATAACTTCCAGAGCAGGATTGGCTTGATTAATTCGCCCATTCGGATCGGTCACCAGAAGTGCATCAGCCAGATTATCAATCACAGCCCCCACATAGGCCAGAGCTGCCTGGGTTTCGCTCATGGCCCTGGCCAGCTCCGCCGTGCGTTCTTCGACTTGGTGCTCCAGCGTGCGAGAATACTCCGATACCTGGGCATTCGATAGCTTCAACTGGCTGGTCATCTTATTGAACGCCTGGGCCAGAATGCCAATTTCATCCTGGGTCATAACCGGGGCGGTGGACATTAAATTGCCATTGGCCACTTCGATCGCCGCATTGGTAATTGCCAGCACGGGTTGGGTGATCCGGCGAGACATCAAGTACACTGCCACCAGCAGCAGGGTTGCTGAGCTTAACCCGAGCAGCAGAATATCCCGAGCTAACTGGCGGGCTGGCGCAAAGGCTTCACTCTGATTCATCTCAGCCAGCAGTGCTAGGTTCTGATTCTCCAACCAGACATAAACCCCAATCACAGGGACTTTGGCATAGTTCTTGTAAAGACCACTGCCATCCCTGGCATTCATCGCAGAGTCAATCCCGATGCTGGAAATGCCATCAACAAAGACTTTCTGTCCATATTTTTCCCCGGAAATAAAGGTGTTTTTCCGTTCCAGACTGCCGACCAGATAGGTTTCACCGGTTTTCCCCAGACCCGTTTTTTCTCGAATAATGGCATCAATGCCATCCAGGTTCAGGTCAACCGCCACGACTGCTACCCGCCCCCGTTCCTTGCTTGTAATCGGGGTCGCAAAGGTCATCATTGGCTTACCCGTAATCACCGAGGTATAAAAATTCGGTTTGACGACAAAATCTTTCTCAGGATTGAAGTAAGTGGTGGTGTTCCCCAGCGGCTGGTACTTACCCACGCGCTTGGTATCCGTTGAGAAGACGACGATGCCACCGTTGGTCAGGATCGAAATGTCATCAATTTGGGGTTTGATCCCGGCGATATTGGTCAAATATTCTTTGATGATTTCGTAGGAGGTTTTGTAAGCCTCATCCCCAGGCTTCTGCTTCAGCAGGACTTCGACCTCGCGCTGAATCTCTGGCAATTGACTGATCAACACCACATCTCGACGCTGGTCGTCAATCCACTGATTGAGCTGGTACTCTTTCAAGGAAGTAGCCACCGTCAAGCGATCGAACACCGATTGTTTCAGAGAATCCCTAGCCCGATCGTTAACCGTCCAGGCGAGGATGCTGACTGTGAAAGCTGATAGCAGAAAGAAATAGCCAACCAGCTTAGACAGCAGGCTTTTCTTAAGAAAGTTCATATCTACCCCTTAATCTGCCGCTTTAGCGTTACCGAACGGCATTCCATTGCTGAGAGCAAAGTCCCTTACACCCTACAACAGTTTGAAAATAGGATCAGGGATAATCAGATACAGGATTCAGGGCTGAGTTTTGATAACTTGACTCAACCCTGTTTCAACAGAATAACCCTATCCCTATGGAGAGGCTGTAAAGCTCTCCATCCTCCTTACGTCCATTCGCTAAAGATTGTTTTAATCTTGGCGATCGCTTTGTCGGTTGCCTGCTCAACTGAAAGACCATTCTTCACCACATCCAGAATGGCAGATCCCCAGATATTCTGAGCCTGAACCTCCGTGTAGGCAGGGTTCAGAGCCTGCTGATAAGGCCGCCAGAAGCGATATTGCCTCACCGCACTGGAAATATGAGGATCTTTCGCATTTGCCCAGAAGGGGTCTTCCAGTAATTTCGGCATAATTGGGAAGAAGCGGCCCTGGGAATCTTTCAGGAAGGCGGCCAGGTTTTCTGGTTGGACCAGATAAGCCAACAGATCCTTGGCTTCTTTCTTGTGCACTGAGTTTTCAAAGATCACAATTTGCTTGATCCCGGCCAGATAAGTCATGGGTTTATCATTCGGCTTATTCGGCCACTCGATCGTCGCCATGTCCGTCTGGTAAGTTTGCTGATCCTGTCTCTGGGAACCAGGAATGGAGAGAGACGGGTTGATCGTCATCACAGTGCTACGACTGAGAAACGTGACGTTATTATCCGCGTTGTTCCAATCTATTGCTTCCGGTGGGACGTGCTTGCTCTGGTAAAAGCTGGTGTATTTCTTCAGGGCCTCAGTAATACCCTGCTTGACTTCTGGCTTATCCAACTGAAGCTGGCCTTGCGCATCCAGCAGTTGAACCTCATAAGCTTCTAGAAATTGACCAAAAATGTAAAAGGTATCATTGGCGGCCCTGGACATGGGCAGACCAAGACCATAGATATCTTTCTGACCCTTGGCACGCAACTTATCCTGGGCCGTTTCCCAGTACTTCCAGAAGCTATCCCAGCCCTCGGGCACCTTTTCATCTGAGCCAGCTTCCTTCAACATCGGACGCCAGTAGTGAATGTGGGAAGATTGCAGGCCGATCGGAACGGCATAATAGCTCCGTTTGTTCTGGCTTTTGTTCTTATAATTGACGGTAGCCAAGCCTTCTGGGGTATAGAAGCTCTTGATTGGCTCAATCACATCAGAAACATCAGCCAGCTTGTTATCCCAAGCCAGACGGGGAATCAGGGTCAGATCCACAGCCGGATTAAACATCAAATCAGGAGTTTGGCCGGTTGCGATCGCATTCTCTGTCTCTCTGACAATGTCTTTATCACTGAAAAGAGTCAGCTCAGCCTTCTGACCACTTTTCCGTTCCCAATCAGCCACCAATTTCCGAATGGCCTCAGCTTCTTCTGGGTAAAAACCTTGCTGCCACCAGACTCGAAATTTGCCATCTTGTTGGGTGGGAGTATTGGAGGTGGGATTGGGGTTAGGAGTATTGGTACAGGTGGCCAATCCAAAAAACAGGAAAAACAGTACTACCAGGGTTACTATCCGCTTACGCATCGCTATACCTGACATTGAAAGTCCGCCTAACATTAAATCTAAGGTTGAAAATCTGATAAGAATGACACCTGGTACCCATTCACTGGGCATACAGTCTATATCAGATCAAAGGAGTGCAAAATTACTCACAATCAGAATAATTTACAACTGATAGGAGTTAGTAGAACCCGAAGATTCAATTAACCACGGTTATTATTCCATTCTTTCGGGTCGGTTCCATTTCTTTCGGTATAAATATTAGAATCCTCACAATACGGGGGTTCAGGAAGAAAGCTATGGCCATTGCCCCCGCTTGGTCGCGATTCTCTGGCAGGTGAAATGCGATTGGCTATGGCTGTCCGTACTTCAATCGATTGAAACATTTTATTGGTTTCCCCTCTCTGGCCCAAGGTGCTTAAACGGCTGTTATGAATCTGGAAAATCCACTGATTAATCTTTATGCCAGCCTGATTGGTTGGGCCGTGTTGGGATATGTGTTGGGGCGGCTCCTTCCCCGGAGTTCCCCTAAGTATGTGGGCAAAGCCCTGTATTGGGTCGGCATCCCCATCAGTATTGTGGCCTTCATGCGCCGCACCAATCTCACTGGTTACATTCTGATTGCGCCGGTGGCAGCCTGGGTCGCCATCATTGTCGGAGCCTGTCTGGCCTGGATCTGGATTGAATTAGGGGTCAACGATGAGCGCTTAAAAGCCCTGGCGTTAGGGATCAAATCCAACGGTGAACAAGATAGTGACCAGAGGGGGATGGAAACGGCCTGGGGCCGGGGCACTCAGGGTAGTTTTCTCATGGCCATGATGGTGGGCAATACCGCCTACATGGGTTTTCCAGTGGTACTGTCCCTGGTGGGGCCAGAATACTTTGTCTGGGCCGTCCTTTACAATACCTTCGGCACAACCCTGGGGCTGCATGGTCTGGGCTTTACGGTTGCCGCTCACTTTGGCAAGAGAAAGGAAGGGGAGCAACGGCAACAATCGCAAAATCTCGTCATGGTGTTGCTGAAAAACCCAGCCCTCTGGAGTTTTGTGATTGGGATTGCAGTGCAGAATATCCCATTGCCCGGTTTAGTGGAACAAAGCTTACAAACCGGAGCCAAAACGATCGTCAACCTGTCCCTGGTTCTGATTGGGATGCAGTTGAGCCATCTGGCCAGCCTCAGCAAGCTCAATCAGGCCTTTACCTGTCTGGCGATCAAAATGGTGGCCGTGCCCCTGATTGTAGGCACCGGCCTGATGTTTTTTGGTGTAACCGGTGATCCCCGTCTGGTGATTGTGCTGATGATGGCCATGCCTCCCTCCTTTGCCACCATCCTCTATGCCGAGGCTTACAATCTGGACCAGGAACTGGCTGTGACTGCCGTGGTCTTTGGGTCGATCTCTTTGCTATTTACGCTACCGCTCTGGATGTTCCTGTTTGGTCCTCAGGTTTAACCAGGATTAAATCAGCCGGGTTATACACCACATAGTCAAATTCTGCTTCGTCGATCGATCGGGGGTCGCGATATCCCAGGTTCACCCGTTCACAGGTGGCCGGGTCGATATTTTCTGAAGCCAGGAAGATGTTCAGGCGCTGTAGCCGTTGACTCACCCGAACCATGTGGCTGGCTACAACCACCTGATCAGTAAACTCCCCAGCTTCAACCAGAGCAAAGATCTGTTCCGGTGTGGAATAGCCAAACTTTTCGATCACGGGGCCGTGACTGGCAGAGATCCCTTCCGGTAGTGCGCCCTGGATGACGATCGTGCCCCCATCCCGAATCACCGCCCCACAGTTATACACAGCTTTGGCTCCCTGCCAGAAGTCAGTGCATTTATCGTCCAGGATGGCCAGCAGCCTGGAACATTCCGGGACGGTTTTGAACAGAACCTGGGCTGTCAGGGCAGCAGCCTGCCGGTAAGACTGATAAAAACTGCCCACAAACAGATCCACAATCCCGTCGGGAGCCGTCACACAGTTAATCGAGACGTAGTCTCCCGGCAAGCGATCGGCGATCTGATCGGCGATCGCATCCAGAATCAGCCGAATCGGATTGTCAATATTCCCCATCACCTGCTCTTCGGGAAACAGGTTGCTCTTCCAGTGGGTGTAGTCAATCATGGCCTTATTCGCCACCCCCGGACAAAGATACTTAGCCCCACCCGAAAAGCCCATGACCCGATGGGGCAGAACGCTGCCCAGGGCCACAATCACCTCATGTTCAGCCAGAGCCCGATTCACCTTTAGGGGCACCGATTCCACTGCTCCCACATCCACCAAGGCCGCTTCGTCAAAGGCATTGTGGTTGAGCAGGGGCAGTTCCCTGGCTTGCTCATCAGTCAGACCCAGTTTCTGCACCATTTCCAGATGGGTCATGGGTCGATGGGTGCCCAGGGCAAACAAAACTGTAACAGCAGCCGCTCGACGCTGGAGATACTGTAAAAAATCTGGAAAGAACAGGTCGATCGGGGTAGAGCGAGTGACATCCTCACAGATAATCAAAACCTTCCGTCCAGTCAGCACTACAGTGTCGAAAAATAAGGCCAGTTTCTGTAAAATTTCTTCTCTAGAGAGTACGGAAGGGACCTCTAATTTGATTCTTTGCATAGATCAATCGCTCAGCGCTAAGAAGGTGGGCGTAATTAAATTACAGATGGCGTAGGTTGCTTTGAAGAATGAAACCCAACAACCGCATGGGTTTCGCTTCACTCCACCCTTCCTACAAATCATTAGGTCTACCTACTTACTTTAAATCCCCTCCAAGGAAAGGTGGGTTTGCAGCCTCTCAGGTCTGTTCAATGAGAGCATCCCAGTTTTGCAAGGTTGCCCACCCAAGGGGAAGCCGCTGCGCGTCTACATCCCCCAGCCCCTTCTCCCTTTTTGGGAGAAGGGGAGCCAGATTCTAAATTCCTCTCCCGTTCTGGGAGAGGGATTTAGGGTGTAGCTTGCTTCCTGCAGGGTGGGCTACAAAAGTGGGATGCACTCTGTTCAATCGCTGACAGGCCAACAGGATAATATAATTTCTTTCATAAAAATACGGTGATCTGACTTGTTATGGAAAGGACGGATATGCTTCGATCTGCGATGAATGGTATTGATAGGTCTTCCTGATCTTATGGATCAGTCGCAAAACAATCCTGCAACAATGATTTTTACCGCATTACTGGGCAATCCCGTAGAGCACAGTGTTTCCACCTATCTTTTTTCAGAGTATGCCAAGATTGCCGATCTGGAGTATACCCATATTAAGTTGAACGTTCCCGCAGAAGTGGATTTGCCGGTGTACCTCCACAGTCTGCACAAAATTGGCTGTGCCGGAGTCAATATTACCCTCCCCTATAAACTGGCCGTCGTCAAATACCTGGATGCCCAAGACGATCGCGCCCAGGCGATCGGAGCCGTTAATACGGTCGTGATGGGCAACAGTGGGCTGATTGGCTACAACACAGATGGCGTGGGGGCCTACCGATCGATCTCAGATCACCTGCGCCCGGTCAAATCTGGCGATCGGGTGACTGTACTGGGGTCTGGGGGAGCAGCCCGGGCCATTATTTATGAGTTATATCAGCGCACGGATGAGATTACCGTTCTGGGCCAGATTCCGGCCCAGCTAGAGTCCCTGAGCAAAGATTTCCACAACCCCGATCGCAAACCCCTGCAGGTCAGCCTGATCCGGGATGCTGCGCTCTACGATTGCCTGCGAACTGCCGATTTCCTGATTAACGCCACCCCTGTAGGGATGTATCCCGAAACGAACGACTCGCTAGTTACGCCAGCACTGCTGGATCGCCTGGAACAGGAACGTAGCATGAAAGACCTGTGGACCTTCGATGCCGTTTTCAATCCCCATACCACCCTGATGCTCAAGCTCCTGGCTCAGCGAGGCTCACCCACCTGTTCCGGCATCTGGATGATGATCTATCAGGCGGTTGAAGCCTTTGCCCTGTGGACTGGCAAAGATGTTTCCCAGGCCCCGTTCCGTGACATTGAAGCTAAATTACAACACCTCCTGGAACAGCGATATTCCCATGGCTAAGTCCAACCCCATCACTTTTATTTCTGATGAAGTCAGCCCTTCCTTAACCGAGGCGATCGATTTTGCCCAGCGCCAGGGCATGACTCAATTGGAATTACGGTCCGTCGGTGGGGTGAACCTGATGGACCTGGACCTGGAACAAATCCGGGAGATTGCGACCACGATTCATCAGGCTGGTTTAACCGTGGCCAATCTGGCTTCACCCCTGCTGAAATGGCTACCACCGGGTAAAGTCGCCCTAATGGAGGAAGTTAATTTTCACGGTTACCAGCTAGAAACGGATCAGGTCTCAGAGGTATTCGCTCAGGCTTTTGCGATCGCAGATATCCTGCAAACCCCATCCCTGCGGATTTTCTCTTATTTGAAATATGCAGATTTTCAGTTTGCTGACTTGGAGGCAGATATGACAGCGCTACTGTCTTTAGCCGAGCAGCATGACAAGACGCTGCTTATAGAAAATGAGCCAGTCTGCAATCTGGATTCCTTGCCTCAGGTGGCCCAGTTCCTGGCTGACTGGAATCATCCCCGGTTGAGGGCGCTGCTGGATCTGGGTAATCTTTACCAGAGTGGCTATCTGGTGACCGATGCAGAACTGCTCCAGGTTGCCCCTTACGTTAAGTACGTTCATCTCAAGGATTTCTCAACTCCCCAGGGCACCTATGTTCCCTTGGGAGAAGGTTCAGTCCAGTATCAGGTGCATTTGAAAGTTCTAAAACCTTGGTTGCAGGAAGCATCCATTCCTTTTTCCATGGAAACCCATGTGCAGAAAAGTCCAATGGCGGCAACAGAAGCATCCATCAGACACCTGAATGCGCTCCTGGCTGCCCTGTAAAGGTCTAGCCCCAAAATGACCTTTCTAACCGGACAAGTTCATGTTATTGGTGGTTCCAGGTAGCATATTATACATGACTCATTAATGAAGTAGGGACGACTAGCATGTCGCAAATTACGTGTGCCAGGGTAGGTTACGGAACAGTTGCCCGACTTCATGAACAGAAACTCAGTGAATCTGGAGTCAAGACTGTTGCGGTCATCGATACAGACAGTCAAAAAAAGCAGCAGGCAGAACAGGCTGGTTTTCTGGTTTTACCGTCCTGCGCCGAGGCAGCCCCCTTGCGACCTGGTTTCTGGGATATCTGTGTCAATACCAGTCAACATTTCAATGTCATCCAGCAAATTCTTCAGGTTGATCCACAGGCCAATATCCTGGTGGAGAAACCTGTCTGTTTACTGGCAGAAATTCCATCACTCACAACCACGATCGTCAATTTCGGTGGAAAAATCGTGGTGAATGAAAATTACGCCTCTTCAAAAATTACGGGCATTGTCCAAGAAATTGCCTTTCGCAAATTGGGCTTACGTCCCTCCAAAATCGTAGTGGAGTTTACCAAAAACCGCCAGCTTGACTCCATTGGAGGCCGCTTCATCGATTACGATCTGGGGGTTCTGGGGTATGAAGGGCCTCACATGCTGGCGATCGTGGCCCAACTGGGGGAAGAACTTCAGATCGATCAAATTATTGATTCTCGGATTATTGAACCGTCTACCCCACTACATTGCCAGGGCGAAACCTGTGCCCGCAATCAGGGGAGTGCCTTTGTCCGCTGCCGCTCTAAAACGGGCGTGGAAGTGGAACTCTACACCTGCATGGCAGGCATCGTACAATATCGCTACCCCCTATTCTCGATTGAGAATATTCCGATCGAAGATACCCTGACCCGCTATCGCCTGGTCGCTCTGACGGGTACCGATCCGGCTGGGGATGAATACACAATCGTGGGCTTTTTTGAGCCCCTCCCCAATTTTCATCGCTCCCAGGGGGCGGTGATTACCCTCAAAAACCAGGTCATCGTCGGGGTTCTGGCCCCGGTGGAGGATGACTGTATGGGGGTTCATTTGCAGCGAGCTGTCGATTACTTCACAGGCACGGGGGAAAATCCCTATTCCCTAGCAATGGCACTGCATAATACCATCCTGCTCCATCGTCTGGCTGGTCGGGCCACCCTCCTGTCTCCCCTCTGTCAGGACGGGGCTGAGCCCGTTGATGTGGAAACAAAATCCCTGCTTTGGACCTAGGATGCTGCCTCCAACTATTTTCTACTATGGCTGCTCTGAACCCTTACCCGAGCAAATTCCCCTGCGGGCTGGTCCCCTTTCCCTGATCTATCAAGCGGGCGACCTGCGCTATATTCGCCTCGGCGATCGGGAAATTCTGCGCCGGGTCTACGTGGCGGTGCGTGTACAGAACTGGCGCACCATTCCGATGACGATCGCCCACCTGCGAACTGAGATTCATGACCAGTCCTTCCGCATCACCTACGAGGCGAGCCACCAACAAGAGGTGGTGGATTTTGTCTGGCAAGCTGAAATTACGGGGGATGAACAGGGGCGCATCCAGTTCACAATGGATGGCCAGGCCCGATCGACCTTTCACCGCAATCGCATTGGGTTCTGCATTCTCCATCCCATGCGGGAATGTCGCAGTCTGCCCTGTACAATCCTGAAGACAGATGGCACCACCGAAGTGGGGGTGTTTCCCGATGCGATCGCCCCCCACCAGCCTTTCATGGATCTGCAGGGTATGGCCTATGCGGTTACCCCTGGGGTGATGGCCCAGTTGCGCTTCGTGGGGGATGTGTTCGAGATGGAGGATCAGCGCAACTGGACGGATGCCTCCTTCAAGACCTACTGCACCCCGCTAGCCTTGCCTTTCCCGGTGGAGGTGCAGGCGGGAAAGCGGATCACCCAATCTGTGGAACTAAGCTTGGCGGGGGAGCCTCTCCCCTCAGACCCACCCCGGCCCTGCGGGCCACCCCTCCCAGGAGGGGATGCGACGTTGATCGTAGACTCCACTGAGGCTGTGCCCCTGCCCCGACTGGGTTTAGGCATGGCCAGCCACGGCCAACCCCTGAGCGATCGGGAACAGGAGCGACTCCGCGCCCTCCACCTCTCCCACCTGCGGGTGGATCTGCCCCTGGGGAAGGCAGAGACGGGCGATCGGTTGCGACAGGCCACAGCAGAGGCCCGATCGTTGAATCTGGCTCTGGAACTGGCTCTGCTCCTGTCCGATGACGCAGAACGGGAGCTGACCGATCTGGTGACGCTGCTGCGGGAACTCCAGCCACCCCTCCAGACCGGTCTGATCTTTCATCGGGAGGAGAAAACCACCTCTGGCCGGTGGATTGAACTGGCCCGTCGCATTCTCTCCCCCCATCTGCCAGGGATGCACCTGGGGGCCGGGAGTTTCACCCACTTCACCGAACTGAACCGGCGCTGTTCCCCTCTGAAGCATCTGGATGTGCTGAGCTACGCCATTACCCCCCAGGTGCATGCCTTCGATAATGCCTCCCTGGTGGAAACCCTGGAAGCCCAGGCCACCACGATCGCCTCGGCCCGCACCCTGGCCGGAGATCTGCCCCTGATCATCTCCCCCATCACCCTGAAGCCCCGGCCTGCCCAGCCGATCGCCACCCCTCCCGGCAGCCTGCCCCCCACCGTAGACCCCCGGCAGATGTCCCTCCTGGGCGCAGGCTGGACTGCAATCAGTCTGAAATACCTGTCCCAACCGGGAGTCCACAGCCTCACCTACTACGAAACCACCGGTTGGCGCGGCGTCATGGAACAGGAGCAGGGCTGTTCCTGTCCGGAGCAGTTCCCTTCCCTACCCGGATCGGTGTTTCCCCTGTACCATGTTCTGGCAGACGTGGGAGAACTGGCCCCCGCTCAGGTGTTGCCGACCCATGCCAGCCATCCCCTGCAAGTGGACGGGCTAGCCCTGTGTCGGGGTGATGAGCACTGCGTCCTTGTCGTCAACCTGACTGCTGCAACCCAGTCGGTGCAACTGCAGGGATTGGGGGAAGCGGTGGGGCTACGATCGCTCGACGAACACACCATCCTAGAGGCCATGACCACCCCAGAGGCTTTTCGTCAGCGGCAGGAGGAAATCTTGCAGACCCGATCGGGCAGCTTGGCGTTGGATCTGCTCCCCCATGCGATCGGGCGTCTGCGCTGGCGGTTGTCGATCGCTCCTTAAGTGGCGTCTTCCCTCGCGCCCAGGCTCTGCCTGGGCACCCAAGCAAACCCACCCCGACGCTACGCGCCACCCCTCCCAAGAGGGGGTTTCACGCCAGTCTACTTACTTACTTTTCAGAAATCTGTATACACGGTAGCCCCCTGGGAGAGGTGGTGGGTTCATCTGCCAGGAGAGTGAGGAGCAGGTTCGAGTGAATCACATCCCCGCCTGGGAGGGGTGCCCGCAGGGCGGGGTGGGTTATTCCCACCAGAAAAATCCTGGGGCATAATTCTCTTAATCAAGGAAATCAGCCCCCACCTGTGACCTACGCTCCCCCTCGTCGTTTCCGGTTTCCGGCCCTGCCCCGGCAGCTCCGTCGCTGGCCCGCCCTGCTGGCCCTCGCCCTCGCTATTTGCCTCAGCCTCCCCCTGCTTGCCTTCAGCGGCATCGCCAAAGAAAAACCCAAGCCCTACCCCCAGCCCTGGCAGATCAGCGGGATCCTGGCCGCCCTGCAAGACGGCGACCTCGTCGTGCAGGGCCATGCTCTGAGCCAATTGACCACCTACGAGTCGAAGGCCTTACTCGCAGCCCTGAAACAACCCCAGGAGGTGGCCCGTCAGGCTGACACCCTGCTCAAGGATGAGAAGGTGCCTGCCTATGTCCGAGGCCGTGCGGCGGCGGCCCTGGCCAATCTGGGGGAGGCGGCCAAACCCTTCATCCCCGAGATCCTCGCCTTCCTCAAGGATGAGAAGCTGGATGCCAATGTCGGAGGCAGTGCTGCGGAGGCCCTGGCCAATCTGGGGGAGGTGGCCAAACCCTTCATCCCCGAGATCCGCGCCTTACTCAAGGATGAGAAGGTGCCTGCCTATGTCCGAGGCMRTGCKGCGRMGGCCCTGGCCAATCTGGGGGAGGCGRCCAAACCCTTCATCCCCGAGATCCGCGCCTTACTCAAGGATGAGAAGGTGSMTGYCTATGTCCGARGCARTGCTGCGRARGCCCTGGCCAATCTGGGGGAGGCGGCCAAACCCTTCATCCCCGAGATCCGCGCCTTCCTCAAGGATGAGAAGGTGCCTGACTATGTCCGAGGCAGTGTTGCGGAGGCCCTGGCCAATCTGGGGGAGGCGGCCAAACCCTTCATCCCCGAGATCCGCGCCTTCCTCAAGGATGAGAAGGTGGATGCCGATGTCCGAGGCAGTGCGGCGGCGGCCCTGGGCCAGATTGGTCAACTGGATCTTGCAGGAGTGGCGATCGTCCTGGAAAATGTCTATCGGGCTGCTTCTAGCGATCGAGCCTGGTGGCGTTTCCAGGGCTACTTTCTGGGTGGAGGGACCCCCGACACGGTGACCCTGCTGCATTGGCTGGCCTATCCCAAAACCCTGCCGACCCAACTGAATCACGGGGAGGGAAAAACCACCCTGGAGGTGTTTGAAAAAGTCTGGGAACCTGCCAAAGACTTGCCCAGCCTGCGGAATGATCTGGAAAAGAAAATTGCCAGGGTGGCCAAACTGGTGACTTGGCAACCGGAGGATATGCTGCTGTTGCAGCGCCATCAAGCTAATCTCAAGGCCGCTGGTTCCACCGATGCGGATTCGGTGCAGGCGGCCATTGCCTCCCTCGCCCTCTGGCAGTGGGTCCTGAATACCTGGCTCACCCTTCTAACCCATGCCACCTTCTGGTTAGCCCTCATCTTTGCCTATCCTCAATCCCCCCAGATCCAGGCCATCTTCTTCTGGAATCCCTGGGTCCGCAATATCATTGGCCTAGGCTATGTCACCTTCCTCCTGACCTGGGTGCCGTTCCTGCGCCAGAAGCTGTTTCAGCCCTTTAAAACCTCCTTGCTGGCCGATGCCGGACTCCAGTACTTCGACCCGCAAGCCTATTTCCCCGAATCCGAGGTGAGGGTGAAAGGCTCCAACCAGACCCTGGCCCTGGTGCAGGCCATCCCGGCTATCACCGGCCAGATCATTCTGGAAGGGGATTCCGGTCTGGGCAAGTCCATGTTTCTGCGCCATCGGGTGCAGCAGTCCCGCCGGATTGCCGTCTATCTCCCAGCCCAAAAATGCGCCCAGGGGGTAATTGAAGCCATCCAGGCCAAACTACACGGGGATGAGATCAAGGACGCTAAATTTCTGCAAAATCTGATCTACAGCGGAGCCATTGACATCTGCATTGACGGCCTGAATGAAGTCACCGCCGACACCAGGGCCAAAATCACCCAGTTCGTCGAGAGCTATTTCAAGGGCAACATCATCATGACCACTCAGCCCCTGGAGTGGTTACCTCCGGCCACCGCTAAGACCTACACCCTGCAACCTCTGAAGCGGGAACAAATCGAACACTTTCTCATCTCCCGCCAGTCTCGCCTTCCCCAGGAAAGCCCCTTGCAAGGCGAGGATTACGCCACCGCTTGTCGTCAATACCTGAATACAGCCCTCGATCCGCAACAGCCCAGCGAAGAACAAACCGCCATCCAGCGGGTTCTCTCCAATCCGATGGATCTGACCCTGGTGGCCCAGATGCTAGCCCAGGGGCAATCCCCTGACCTGTTCCGCCTACAGGAACAGCAGTACAGTCTGATGGCAGCGGCCTATCAGCAGATGTGGAAGACTGACTTCCCGCTGAAAAAGTTCTCTGCAGCCGTGTATCAGCTTCGACTGGAGGACAAAAAAGCCTTGCCCTCCGATCTGTTTGAGCGCGAATTGCTCTGCATGGAAGATGAAACCTACAAAATGGTCGTTAGCCGTCAGTGGCAGGATGAGGACGGCAATCCGGTCAAGGAATGGTACTTCCGCCACGACAAGATTGCCGAGTTCTTCCTGGTGCAGAACTTTCTGGGAGCCACGAAAGACGCTGAAAATCGCTGGCTCGATCACATGGGCGACCCCCGCTTTCGAGGCGTCTACTTCCTGCTGGCCACCCTACTCGACCTAGACGCTGCCCAACACCTGCGGGAACTGCTGATCCAGTACGCTGCCGACACCAAAGACCACACGGTCAGCGACACTGTCGTACAGCTCCTCCGCCTGAGATCATTCCCGATCGCCGCCTGAAGACCGATCGCCCTCCAAATCCCCGCTTGGGTGGGTTGGTCTATGAAAAAAGGTCCGACAAAGCCGGACCTGAAGAAAATATATTTTCGCGATGGAATAGCCTCAAGCTAGCGAATCGCAGGACTCTCCAGCATCTGGAAAGAAAGAGCAGGAGATGGGGCCACACGCTGGACATGGACCAGGGAAGGCAGGGATTGACGAATTCGTTCCGTTATCTGCATGGTTTTTGCATCATAAATCTGGGTCAGCAGTTTAGGATAAAAACCAATTCCAATAATTGGAACCAGCAGAGCCGCGATAATGAACACCTCGCGGGGTTCCGCATCCACTAGCACTTCATGGGAGGTGAGTTCCTTGTTTTCTGGCCCGTAGAAGATTTCCCGCAACATGGACAGTAGGTAAATCGGAGTCAGAATGACACCAACTGCGGCCAGGAAGATCACAATCACCTTGAAGGTAGAACTGTAGGCATCGCTGGTGGCAAAGCCGACAAAGACCATCAACTCTGCAACAAAGCCACTCATGCCAGGAAGGGCCAGGGAAGCCAGGGAACAGGCTGTAAACATGGAGAAAATCTTGGGCATCTGCTTGCCGACACCCCCCATCTCATCCAGCATCAGGGTATGGGTCCGATCGTAGGTTGCCCCGACCAGGAAGAACAGACTGGCCCCGATCAAACCGTGGGAGACCATCTGCAGTACAGCCCCACTCAGGCCCAGGTCTGTAAAGGAGGCCATGCCAATGGCCACAAATCCCATGTGGGAGATGGAGGAATAGGCAATCTTCCGCTTCAGGTTTCGCTGGGCAAACGAGGTCAGGGCCGCATAGATGATGTTAACCACCCCCAGAATCACCAGAGCTGGAGCCACCGTAGCATGGGCATCCGGTAGCATTTCCACATTCATCCGAATCAAGGCATAGCCACCCATCTTCAGCAAGATTCCAGCCAGCAACATGTGCACGGGAGCCGTAGCCTCCCCATGGGCATCGGGCAACCAGGTGTGAAGTGGAATAATCGGTAACTTAATCGCATAAGCAATCAAGAAACCGGCATAGAGGAAAAGCTGCATTTGCAGGGGGAAGTCTTTTGAGAGCATGGCCCGCATGTCAAAAGTCACCGTATCCCCATAGAAGGCCATCGCCAGAGCCGCCAGCAGGATGAACAGGGAACCCCCTGCCGTATACAGAATGAACTTTGTGGCTGCGTAAAGGCGCTTTTTCCCACCCCAAATCGCTAGCAGCAGGTAGACCGGGATCAGCTCCAGTTCCCAGGCCAGGAAAAAGAGCAACATATCCTGGACGGCAAAAACGGCAACCTGGCCACCATACATGGCCAACATCAGAAAGTAGAAAAATTTCGGCTTTAAGGTGACTGGCCATGAAGCCAGAATCGCCAGGGTCGTAATGAATCCTGTCAGGATGATCAACGGCATGGACAGACCATCTGCCCCGACAGACCACCTTAAATCAAGTTGAGGTACCCAGGCATAGCTTTCAACAAGCTGCAGACCGGGATTGGCAAAATTGTACTCGGTATAGAAAGAGTAAACGATTAGGGCAAAATCAATTAGCCCAATAATCAACGCATACCAGCGAACCGTTTTACCGTCTTTATCGGGAATAAAGGGGATCAGCAGAGAGGCCGCGATCGGAAACAGAATAATGGTCGTCAGCCAGGGAAAAGTTGCGTAGGTTACACTACTCATACACTTAGGTCACACCAGAGATAATTACCAGACCCAGAACCGCCCCAAAAATAATCAGGGCATAAAATTGGGCTCGGCCATTTTCCAGATACTTCAGGCCCTCGCCAGTCACCAGCGTTACAAAACCGGCCAGGTTAACCACACCATCTACAATCCGCACATCCACTTCCAGCACCTGACGAGCTAAACGGCGGCTACCCTGAACAAAGACAGTGTTGTAGATGTCATCGAAGTACCATTTATTTTTGGACAGCCGATACAGGGGTTGGATGCGATCGGCGATCGCTGCCGGATCAATTTTCCGACTCAGATACATGAGAGACGCCAGGGTCAGCCCGATCAGGCCAATCCCCACTGAATTACCAGCCATGATCAGAAATTCAGTCATTTCCTCCGCCGGAAGCGCCTGGAATGTCATTTCCAGGGGAGCTTCCGCAACCATCTCTCCAGGTGGATGGATAAATGCTTCGAAGTAGTTCGCGAAGGGCGTTCCCACCAGACCAATCAGGATGGAAGGCACAGCCAGAGCCAGCAGAGGCAGGGTCATGGCTAGAGGAGATTCATGGGGGGTGCTGCTGTGAGGATGGCTGTCATGACTATCATGGCCATCATCGCTGCTGTGACTGTCGTGCCCATGGGCCTCACTAGGAACGGCGTGGGCTTCCAGTTCAGCCGGGTTCATGGCACCGGGGCCAAAAGCCAGACCGCTGGCCTGGAGCTGCTCAGCCTTGATCTTGTTCAGGATGGCCGGATCTTGGGCTCGTAGCTCACCCTCAAAAGTCGTGAAATACATCCGGAACATATAGAAAGCAGTGATCCCAGCAGTGAGCCAGCCTACCAGCCAGAGGACAGGATTGGCCGCAAAGGTCAAACTGAGAATTTCATCCTTGGACCAGAATCCAGCAAAGGGAGGAATCCCCGAAATTGCCAGAACACCTACAAAGAAGGTTCCAGCCGTAATCGGCATGTACTTCCGTAATCCGCCCATCAGACGCATATCCTGGGCGTAGGCCGGATCGTGGCCCACCACAGCTTCCATCCCATGGATGACGGAGCCGGAATCTAGAAAGAGCATGGCTTTGAAGTAAGCGTGGGTCATCAGATGGAATAGCCCTGCACTGTAAGCACCAACTCCCAGACCCATCACCATATACCCCAACTGGGACATGGTGGAATAAGCCAGACCTTTCTTGATGTCATTTTGCGTGATCGCGATCGTGGCTCCGATAAAGGCTGTTACAGCCCCAGTCCAGGCGATCACATCCATTGCCACTGGAATGTGTTCAAACACCGGGAACATCCGGGCCACCAGAAACACACCCGCCGCCACCATAGTGGCAGCATGAATCAGGGCCGAGATTGGGGTTGGCCCCTCCATTGCATCTGGCAACCAGACATGTAGGGGAAACTGAGCGGACTTGGCGACTGGGCCGAGAAATACCAGGACAGCAAACAGCGCGACCAAACCCGCACTCAAGGCACCCGATTCCACCAGGGACTGGAGCCGTTCTCCGATGACTTCAAATTCAAAGCTATTGGTGGCCCAGAACAGCCCCAAAATGCCCAGAAGTAGACCAAAGTCACCGACCCGGTTGGTTACGAAGGCTTTCTGGCAGGCATCTGCTGCTGCTTTGCGATCGTACCAAAACCCAATCAGCAGGTAGGAACACATCCCCACCAGTTCCCAGAAGATGTAAACCTGGACCAGATTGGGACTGATGACTAACCCCAACATGGAGGAACTGAACAGGCTAAGGTACGAGTAAAAACGGACATAGCCTGGATCATGGGCCATGTAGCCATCGGTGTAGACCATGACCAGGAAAGCAACAGTGGTTACGATCACCAGCATCAGTGCAGACAGATGATCGATGGTGTACCCCATCGAAATCCGAAAATTGCCTGCTGCCGCCCACTCAATCATCTGGGTATACGGTTCATGACCGGCCAGTTGGCTCCACAGCAGAGCAAAGGAGAGCACCATACCGGCACCGAGCAGAGAAACAATGAAGACGGCAGAGCCCTGCCGGAGACGATTAGTGACTTGATTAAAAGAAATCAAGCCTATGCCCACCAGCATTGCTCCTGCCAGTGGTAACACAGGAATCAGCCACGCATACTGATATATCGGTTCCATCACTCACGCCTACTTTGTGTCAATAACCTACACGTCGTGTCTACTTCTAACGATCGTTGTCGAAATGATCTGTCAAAACCGCTTACATTGTGACATACACTTTGAGCCGAGACGGTTGTCGGAAGATAAATCATGCTCAACCTTCTGACCTTTGGTGCCCAATCTCAGCCTCAGACCTGACACCCATCGTTCCCTCCATGCTTCAACCGGATTCTCGATTCAGTATTCTAAATTCATTCAGAGGGAAGAACAGTTCTTGCTGAACGGCTTTAAATCAAGGGTTGGGGAAACTGGAGGCATTGAATTTTTCGCAACCAAATTCAACAATTCTTCAGCTTTCATCGGGACTCCCGCACCCCAGAGGGGGTGATTCCGAACTTAGATCTGAGGCTCATTCCTGATCTCGATCGATTGAAGTTGCAGTCCCTGGAAAGACTACTTGCCTGCTCACTCGCAGACAATTACCAGCGGAACTTTTAAGTTCATACCCCCGGGGGGGATAATGGAACTATTCAGATTACAGATAGGGTAAACTTAAGTAAAGAATATTAAATCTAATTTGTTACTAAATTGTTAAATTCCATTTCATCGGTCCGCTCTCCCCTGAAAGAATCCAGCTTGCACCTGATGGAGAGCGATACTCCTGTCTCACTGGTGATTCCTTTTCACCTTCGAAGCGCCGGATGGGTTCTGGCTGCAGCCATTTTTCTCGTATCGGTGCCAGTATTTTTGCAGGCTCCACTGGTGCGCCTCGTTCCCCTGCTTAGTTTGGTTTTGACTGGGGGGTGGTTAATCCTCGGTCTGAGATTGCTGCATCGATCATCGACCCGGCTTTGGGGAGATATCCTTTTGGGCTTTGCGGGCAGTTGGTTGGCGGGTTCTATTTACTGGGGATGGTTACGCTGGGAACCCCTGCTTCACATTCCAACAGAAGCGATTTGTCTCCCCCTGGCCCTCTGGTGCTTGATTCAGGGCCGGTTCCAGGTTGGCAGTTTCTTCTATTTAGGATCGTTGATTGGGACTGCAATCACGGACCTTTACTTCTATCTGGTGGAACTGATTCCCCACTGGCGAAAATTGATGCAGGTTGACGCAGAATTGGCAACCCCGATTTATCAAAGTGCGATCGCGGCTGTGACCACCTCCTGGGGCCTCAGTTGGGTGGTAATCTTGCTGATTGTGCTTCTGATTATTGGAGTTTTGCCCCTCTGGTCCCGAAGTATGGGGTGGTGGGCATTTAGTGGTGCCGTTTTGGGTACTATTTTAGTGGATGGCCTGTTCTGG
The DNA here is from genome assembly GCF_001939115.1 of Leptolyngbya sp. 'hensonii'. Lineage (GTDB taxonomy): Bacteria > Cyanobacteriota > Cyanobacteriia. Next base: position 243,516 of record NZ_MQTZ01000041.1, on the reverse strand, counting down.
TTGGCAGCTTCTGCAAGCTAGCGATGCGTCATTGAGGATGATTTTGTATCATGGTGAGGAGGGGGTGTGCAACACCGAGCCAGAAAGCATCTGCCTGAATTAGAAATGAAATGGATCCTGGGGTCATGATTCTAGTGCAACTGTGAAGGGTCTCTTGTCTAAGCTTCCCAAGTTCAGTCTCTTGACCGTTGCAGACTTTAGAATAGGTTTTGTATAAAGATGTCACACATTCGTTTGTGTGTATGTCAGGATGCATCATAACGAGATGTCACCTCCGCATGCCTGTGGTAAGCTTCCAGTCTACTCCCCATCTCATATTACGGACCGATCGAGGCAACTGCTACCTGCCATTGGTGGGCAGCAATTGCTGGACTTTTGGTCGAAGTGATGACAATAACTTTGTCTTGCCCGATCGCTGGATCTCCCGTAATCACGCTATGTTGCAATGCATGGAAACTGGCGAATTCTACTTAATTGATCTGGGCAGCCGAAATGGTTCATTTATCAATGGGCGCAGAGTGAGCATTCCGGTCACGCTCCGCAATGGAGATATGCTGACTTTTGGGCAGACCGAGATGGAATTCCACTGCTCAGCCGTGGAACAGGTGACGGAATCCTCGACTTCCGATAAGGAATTCACCGCTACAGCAATTCTGCATGTTCGACGTCTAATTTCGATCATGGTGGTTGATATTCGAGATTTTACCGGGTTAACCCGCCAGGTAGATGAAAAATTGCTCTCGGAAGTTATCGGCACCTGGTTTCGCCATGCGGGCAATATTATTCGCGAATACGGGAGCTGGGTTGATAAGTATATCGGTGATGCGGTGATGGCCGTCTGGATCCATGGGATGCAGGGGGTGAATGAGGCAGAGCTGTTACGTATTTTTCGGGCTGTTCATGCTCTCCATAAAATGACCAGCGATTTGCACAATCAGTATCCCCTTCCCTTTCCCCTGCGCGTGGGGGCAGGGATCAATACAGGGTATGCCATGGTCGGCAATACGGGTACCGGCGATCGTCCGGACTATACGGCCCTGGGAGATACGGTTAACGCAGCCTTCCGCTTGGAGACTTGTACCAAGCAAATTGGTCTGGATTTGGCCTTAGGAGAAACGACCTATCGCTACTGTTCCAGCTTAAATACGACGTCAGATATCTTCAAGGAGCATGCCGTACATCTGAAGGGCTACGATGTTCCAACTCTGACCCATGCCTGCTCATTCAACAGCCTGGGGGCTTTTCTGGAAAAGCTAGAAAAAGCAGGGTGACATCGGTCAAAAAGTGTCCCCGTGTACGATAGCATACAGAGCATGAGGATACAGAACATAAGCATACAGATGCCAATTTTAATCTGATGGTATGTGAGACCCATTTGAACTGAGGGTTTGTCTTTGACCTTGCTGGAGGTATGATGTCATGCCTCCAGGTCAAGCATCTGTGGCATGATTCTTAAAGAGAATGGGTAAAAGTTTATAGTTTTATGAGAGGGAGGTCTGGCTCGATGAAATGCTTCGTTCGTTGGTTTGCGGTTCTGACTGTTGTCCTGGCTGGTTTGGCTGGATGGCCCATGCCTCAGCCTGCCCATGCTGCTAATCTGGGTGGGCTACTAGTCCGTCCAGCCTCTGTTCTAGTAGCAGCAGAACCCATCCGCAACGCGATGGATGACAAGCTGAAAACTGAATTCGGCAAAAAAATTGATTTGAATAATACAAATGTCCGGGCGTTCATGCAATATCCAGGGATGTACCCCACTCTGGCCAAGTTGGTTCTCAAAAACGCTCCTTTTGAAGAAGTTGGGGATGTGCTGAGAATCCCAGGGTTGACTGATAGCCAGAAAGAGACTCTGAAGGCTAACCTGGGGAACTTTACGGTAACTTCGGTTGAAAATGCCTTGGTAGAGGGTGGTGATCGTTACAATAACGGCATCTATAAATAACGGAGCCAGAGTCTCGATTTGTTCGATCAATTTGATGTTCTGGTAATTGGTGCTGGGGCGGCGGGCTTGTACGCCGCCCTTTGCCTTCCTGAGACTTTAAAGGTAGGGTTGATAACTAAAGAAACCCTATCCCTATCAGCGAGTGACTGGGCTCAGGGTGGAATTGCTGCTGTGACCGCTCCGGAAGACTCCGTTGAGCTCCACTTTCAGGATACTTTGCGGGCTGGGGCAGGGCTCTGTGATCCCTCGGCAGTCAGATTCCTGGTTGAACATGCCAGCGATTGTATTGGCACACTAGTTGAGATGGGAGTGGCCTTCGATCGTTCCCCGGCAGGAGAACTGGCCCTGACTCTGGAAGCAGCCCATTCACGACGACGGGTCTTGCATGCGGCTGACACAACTGGTCGGGCTGTGGTAACCACTCTGGCTGCCCAAGTCTTAAGCCGCAAAAATATTCAAGTATTCCAACAGACTTTTGTGCTGGACCTGTGGCTGGATGCCCAAACGGGTCATTGTCGGGGCGTCAACCTGCTCCAGAGCGATCGCCTGATTTGGTTACAGGCCGGGGCGGTGATTCTGGCAACGGGTGGGGGTGGACAGGTTTTTGCCCAAACCACAAACCCGGTAGTGAGTACGGGGGATGGGGTTGCGATCGCCTGGCGGGCAGGTGCGTTGCTCCGGGATTTAGAGTTCATGCAGTTCCATCCGACAGCTCTGACCAAAGCCGGGGCTCCCCGGTTTTTGATCAGTGAGGCGGTCCGTGGGGAAGGAGCCCATTTGATCGATCGACAGGGCAGGCGCTTTGCTTTTGACTATCACCCCGATGGGGAACTGGCCCCTAGAGATGTCGTTAGCCGGGCCATCTTCAGCCATTTGCAGCAAACTGAAGCAGATCCAGCAACAGCTCAGGTCTGGTTAGATCTGCGACCCATTCCAGAAGATCGGATTCGGCACCGTTTTCCCAATATTATTCAGGTTTGCCAGAAATGGGGGATTGATATTTTGAGAGAACCTATCCCCGTGGCTCCTGCAGCCCATTACTGGATGGGGGGGGTTGCGACTGATCTGATGAGTTGCACCACCATTGCGGGTCTTTATAGTGTGGGGGAAACGGCCAGTACCGGGGTTCATGGAGCCAATCGCTTGGCGAGCAATTCTCTTTTGGAATGCTTAGTGTTTGGGGCGCAGCTAGGACACATTGCGTTTTCCAAAAAAGAGCAGGGCAAGGATCACCCGGTTCCTCCCAGTTTCCAGGCATTAGCAATCGTGCCTGAAGCCTGGGAAGGGCAAAAAATTTGGCTGGAGGACGTGCGATCGCTGCTGCCCAAGCTAGTTTGGCAGAGTGCGGGCATCTGCCGGGATTGGCAGACCCTGGAACCCGCGATCGCCCAGATTATTTCCTGGCGGCAGATGTTTACTGACCTTCCCCTCAGTCAATCTTTCCTGGGTCTTCCTCCAGGACAGGCGATAGAATGGGTCGGAACAACGGTGGAATCCCAAATTCGGCTCTGGGGAGAAACGCGGAATTTGCTGGACATCGCTTTCCTGATGCTCAAAAGTGCGGCCTTTAGAACCGAAAGCCGGGGTGGCCACTATCGAGTAGACTATCCTCAAACAGATCTTCAATGGCAAGTCCATACCTTGGTTCAGGACCAAGACTGGTGGACCTCAGCGCCGATTGAACCTGTTATTGGTTGTTAGTCATTATCTTCATGTATGACAAGACGTCAAAACCGACCTGGTGAAGAAATACTCTGGCAGGGATCGCCATCCCAGATTACCAACCTGGGCACTTACTTCTTTTGTGGCATCACGATCGGGCTGGGCTGGGTGGCAGCAATCTTTTGCTGGCAATGGCCTCCTGTGCGAGACCATAACTTCAGTGGTCTGGTCCTGGGGGGATTGCTGATTATCTGCCTGGGATCGCTGTGGATGGCTTTCTGGCAATGGCTACAGGTGAAAAGCAATTCTTACACCATTACCACTGAGCGGATTCTTATAAGTCAAGGAATTTTGAATCGGAAAACTGAAGAGATAGAGCTCTATCGGGTTCGGGATGTCACCTTGGTTCAACCCCTCTTCCTGCGTCTGTTTGGTCTCAGTACCCTGGAGCTGATGACGACTGACCCCTCCAGCCCCACGATCGTCCTGGAAGCGGTCCACGAAGCTCGGATGCTCTGGGATGAAATGCGCCGATGCGCCGAAATGGCGCGTCAGAAGCGAGGAATTGCAGAAATTGATTTTACCTGACGAAATACCAGTAGACTGTTGGCAGAATTTCACCTAATCTATGGCTGCTTTAACCCCTGCCCTCCTGGCATTAGATTTCGATGGTGTGCTGTGTGATGGATTGATTGAATATTTCCAGTCCACCTGGCGGGCTTACTGTAGAATATGGCCGGATGGTCCTTCCAGCCCACCGGAGGGAGTAGCCGATCGGTTCTACCGGTTGCGTCCGGTGATTGAAACGGGTTGGGAAATGCCGATCCTGCTGCAGGCCCTGTTGCAGAATATTCCAGATGACGAAATTTTATCTCACTGGCCGACTTTGGCAGAACAACTGGTGCAAGAGGCGAAGCTGGTTCCGACTGAACTGTCTGCCCTATTGGATGGAACGCGAGATGAATGGATTGCTGCTGACCTGGAGAGTTGGTTGGCAAATCATCGCTTCTATCCTGGTGTAGTAGAGCAGGTGCAAACCTGGCTCACCTCTCCTCTGATGCTCATCATTATTACGACGAAAGAAGGCCGGTTTGTACACCAATTGTTGCAGCAGCAGGGAATCGGGCTGGCTGAACACCAGATTATTGGCAAAGAATCCCGGAAACCCAAGGCCCAGTCCTTGCGCGAACTGCTGGCGGCACATCATCTGACTCCCGATCGCGTGTGGTTTGTAGAGGATCGCCTCAAGACCCTCCAGGGGGTACAAAAGCAGCCAGATCTGGCGGATGTCCGGCTATTCCTGGCGGAATGGGGCTATGTGACAGATCGCGATCGACAGATTGCCCAAAACGATCAACAGATCCATCTTTTGTCCCTAGCTCAGTTCACCCAGGACTTTTCTGAGTGGCCCTAAAAGCCTAACCGAGGTTTTCATCGGCGCAAACTGCGGGGATCAAGGGCATCTCGGAGTCCATCTCCCAGGAGGTTAAAAGCAAGGACGGTCAGAACAATCAAAAAAGCCGGAGACCAGACCAGCCAGGGTTGCAACACCAGAATCGAGGCATTGGTCGCCAGAGACAGCATATTTCCCCAGGATGGATCAGGAGGCTGAATGCCCAAACCAATCAGGCTCAGGACGGCTTCCGCCACAATGAAGCTGGGGATAGAGAGGGTGGCAGCAATAATAATATAGGTGGCGGTTTGGGGCAGAACATGGCGAAGGATGATGTAGAGGGGGGTTCCGCCCATTGCTCGGGCAGCCTGAACGAACTCCCGTTCCTTGATGGACAGAACCTGACCCCGAATCACACGGGCCAAGCCTGCCCATCGGATGAAGGAGGTGATCAGCACAATGAGTAAGAACTTTTGACTACTCGATAGCCCAGAAGGAAGGACAGCCGCTAGTGCCACCAGCAGGTAAATTTCTGGAATGGTCATCAGCACTTCTACCAACCGCATTAAGACGCTGTCTATCCAGCCCCCAAAATAGCCAGAAATGCCTCCAACGAGCATGCCCAGGGGGAAGGTAATCGCCACCCCGACCAGACCAATGGTGAGACTAATCCGCCCGCCATGGATCAGGCGGCTTAATTGATCTCTGGCCTGTTCATCTGTGCCTAGCAGATTGATCTTGCCTTCTCCTGAGGTTCCGAATAGATGGACATTACCGGGGAATCCCTTGAAAATCTCAATGTCCTCGACTTTTAACTGGGGAATTACCTGTACTGGCAGGGGCAGCCTGATTTGCAAAAAGTTGTAGGAGTCTCCCTGGGCCAACAGATGAATAGGAGAGGGTTTTTGCCAATCAATAATCAGGTTACGATCGCCCGTTTCCAGATCCACCGGTCCCTGGATCGTCGGATAGACATGAGGACCAACCCATCGCCCTGACCGATCCCAAAAATGGATTTGGGTGGGTGGAAGTAAAGCTCCATCCTGCTGGGGCCGACAAAACCCCTGGTTAATTGACGCTTCATCGCAGGGACTGTAGGGAGCAACGAAATCAGCAGTAAAGACCAGCAAATAAAATGCCAGAAGAATGATTGCACCCAATCGTGCCAGGAGATTGTTTTTGAGTTTCTGCCACCAGTTCATACTTCGTGCTCTACGACGAAAACGTTGGAATAGAGATTAGCAACGATTTGTTTCCCCTGTTGGGTCAGAGAAAGGTAGTTTAACGCATCTTTGACATAAGGATAGACCCCGTGCCAATAGAACTTGGGGTAGTTCTTGCGCAGGTCTTCTGGTGTGCGATAACCCAGATGCTTGTTCACGCCTGTTTCCTCAAACTCATAAAACAGGGCGCAAATCTTTTTCAGGTATCGCGGATCGCTGAGCTGGCCAATTAAATCAGATGCCCGAATCAAGCCAGGATAATACACTGTATCCTTATGGTCGCCAGCCAGAGGCACAGGAAAGCGGGTTAACTCAATGTTCTGTTTGATGACATCGGCATCAATGAGTCGGTGCCCACCAAACCGTTCATCGATAAACAACTTTGCCCGATCGACATGGTAAGGGGTCAAACTGGCATCGGAAGAGCCAGCTCGAAGCTTGACCTTATTCCCATCCTGCCCAGTTGCATAGTAGCCGTCTTTATCGTCCTGGCAAACACCTTTGACGTAACCAATATCATGACAGACCAGGGAAATGATGAAGTGTAACCAGTCTTCGCAGGAAACCCCGCCTTCTCGAATATGCTTGCCCCGGAGAATTTCTTGCCCAACCAGCGCTACCAGGATAGTATGTTCGACGTTATGATACAGGGCATCACTGTTGGCAATATTTTCCAGAGCCATATTACCGGCCCAGGCGATAATGTCTTGATAGTCAGACTTCCAGCCCCCATAGGTGCGGTGGTAGCCCTCTTTGAGCTGATCGACAAAGCTATTGATCAATAGTTCAGTTGGATTAAACATCCCTGTTACCCAGCTAGGGCCAGTTATTGAAATTATTTTTACGGAAATCGACACGTACACAAAGTATCCCTGATCATAGACATCTATACCTTTCGCTATCAACTCAATATCAACACAGACAGAATGATAACGGGTTGGTAAGGCAGATTATTCAAGCAGATGCAAGCTGAACGAGGCTACTAGAGATGAGGCATTCTAATTCTTGGCAAGTTAAGATCCCAGTCGCATTGGGTATCGCGGGTTTAACACTTTTTACTGGAGTCGGCCAGAGCTTTTCTGCGGAGAAGGGTTCCACTCCGAGTCGAACGGTTGCTAACGGGTTGGAGCGGGCTGCAGATCAGAGTTCTGCCAATGCTGTCAAGGCTGACCCCTATGATTTAATGGTTCAGTCTGAAAGCGCTGAGACCTACTATCAGCGCGGTAATGAACTCTATGATCAGGGCAAGTTCAAAGAAGCGGTGAATGCCTATAAAAAGGCCATTCAGATCAGGAAAGATTATGTGGATGCTTATGTTGGCCTGGGGAATGCCCTAGACGACAGTGGCAACCCTGAGGAAGCAATCTCAGCCTATAAGGCAGCAATCAAGATTGATCCGAATGAGCCGATGATTTACTACAACATGGGCATTACCCTGGCCCGTGTTGGCAAGATGCAAGAGGCGGCTAGGGCTTTCCAAACGACCACTGAGCTGAAACCTGATTTTGTTCAGGGGCACAATAGTCTGGGGAATGCGCTGTATGATCTGAAACAGTATGAAGCGGCCATTAAGGCTTACCGGCAGGCTATTCAGAGAAATCCCAATTTTGTGCCAGCCTACGTGGGTTTGGGAAATGCCCTGGACGATGCCGATCGGTTTGAAGCTGCAGTTGAAGCTTACAACCAGGCCATTAAGATAGATCCTCAAAATGGCAGCGCTTACTACAATCTGGGGATTGCACTGGTCCGGCAGAATAAAAAGGCCGATGCTACGGATGCCTTCATGCAGGCTAGACAGATTTATGCCAGCAAGGGCAACACACAGGCGGTTAAGAAGATTGACCAGATCCTGGAGCGCCTGAAGTCTGGCCCGGTGACTAACTGATTCTGGCTTTTACCTGGATAGATTCGACGACAACTTCTAATGAGGTTGAGGGGTGGACATGTTCCACCCTTTTTTTGATCGCTTGAAGTGCATAGCGTCAAAAATTTGACGGATAGGGGAGTCCCCTATGCCCGCTCAAGATTTAATTGACAAATCACTGAATAGGTTTTCCCAATCCGGGAGGGATTGGTTATAATAGGCTTCCATGCTAGAAAACGAGTAGCGAGTGGTTGTTGCGGGTGTAGTTCAGTGGTAGAACGTCAGCTTCCCAAGCTGAATGTCGTGGGTTCGAGTCCCATCACCCGCTTAGGTCTAAAACCCTTGAGATGATTGATTCTTAAGAGTTTTAAGGTTCTTCGGTAGTAGGTCTACAACTGTGATTTTAGTTTGTGGGTCAGGGACATTACCTCCTTGCAGGTCTACCGGACATGCCAGGAAACCGGAAAAGCAGAAAGCAGGGCAATTTGGCCAAGAATCCTGTAGCTAGTGCGAGCCACCCAACTCTGTCTCCATGACTACCGGGAAATTTCTGATTTATCCAGATAGTCGAACATGAGGCCTGGGGTAACTACGGGACTCCAATCTCCCACCCAGCCTAACATTCTATCCAAACTTATAATCATAGAGAGGGGGTAATCTCTCTATGGTGTGATGCATTAATTTTGAGAATCAAGTATATGTCCCTCCTGCCCGATCAGGCCGTGATTTTATTGATAGATGGCAATCCTGAGCATTTGGGGGTGTTGAAGCAGGTGCTTGAGGGAACAGGATGGCTCTTGAGTAGTGCAAATGCAGGACAGGCAGCGATCGCTCAGATTCGGGAAACCCAACCGGATTTAATTCTGCTCAATAGCACGCTATCTGATCTGGAGGGTTTGGAATTTTGCCAGCAATTACAGGCCAATCCCCACACACAGTCGATTCCAATCATTCTGATGTCTGCTGTGGATTCCTGGTCCGCTCAGGCTGCTTTGCCTGCAGTTGTTGTAGATTATCTCACCCTACCCTTACGACCCGAAGAAGTTTCGGCTCGCGTTCGTCTGCATCTTCAGATGCGATCGCTCTCTCGAGAACTGGAGGCTCAGAATGCTCAAATCGAGCAACTCACTGAAAAGTTGGAACATCGGATGCTTGAGTGTTCCACCGATCTCTTCTGGATGATGGGCGAATTCAATAGGGTTCGTTTGCAGCAGGAGTCCTGCCCAGGATCTCCGGAACTCAAAGATGTTCCCCCAGCGTCCCAGATCGAAGAGATTTTGAAACTTCAGGGACGAGCGATTGCTGCCAGCAGCAATGGAATTGTAATTGTTGATGCCCGTCGATCGGATTACCCCACGATTTTTGTAAATCCGGCCTTTGAACAGATCACTGGTTACTCAGCAGAAGAAGTGTTGGGACGTAATTGCCGATTTCTCCAGGGCAAAGATACACAGCAACCTGGCCTCCAGGAACTCCGAGGTGTGCTAACAGAAGGCCAGAGTGGGATTGTGACCCTGCGTAACTATCGCAAAGATGGCACCCTTTTCTGGAATGAACTGAGCATTGCACCCATATATGACGAACAGAGCAATCTGACCCACTATATTGGCATCCAAACAGATGTCACAGAGCGCAAGCTTGCAGAGCAGCAGACTCAGACGATCGCATCGCGACTCACTACCTTAATCCAGAGCTTGCAGGCTGGGATTCTGGTGGAAGATGAGTTTCGTAATATCGTCGTTGTCAATCAGGCTTTTTGTAATCTCTTTCATATCCCAGTACCTCCAGAAACCTTAATTGGGATGAACTGTGAGCAGACTGCCCAACAATCCAAACACCTCTTTCAAGATCCAGACCATTTCCTGCCCCGTATTCAGGAGATTTTAGCAGGTCAAAAAGCAGTCGTTGGGGAAGTGCTTTATCTGGTTGATGAACGGATTTTTGAGTTTGATTATGTGCCTGTTTTTGTGGATCAAATTTATCGGGGTCATCTCTGGCAATATCGGGATGTTACAGAACGAGAGAAATCAGAACGCTCCCTGAAGCGTCAGTTGGCTGCGGTAGAGGCTGCAATCGATGGGATTGCGATTCTGGGTGCTGACGATCGGTACATCTATCTCAATGATGCCCATGTGCGGTTGTTTGGCTATGAAACTCCGGCGGATCTCATCGGTAGGACCTGGCAAGAACTCTATCAACCTGAGGAAATTGAGCGGTTTCAGCGAGAAATCTTTCCTGTGTTAGGTCGAGATCGTCACTGGCAAGGAGAAGCCACAGCCCGACGACGGAACGGATCTACTTTTGCGGAGGAAGTTTCTCTCACGTTAATCGAAGGCGGCGGATTGGTCTGTGTTTGTCGGGATATTACGGATCGCAAGATTGCAGAAGAACAACTAAAATCATCTCTACAAGAAAAAGAAATCTTGCTCAAGGAAATTCATCATCGCGTCAAAAATAATCTGCTGGTGGTTTCCAGTCTTCTAGATTGGCAGATTGATTATCTGCAAGATGTAGCTGTGATCAAAATCTTTGAAGAAAGTCAGCATCGCATCCAATCCATGGCCCTAATCCATGAAAAATTATATAGATCTGAAAATCTTGCTGAAATTAATTTCAGTGATTATTTGGAGACTCTGGCGAGGCAATTATTATTTTCTTTCAATTTGAATGACGAAAGGATTGAATTTAGCGTAGAGCTTGAACCAGTTTTTCTCAATATTGAGACAGCAACTCCCTGTGGGCTAATTGTGAGTGAGTTAATTTCTAACGTATTTGAACATGCATTTCCAGATCAAAGTAAAGGGCAACTATGGCTGAAGGTTTCTGCGAATGATCGCAAGCAAATCACGATAACAATTAAGGATAATGGAGTTGGTTTTCCGGATAATTTGGACTTCCGGAATACCCAGTCTCTGGGGTTGCAACTGGTTTGTCTTTTGACCCAACAATTGGAAGGAAAAATTCAGATGCATCAAGATAATGGCACAATCTTCCATCTCACCTTCTCAGAACTTCAATACCGCAAGAGACTCTAAATTAATGGTTGGCATTAATATCTTGATCGTTGAGGATGAGTTGCTTATTGCCCATACCCTATCTCGGACACTGAAAAAGATGGGCTATTAACTGTTCTATTTAAGTTTCCTATGTAATTTTTCCTCAGAATCTTACTCTTTTTCTGTGCCCAGTACTTAACTTCGATTTCGCAGAGCTTCAGTATCACAAGAGATTACAGACTAATGCTTCCGACTAATATCTTAATTGTTGAAGATGAATTACTAATCGCTCATAACCTGGCTCGATCGCTGAAGAAGCTGGGCTATCAAATTGTTGATGTTGTCTCTTCAGGAGATGCAGCTATCCAATCTGCTGCGATCAAAAAGCCGGATTTAGTGTTAATGGATATTGTGATTAAAGGAGAATTAGACGGCATAGAAACAGCAGCCAAAATTCGTCAGAGCTATGACATTCCAATTGTCTTTATCACGGCTTATGCAGATGACGAGACCTTAGGTCGGGCTGCAGAGGTTTCAGCCTATGGCTATATCCTGAAGCCCTTTAAGGAAAAAGAAGTTCATATTGTTATCAAGATGGCTTTAAGCCAATATCAAGAAATTAAATCTACGAAGCATCTGGCGATCACAGATCCTTTAACTCAGGTGGCAAATCGTCGCCATTTTTATGCATTGGGAGAGCAAGAAATCCGTCGATCCTGTCGTTATGGAACTTCATTTTCATTACTGTTAATAGACCTGGACCACTTCAAGCAAATTAATGATACCTATGGACATGGGTTAGGGGATGAAGTGCTCAAAGCTACAATCTCAGCAATTACCCATAAATTACGCAAGATCGATCTTGTGGGGCGTTTGGGTGGGGACGAGTTTGCAATTATCCTGCCTGAAACCAGTGCTGCGGGGGGCATGGCAGTGGCTGAACGCCTTTGCCATGCGATTACTGCAGTCTCTCTAGAACACCAGAGCCAGAGCATTAAATTGTCGGTCAGCATCGGCTTGACTACGTATCAAATCGGCGATGAGAAACTTGAAATGATTCTGGAACGAGCTGATAGAGCCCTTTATGAGGCGAAACGACAGGGTCGTAATCGGGTTGCCATGATTGGCACAGTTTCAAGTGAGAGCTAATCTTATTGTTCCGATTTTGCAGGGTCATTCGCAAGATCAACAGTTATGGGGGCTTCTGATTGTGCAGCACTGTGAGCAACCTCGTTCCTGGCTATCCTGGGAAATTGAACTGCTCCAGAAATTAACGATCCAGGTGGGCTTTGCAGTTCAACAATCCCAACTATATGGGCAATTGCAGGTAGAACTCAGCCAGCGAGAATATACCTTAAGAGAATTGCAACAGGCTAAAGAGGAACTCCAAAGCTCACTCCAAGAAAAAGAGATTTTATTAAAAGAGATTCATCATCGCGTTAAAAATGATTTGCTGGTTGTGTCTAGTCTTCTAGAGTGGCAGACGGATTATATTGAGGATCAGAGATTGATCAAAATGATTGGTGAAAGTCAAAATCGGATTCAATCTATGGCCTTGATTCATGAAAAGCTTTATCAATCCCAAAATTTGGCTCAAATCGATCTGGGTGAATATCTGGCAACTCTGATGAATCAATTATTGTTTTCTTCCAGTATGAACTTTGAAAGAATTCAGGTTCACACGGATTTGGACTCAATCTGGTTAAATATTGAAATGGTTATGCCCTGTGGATTAATTGTGAGCGAGCTGGTTTCCAATGTATTTGAGCATGCTTTTCCGGGGCAGCGAACCGGCCATCTTTGGTTGAGTGCAAAAGGAACAAATCGTCATATCACGGTTGTGGTTAGAGATGATGGCATTGGCTGTCCTGATAATTTTGATGCCCATACCACTGAGTCTATGGGGTTTCAATTGATCTGCTTACTCACCCAGCAATTAGAAGGAAATATTGAGCTTTTTCAAGATAGTGGAACCACGATCGAACTAACTTTTTCAGAGCTTCATTATCAACAAAGAGTTTGAGGATTTTAACGATGGAGAACATCAGTATCCTGATTGTTGAAGATGAACTTTTGATCGCACATAACCTGGCCAGGATGCTTAAAAAACTAAATTATCAGGTTGTGGATATTGTCTCTTCTGGAGAGGCAGCTATCGAGGTTGCTGGTGAAAAAAAACCTGATTTAGTCCTGATGGATATTGTGATTAAAGGCCAGATAAACGGGATTGAAGCAGCTCTGAAAATTCAGAACCAGTATGGAATTCCTATCATCTACATTACAGCCTATACCGATAGTGCAACAATTCGACGAGCCAGGGAAACTGGAGCCTACGGTTTTATGGTGAAGCCCTTTAAGAAGGAACAACTCAAGGGAACGATCGAAGTTGCTATGGGACATCATCAACGGGTCGTTGAGATGCTGAGACTGGTTCAGATAAATCCTGCAACTAGCATCCTGGATTGCGATCACTTCTTATCTCTGGCAGAGAAGGATTTTCAGTTGACGGTTCAGGCTAACCGGAACTTTTCGGTGTCTACGACCTTTTCAGTCCTGATGATGCAGGTGGATTGGTCAAATTACACGCTTGAAGCTGATGATTGTCTCTTCAGTAGGGCATTGCGGGATGTGGTTATAAAAATAGCCTCATTAATGTTGCATAAACTAGATTATATCGGTCAATTGAATTCGGGAGAATTCATCATTTTTTCCCCCGAAACGAGTTGTGATGAGATGGGGGTAGTGGCAGCGCAGGTGAGACAAGCGATCGCAGACACGCCTATTGCACTGCTAGGACAACGTACTCAACTGACGATTAATATTGGTATGGCCTCCTATTATTCTGATGATTCTAGTTTTGAATTCATATTAAAAAGAGCCAGACAGGATCTTGAAAAAAGGAAATATGCATAATGAGAGCCCACTTTCTGAAATGAGAAATCCCCCAATAGAATAAAATGCAAAGAACAGACAAGGAACAAAATTTTCACAAGAAAACTATGATGCATGAGATCAATGTTCTGATTGTTGAAGATGAATTATTAATTGCTCAAAATCTAAGTAGAAAACTTAAGAGATTGGGGTATCAGGTGTTGGATATCGTCTCCTCGGGAGAAGCAGCCTTGAAAGCTTCTGCTGAGAAGAAACCCAATTTGGTCTTGATGGATATTGTGATTAAAGGAGAGATAGATGGGATAGAAACAGCCACAAAAATTTATAGAAACTATGGTATTCCAGTGATCTACTTGACTGCTTATGCGGATGATAAAACATTGCAACGAGCGGAAAATACAGGTTCTTATGGTTATGTCCTGAAGCCTTTCAATGAGCGGGAACTGCATGCAACAATTAGAATGGCTCTGCAAAAGCATCAGCAACAAGTTGAGATTTTAGAGTCATTGGTAACAGCAGAAGAGCTAAGCAAAAATCTACAACTCTCGATCCAGAGAGCCGCTCTTAAAATCGGTGGTTCTGAACAACTGGTTCTGGAAAATGATTTGCATTTTGCTTTGGAAAATCAGGAGTTACAGGTTTACTATCAACCCTTAGTAAGGCTTCAGGATCGACAGATTGTAGGTGCAGAGGCCCTTCTACGCTGGCAGCATCCAAAACGTGGCATGATTTCACCCACCACGTTTATTCCGATTGCGGAAGAAGCAGGCATCATTGGGCCGATCGGGGAATGGATTTTGAGAAAAGCCTGTGCCCAGGCTAAATCGTGGCAAATCAGATATCCTGCGCCGCTCAAGATTTCAGTCAATTTATCAGTTCGTCAGTTTAATCAAGAGGGGCTAGCCAAAATTGTGGCTCAGACTCTGCTGGAGACGGATTTGGCACCTGAACTGCTGGATTTAGAATTAACAGAAAGTCTGCTAGTCCAGGATTCCATGTTAGTTGTTCGGATGATTGATGAGCTCAAGTCCATTGGGGTGCAACTTGCGATTGATGATTTTGGGACAGGATATTCTTCTCTGAGCTATTTGCAACACTTCCCGTTTGACATCGTTAAGATCGATCGCAGTTTTATCCGCAGCATTACCCACAACCCAGGCAAGATTGCGATTATCCAGGCCATTATTCGAATGGCTCATGGGCTGAATTTAAAGGTTATTGCTGAAGGTGTAGAAACTGAAGAAGAGCTGATATTTCTCTGTGACAATCATTGCGACCTGGCCCAAGGATATCTATTTAGTCCTCCCGTATCGGCAGAGTCTTTTGAAAGATTTTTGTTGATGTAGTGCTGTTCAGTTGGGGAGATACCGGTTCCCTGGGATGTTGCGCTTAAGGCTATTGTCTTCTCCTCTGGCATCAGTCAGAGACTGTTTCAGGTAGATCATCTGCGAGCAGTTGCCGCGTGATTACAACCAGTTCTTTGAGTCGAACGGGTTTGCTCAAATACTCGGTTGCCCCGGCTGCCAAACACTGTTCCTGATCCCGAGGCATCGCCAGGGCAGTCAGGGCAATAATCGGTGTTGTAAGAAATTCTGGATGCTGCCGAATCTGCCGGATGGCCTCTAATCCATCCATTTCTGGCATTTGAATATCCATAATCACTAACTGAGGTTTCTGGGCAAAGGTCATGGCAACAGCTTCCACACCATTTCTGGCAATGATGAGTTGATATCCCTGATTTTCCAGATAGCTAGCCAGAGTTGTGCTGTTGGCTTCGTTGTCTTCGGCCAGCAAAATCAAGGGCTTGGCCTCAAGAGGTGGGGACTGCATAGCTGGGAAAGGTAAGGGTTGAACATTCTGCGGTTTGGCCCACTTCAGTTCTGACGTTGTAATACCAATCAGGTGAAGTATGGAGAGAGCTGAACTGAGTTCAGCAGTTGGGTTAAGACTGGAGCAATCAGCACCAGTCCGATCGTTATCCCATAGGGTTGCCATTGCAGATCTAGCATGGGTTTGCAGTCGTTTTGCAATGCAGCGTTTTACAGGTCTTCCAACCTCAATAATCTTTATTTTGTTGCAATAAAAAATCCATCTCAAGAGATAGATTTCCATCGTTATAGGTCTACTGACATTAAACCAGTTGTTTAGTTCTCAGGGCAGCCTGTTCTAGAGCCTCCTCATAGCGTTGACCAGCCCGTTCCCAGGTATATTCCGCTTCAATCAGGGCTCGACCATTCTGAGACAACTGAGACCTCAACTCCGAATTTTCAAACAATTGCCCGATCGCAGTGCCATAGTCCTCCACCCGATTAGCCCGTAAGGCCCGCAGGGGGCTGTCCACGGCTAACCCTTCCAGACCTCTATCACTGGCCACTACAGGGGTTCCGGCTGCCATGGCCTCCAGGGTCTTATTCTTGATGCCATATCCCGTTCGCAGGGGGACGACACAGACGGCAGCCCGGTGCAAGTATTCCACCATGGAAGGCACCTGTCCAGTCACGGTTACTCCGGGCAAAGCTCCCAGGGCCTCCACTTCCGGGGTGGGGCGGGCTCCGACGATAGTGAACGTTGCATCCGGATAATGCTGACGCACTTGTGGCAACACTTCCAGGCTGAAGAAGCGGGCTGCGTCAATATTGTGAGATGCATCCATCGCTCCGACGAACACCAGTTCCCGACCCTTCGCCGGGGAGCGATAGGGAAACAGGTCCAGATCTACGCCATTCGGAATGACCTCGATCGGTGCAGTTGCATTAAACGGTTGCAACTGGAGCCGATCGTCTTCTGTGGTGACCACAATGGTTGAGAACTTGGCGCAGTAGCGCTTCTCGTACCGATAGAGGATGGGCAGAAACAGGCGATCGCGGAAGGGATTGGGGGAAGCCCCCATCTCCAGGTGGTTTCGAGTCCATCCGTAGACGGAACTGTGCACATCCACGATCGTGGGCACCGTTTGCTGGAACTCTGGCCGAATATAGGCTTCGTTGACGCTATGTTCGCAGGTGATGACATCGTACTGTCTTACCCGGACGCGATCGTCCACCCATTGCTGCAAGGCAGGCGAATAGCGATACAGCACATTGGGCGGTGTCGTTTTAAGCAATACTTCGGCTAGACGGGTTACCTTTCCTATCCATCCACCCTGGGTCGGCTCCTCAGGCAGGGGAAACAGCACCAGTTCATCCACCCAGTTTCGGAGGGCGGCTACATCGGCTTCCGGAGTATGGGCCTGGGTTTGGGTCACCAGAGTGACAGAATGTCGCTGGCTCAGGTACTTGAGCAAGTTAAACGTTCTGATTTCCGTTCCCCCCCGGCTAGGCGGATAGGGAAAGGTAGACGAAAGCATGAGGATTTTCATGTCAGGATTCTTTCTATGGGGCACTTTATTTAATTCTCATTCCGAAGAGGAGCAGCGATGCTTCAGCAATTGTCGGATGAGGGACTCTAGCTGTTTCAGTTTCACCGGTTTGGTCAGGTAGTCGTTTGCCCCTGCATCCAGGCACTTTTCCCGATCGCCCGGCATGGCCAATGCTGTCAGCGCAATGATCGGAACCGTGACTAACTGATGCTGGGTCCGGATCTGGTAAATTGCTTCCAGCCCATCCAGATTGGGCATCTGGATATCCATCAGAATCAGATCGGGGGTGTGCCTGGTTGCCAGATCGATCGCGGCCTGCCCATCATGGGCCAGAATGAGCTGATAGCCGCGAGCTTTCAAATAACCAGAGATGGTTTCAATATTGGCCCGATTGTCCTCCGCCAGTAAAATGACTGGGGCGGCTGCTATCGCTTCAGGAATTCCAAGAGAGGTGTCTCCTGCCCGATCGAGGTCAGATGGATCCGTTTCGACCAATCCTGGGGCTGCGATCGGGGGATCTGACAGGGACAATCTGCTACTCTGCTGGGGCAAATACACCGTAAAGCAACTGCCCTGTTTGACCTTACTCTTAACCGTAACCCAGCCCCCATGGAGCTCGACAATTTGCTTGACCAGGGTCAATCCCAGGCCAGTCCCTGCATACTGTCGGCTCAGACTACTATCAATCTGGACAAAGGGTTGAAAAAGATTACCCAAGTCCTCAGGTGCGATGCCAATTCCCGTATCAATCACAGAAAATAGAATCCAGAAGCCAGGAGCCAGAACCTCCTGATCATCCTGCCCTGTCTCTGGTGTGTTAATTCCGGTCCTTTCCATGGTGTGAAGGCTTCTGACTTCTAGGGTCACCTGCCCTCCGGCTGGGGTAAACTTAACTGCATTGTTCAATAGATTGAGCAAGACCTGGCGCATGCGTCGTTCATCCACCGCAATATCTCCCAGATTAGGCTGGAAGTTTATCTGCAGTTGAATATTTTTCTGCAAAGCCTGTTGTTTGATGAAGACCAGACTGGATTCGCAGAGCAGGTTTACAGAAACCGAGGCAATTTCCAGTTCGAGTTTACCCGCTTCAATTTTTGAAACTTCCAGGATGTCATTAATTAACTCCAGTAGATGCCGACCACTACTTTCAATCGTCGAAATCGCTCGAAGCTGACGTTGATTGAGTGGCCCAAAAATCTCTTCCTGTAACCCTTCTGACATGCCCAGGATGGCATTGAGCGGAGTGCGAAGTTCATGACTCATATTGGCCAGGAACTCATCTTTGAGGCGTGTAGCTCGGGAGAGTTCTGCATTGGCCAGGGTTAAGCGCTCGTTGGCCTGCTGAATCTGGATTTCAGCCTGTTTACGCTCGGTGATGTCATAGTTAATCCCGATCATGCGGAGGGGGTTACCACCGGCATCCCGCTGAATCAAGGCATGGGCCTGAATGAAGCGGATGGAGCCGTCCCCATGGATCACCCGAAACTCCAGGTTGTATTCGCGCAATCCCCGGCGGGCCTGTTCAGAGATGGTTTCAGCAGCAGCCGGGTCATCCGGATGAATTGCTTGGAGCCAAGCCAGATAGGCATTGCCAAAGTCCGAGCGCTGAACGCCATAGAGTTCATACATCCGGTCATCCCAGAACACCTGATCACGCACAATATCCCACTCCCAGATGCCAATCTGACCAGCATGAATCGCCAGTTCCAGTCGATCGGACAGGTTACGGAGTTGGACTTCGCTGGCTCTCAGGGCCGCCGTCCGTTCTTCCACCCTGGCTTCAAGTTCCCGGTTAAGCTCCTGCAAAGCGATTTCGGCCTGCTTTCTCTGGGTGATATCCCGCACCATAAACAGGGCTTCATCGTCCGCACTTTTAATCACCCTGAGTTCCTCATACTGCACTCGATCGCCCACCTGGAGTTGCTGTTCGTAAATTTGTAGTTCTCCAGTCTCTAATGTCTGCCGTAAAAAGTGCAGTTGGCGTTCTGCTGCTTCTGCTGGTAGTAACTCTGAGATATGCTGGCCGCTGACATCCACCTCAGGCGGAACCACATCCAGGGCGCGATAGCTCGTCACCCGACCCCGATGTCGGCCATCCGCTCCCAACCGAAACATGAAATCGGGAATGGCCTCCAGAATGGCATGACTCTGAGCCTCACTCTGACGCAAGGCCATTTCAGCCCGTTGGCGATCGGTGACATCTCGGATAATCACCAGAGCTTCCTCTGTACCGTTGGGGACAACCCGGATCTCTTCGTAGCGCAGTTCCCCCCCAATCTCGATCTCCTGTTCATAAATCTGGAGGGTTTGCGTCTCTAATGCCCGGTGAACATGGTCAAGCCTCTGGTTTGCCAGGTCCAACGGCAGAACATCAAAGATGGTACTGGCTTGCTGACTTTCGTCGGGATAGAGCACTTTGACGGTGCCCCCAGAGGAAATACTTAAATGACGCCCATCCGGTGACAATCGGACCAGTAAATCTGGGATGGCTTCCAGGATGGCCCGATTGATGGCTTCGCTCTGTTTTAAGGCTGCTTCGGCCTGGCGTTTTTCGGCCAATTCAACCTGGCTCTGCTCATAGGCGATCGCCCGTTGAATTGCGATCGCCAGATGAACGGCAATCCCATCCAGCAGGGTCAGGTCCGTCTGCTGCCAGCAATAGAAATCCCTACAGTGATGTCCAATCAATAAGCCCCACAGGTTTCCAGAGACCAGAATCGGCACGACCAGATTTGCTTTCACCTGGTACTGTGCCAGCAGTTGCAGGTAGCAGTCGGGATAGTTTGCTTTGTAGATGTTGTCGATCGTAATTTTCTGTCCTGTCCCGTAAAGGGGAGCCGCATTTTCCTGAAAGCAGGGGTCTTCAATCCGATCGTGGAGGGAGGGCCTCCAGCCATCCCCCACAGACTCAGCTACGGCAATGCCGCTCCAATCGGATTCAAACTGGTAGACCAGCACCCGATCACACTGTAAGTAGGACCGTACCGCCGTCACTGTCGTATTCAGGACATCCGATAAATCCAGGGAAGCCAGGATCTGGGTGGCGATTGCAGCCAGCAGGCGTTCTCGCTCGGCCTGGGTCTGCAGTTTTACCGTGCGTTCCTGAATCTGTTGCTCCAACTCTGTGTTGCGGGCCTGCAAGAGAGCCAAATTCTCAGCTTCCAGTTGGGTGACCTTTTGTTCTAAGGTTTCGACCAGTTGATACATTTCCTGGGGATTCAAGGCACTCAGGAGACTGGTCTGGGTGACAATGCCGAGCAAGTGCCCCCGGGCATCCGTCACGACCACCCGATTAATCCGCCGTTCCTGCATCAAGGACCGGATCAACCACAGCGAGGTCTGGGGGGGAACGGCACAAACGGGTGTACTCATCACCGTGGAGGCATGAACCTGGTTAAAGTCCAGCTCCAGCGCCAGGAACTGCACAATATCCCGTTCCGTAATAATGCCGATCGGAGACACAGATGGTGGTTCACCGGGCTCGATTTGCTCGGTCACAATCACCACAGAACTGACCTGATGTTCCGCCATCAGCCGGGTGATCTCAATCAATGGTGTCTCTGGCTGTGTTTGAACCACCTGGGAGGTCATCACCTCTGAGGCCAGCCGCAGGTGCAACAGATCAACCGGGCGCAATAGTTGTCGCAACCCATCATGGGTGAGCAACCCCAGCACCTGACCCTGTCCATCCACCACCGGGAGATGGCGAATCCGGTAGCGCTGGAAGATCTGTAGCGGCACAAACAAATCCGTGAGGTCAGTCTCTTGCAGGGTCAGGACGGGATGGGTCATCACCGTCGTGATCTGGACCTCCGCTGGGGGGCGGCCTGAGGTGCACAACCGGATCACGTCCCGTTCTGTAAAAATACCAACCAGTTGCCCTGCTTCAACAACCAGCACACAACTGGTTTGGGATTTGGCCAAGAGGAGTTGATCCGCCGAGTCAACGGCACAACTATAGGAGCAGGTCGTTCCTCCCACACTCATCAGAGCGATCGCATCTGCAACGGTGGCATTGGTCCCGATCAGAAGCGGGTCACGGACGATCGCAGTAGCAAAATCAATCGCTGTAAAAATCCCTGAGGTCATTGATCAGACGGATGACCAAGACAGGTAAGGGTTTGCCCCAAATCACTAGCCCTGGAAAATTTTAAATTTAGATTGCAACCTAAGGTTAAACAGAATCGCGTTCAACCGGCTCAGTCTCAGTATCAAGACATAACTAAATGCTACATGGGACATGGAATCTTGGGAGTAAACGGCTATTTTCTTAATATCCATACCCGAAAAGTAATTTCAGTCCAGAACAATCGATAGGGGGTTTCCCTCGGCTAGCTTACCCTGGTTTTTTCGTTAGACTTCCAGATTTCGTATTGCAAAATACATTCCCCCTTGGGGCCACCGCCTAATCTTGCGACATAATTCCGCGCAATTCTAGTCAAACATCAGCCAATGAAAACACATTATTCTGTTGTAATTGTGGGGGGTGGTCAGGCAGGGCTATCCATGAGCTATTGCTTACAAGAGAAAGGGGTGGAGCACATTGTTCTGGAGAAATATCGGATTGCCTTTGAATGGCAGACCCGACGATGGGATTCCTTCTGTCTGGTCACCCCTAACTGGCAATGCCAGTTACCCGGCTATCCCTATCCCGGCGATGATCCCCATGGCTTTATGCAAAGGGATGAAATCGTGCAATACATTGAGTCCTATGCTGCTCGATTTAATCTTCCAGTACAGGAAGAGACAGCAGTTCTCAGTGTTCGCCAGCATGAGGCGCAATCTGGTTTTGAGTTGATCACGTCTCAGGGAACTTATACGGCTGATCAGGTGGTGATTGCAACGGGGGGCTATCATCGGCCCAGAATTCCCAGGATGGCAGAGCGATTGCCGGAATCGATCGAGCAACTCCACTCCTCAGCTTACAAAAATCCTGCCGTACTCCCAGACAAAGCCGTGCTGGTTGTGGGGACGGGACAATCCGGCTGTCAGATTGCCGAAGATTTGCATCTGGCTGGGAAGCAAGTGCATCTCTGCGTGGGGGGAGCCCCCCGATCGCCCCGCCAGTATCGGGGCAAAGACGTGGTGGATTGGCTCGATCAAATGGGCTACTACGATTTATCGATCGAGGACCACCCCCAAAAAGAAAAGGTCAGAACCCATACCAACCACTATCTGACAGGTCGGGATGGGGGCCGGGAAATTAACTTGCGGCAGTTTGCCCTGGAGGGAATGCAATTGCATGGCAAGTTGAAGCAAATCAAGGGCAATCAACTCGAATTTTGGGACGACTTGAAGCAGAATTTAGATCAGGCTGATGCAGTGGCAGAAAGCATTAAAAAAAGCATTGACACCTTCATTGAAACCCAACAGATTGAAGCCCCAATCGAAGCGCCGTATCAGCCGGTTTGGGAACCACCAGACCCCTTACCCCATCTGGATTACGAGCAGGCTGATATTGGCACCGTGATCTGGTGTACTGGCTTTCAGTCTGACTTTGGCTGGATTCAGGTGCCGGTCTTTGATGGTAAAGGATATCCTGGTCATGAACGGGGGGTGACCGCCGTGCGGGGATTCTACTTCCTGGGCCTGCCCTGGTTATATACCTGGGGCTCTGGGCGGTTTTCTGGCGTTGCCAGGGATGCCCAGTATCTGGCGGATTACATCGTTGCCCGCAGGAAGATGACCGCCTCCAGTGCCTGGAGTGTCGTGGATGAGTTCTTGTTGGGATCGTAACCTGTTGAAATCGATAGGGGTGGGAAGGAAAAATCCACAGATGCTGACATGGCCGATCGTCCCACCTGCTCTTATGGGTAGACCTGCTGCTTTCGTAATCCGCAATACAAAAGCACCGCTGCTGTAGCCCTACGCTGGCAGCATTCTTTGGAGGAAACACCCATGCCTGAAGTAACCACGCCCGCCCATCAGACTGGCGATTTCTTTGTGGATTACGAAGAGAAAGTTTTTCCCGATGTCAAAGCTGAACCCGGCGAGAAGGCACTGGTCACTTTCCACACTGTTGCCTTTGAAGGCTCGATCGGGTTTGTGAATTTGCTCCAGGCCCTGCGGCTACTCCGCAAAGGCTTTGAAACCTCTGTGTTGCTCTATGGACCGGGAGTGACCTTAGGGGTGCAGCGGGGCTTTCCTAAGCTGGGGGATACAGCCTTTCCTGGGCACCAAAACTTTAATGACCAGATCGGCAAATTTATGGCCGAAGGGGGCAAGGTCTATGCCTGCCGCTTTGCCCTGCAGGCCCTCTATGGCCATGGTGAACCTTCCTTGATTCCCGGTATCCGTCCGATCAATCCGCTGGATGTGCTGGATCTGATTCTGCTGCATCGCAAGGATAACGCCTTCATTCTGGATACCTGGACGCTTTAACTGGACAGTTTTAACTGGATCCTTTAGCGGGACCCTTACTATGGATGACTCACGTACAGTTCGGGCAGCAGCAGTCCAGATCAGCCCGGTCCTGTTCAGTCGGGAAGGCACCACCGAAAAGGTGATCCAGGCGATCGCCCAGGCGGCCCAAGCCGGAGCCCAACTGGTGGTCTTTCCCGAAACCTTCATTCCCTACTATCCCTATTTCTCGTTTGTGCAACCGCCCGTGTTGATGGGCAAGGAGCACATGCGGCTGTACGAAGAGGCGGTTGAGGTGCCAGGGCCAGTAACAGCGGCGATCGCCCAGGCCGCCCGCACCCACAGCATCGTCGTTGTCCTGGGGGTGAATGAGCGGGATCACGGATCGCTGTACAACACTCAGATCCTCTTTGATGCCGACGGCTCCCTGCTACTAAAACGGCGCAAGATCACGCCGACTTACCATGAGCGCATGGTTTGGGGTCAGGGAGATGGGGCGGGTCTGACGGTACTGGATACGGCGGTGGGGAGAGTCGGTGCCCTGGCCTGCTGGGAGCATTACAATCCCTTAGCTCGATTTGCCCTGATGGCCCAGCATGAGCAGATTCACTGTGCCCAATTCCCTGGTTCCCTGGTGGGCCAGATCTTCACCGACCAGATTGAAGTCACCATCCGCCATCATGCCCTGGAGGCCGGTTGTTTTGTCGTCAACGCCACCGGATGGCTGAGTCCGGATCAGGTGGCCCAGATTACCCCCGATGAGACGCTGCAAAAGGTTCTGAGCGGGGGCTGTTACACGGCCATCATCGGTCCAGAGGGAATACCCCTGTGCCCCCCGATTACGGCAGGAGAAGGGATGGCGATCGCGGATTTAGACTTCGCCCTGATTACCAAACGCAAACGCATGATGGATTGCGTCGGGCACTACTCCCGGCCCGATTTACTGCAATTGCAGATCACTACCAGCCCCTGGTCAGTGGTAAGCCCATCCCCTGCCTCAAATTCCCTCCACCTATCTCCGCCAGAACACAACGGACAGATCCATGAACAAGCAACAGTTAATTACCCAGATTCAGTCCCAGGGGCTGCGACTGGTTGAGCAGGACATCGGGGCAGCCGGTCGCAAAGGCGGAGCAGGGCCGTCCGATCACAAGGCCGTCACCATCGACGGCACAACGGTGATGGTACCCATCTACACCGGCAGCGCCGCCCGATCGCCCTATCGCGTTCAGTTAGACGCAGGCTCAAACCGGGCCATGCTCCATCGGGGAGGGGAGGCAATCGCCCCCGTCAGCTTTCCCTCCCAGCCCCGGTTTTACAGTCTCAGCACCGCCGAAGGCATTCCCTATTGGAAAATTGCCCTGCTGCACAGTCAGGATGTGCTGGCCACGACCGTGCTCCAGACTTGTATGCGGTATCGAGACTCTGCTACCGTTTGCCAGTTCTGTGCGATCGAAAAATCCCTGGAGGCCGATCGCACGATCGCCCGCAAAACCCCAGACCAACTGGCGGAGGTGGCTGAAGCTGCCATGCGCCTGGATGGGGTGAAGCACCTGGTTATGACCACCGGCACTCCCCACACCCGCGATCGGGGAGCCGCCTACCTGACCGAATGTGCCCAGGCTGTAAAGCAGCGGGTCAACTTGCCGATTCAGGCCCAGTGCGAACCCCCCGATGATTTTATCTGGTTCGATCGGCTGCGAACCGCTGGTGTGGATAGTTTAGGCATGCACCTGGAGGCGATCACCCCAGCAGTACGGGCAAAGATTATGCCAGGGAAAGCGGAAGTGCCCCTGGACTATTACTTTCAAGCCTTTGAAACTGCTGTCAAAGTCTTTGGTTGGGGTCAGGTGAGCACCTATCTCCTGGCCGGATTGGGGGATAGCCTGGACGCCCTGGTCGAGGGCTGCGATCGGCTGATCCAGTTGGGGGTTTATCCTTTTGTCGTCCCCTTTGTTCCCATCTCCCACACCCCCCTGGCCCACCATCCAGCCCCCAGCAGTGACTTCATGGTTGCGGTCTATCAGGCTGTAGGCACCCTGCTGCGGCAAGCCGGGATGTCTTCTACCGCGATTAAAGCCGGATGCGCCAAATGCGGAGCCTGTTCTGCCTTGTCCACCTTTGAATAGCCAGGAATTGAATTGTGTCTTTGAATGAAGGGTCGGATTCGCCCTATCTGTTTAAGCTGGCCCGATCGACCGCAGAAATTGACGCTTACTTCGATCTGCGGCAACTCATTTTCTGTCAGGAACAACAACTATTTGAAACCGGGGATGAGGATGGATTCGATGCGATCGCCTATCCCATTATCGCCATGGCCCGCGAGAGTCATCAGGTCGTGGGGGTGGTTCGCATTTATGAGCCTGAACCGGGACTCTGGTATGGCGGGCGTCTGGGCACCCATCCCAGTTACCGCAAGGGCTGGCAGATTGGCAAAGGATTGATTGAAAAAGCTGTGACAACCGCCAATACCTGGGGCTGTCGCCAGTTTCTGGCGACGGTGCAACAGCAAAATGTTAGGTTCTTCCAGCGGCTGCACTGGCGATCGATGCAGGAGCTGACGATCTGCGATCGGCCCCATCACTTGATGGAAGCGGATTTGAACTACTATCCCCCTGGGGACGAACTACGGCCATCCCTGAACCTGATCAAAGCTTCCTAGGACTTATGCTAGATGCATTAGCAGCCCAACTCCACCGATCACTGGGCCTGCTCCACAAGCAAGATATTCAGCTCATTGCGAAACACCTGCCCAATTCTCCCTCCCCCTTTCCGCCTGGTGATGATTGTGCCGTTATTCCAGATGGGGAGGGATACCTGCTCCTGGCTGCCGAGGGGATGATGCCTTTCCTGGTAGAGCGGGAACCCTGGTTTGCGGGCTGGTGCGCTGTCATGGTCAATGTCAGTGATATCTATGCCATGGGGGGACGACCGATCGCGGTCGTGGATACACTCTGGAGTTCCTCTCCAGACCAGAGTCAGCGCCTGCTGGAGGGGATGCAGGCTGCCGCCCATACCTATCAGGTGCCGATCGTTGGGGGACATACGAACGGGCACAGCCCCTACAATGCTCTTTCAGTAGCCATCCTGGGACGAGCCACCCACCTGCTCACCAGTTTTGCGGCCCAACCGGGCGATCGGCTGCTGATGGCGATCGACCTGCGGGGGAAAATGCATCCCCAATACCCCTTCTGGAACGCAGCCACCAACGCCGATCCGGTGCGCCTGCGGGCCGACCTGGCCCTCCTGCCTCACCTGGCAGAAGCCCAGTGGTGTCGGGCGGGCAAAGACATCAGCAACGGAGGGACGATCGGCACCCTGCTGATGTTACTGGAAACCTCCGGTTGTGGGGCCATTCTCAATCTGGATAGGATTCCCATTCCCCCCGACGTAGCGCTAGAGCAATGGTTGGTCTGCTTTCCCAGCTATGGCTTCCTGCTCAGCGTCCCTGCCGAGCATGGGGCGGCGGTGAAAACCCTCTTTGCCGATCGCCACCTGGTCTGTGCCGACATTGGTGAAATCACGGCCTCATCCCAACTGCTCCTCCACCATCAGGAGGCCTCGATCGTGTTCTGGGATCTGTCCGAGCACCCGTTGACCGGTTTCTCTCCACCGCCTGGGATAAAGGACAGTCCGTGCATTTAAGAGGTTTCTCTCCTCCCTGGCAGAACTCTTTTAAAAAAGCAGATCAAACTGTTGGATAGCATTCTATTTGCTTTAGAACTGGGTGATAGGCTAACGATGACAAAACGATCGTTGCTGTAAGCTCATTCCCTATGAACGCGAATCATGCTCTTGAAAAGCTCATGGCTGGCAACCAGCGCTATGTCGCTGGTCAACTGGTGCATCATCATCAATCTAGCAAACGAATACGAGCAATTGCCACCGGACAACACCCCTTTGCCATCATCTTAGGCTGTGCTGATTCTCGTGTGCCACCAGAGATTATCTTTGATCAGGGCTTGGGCGATCTGTTTGTGATTCGGGTAGCAGGAAACATTCTAGATGATGCGATTTTGGGTAGCATTGAATATGCAGTAAAGGAGTTGGGCACATCACTGGTCCTGGTGTTAGGACACGAACGATGTGGTGCAGTAGCAGCAACTGTTAAACATGCAGAAGTTTTGGGCCACATTAGCATTCTGCTCAATGCAATCCAACCAGCAGTAGACAGAGTCAAACATGAACCGGGCGATCTGCTCGATAATGCTGTACGGGCAAATATTAAGCTGGTGGTGGAACAGTTGAAATCTTCTCTGCCCGTTGCTGAGTTAATTCAGCAGAACAGAGTAAAAATTGTCGGAGCCCAATATAACCTTGATCGTGGTGCCGTTGAAATGATTACCTGAGACAGCTTGGCTAGCCTGAATTCAGAGCAATTCAGACACGGAAGTGGCTCTAGTGAAGTATACTGCGCTGACTCATCAGCATTTACCCTTTCGATTTTGGATAGAGCCATCCGGCAAATAGCCTGGTCATCCGTGGCATGACAACATAGGTTGTCAGCGACAGCATCACCAGCGTTACAATCAAACCACGCAGCCATGCTGGTAGCGGGTTAAGCAGTGGCTGTAGCACCAGGTTGAGGAGATTAATCAACGGGAAGATCGCCAGGAAACTGACCGTTAGCATCTTATAACGAGGCGGGGGCACGATCGCCCCTTGAGTGGAAAGGGTAAACCACGTCTCCAGTCCCGTCAGTTTTTGCCACTTGCTAGAACCAACAGTAAAGCGCTTGGTCCGCTCCAGTAACTGGCGGCGAATGGGAGCGTCTTCCCAGCGGCTTAAATGACTCAAGTGGTCAAACTTAAAAACAATGCGATATTCTGGGTTGCTGTGATTGGTCAGACGAAAAATGTTGACGCCTAAATGTCCATCAAATCCTTGAGCGGCTTCTATCAGTTCGCTCAAAACTTGCTCAAATTCAGTCTCGCAACCAGGCTTTACCTGTTGAATAATATCAACCGTTACAGGTGGGTCCTCTGCTTGATTCAACGCATGCATCCGTAGAAATCCTCACGGTAAAGGGCAAAAGGGATATTGGGCAGGTTGCACCCCATCCTTATCCAGATAGCCTGATCAGATCAGCGGCAACCCTGCAGCACCCACTTCAAGTCGGATAACTTTTGCAGATTCAAGTCCTGTGGGTAAGGGTAGAGACATGCCCCCATTCGTCACCACATAGAGACTCATCTGGTCTGGCTCTGTACGACCAAATGCCAGGGCTGTAGTTCCTGCCATGCCTTGTTCTGCCTGTGCGATCGTGGTGACTGTACCATCAGGCGTAACCTTAACCACACTGTTGTAAATGTGAGTGGTGCCGTATAAAGTCCCGTTGCAATCAAATGCAAAGTCGTCAATGTTAACTTGATTGGTAAAAATTGTGGGTTCGCCCGGTTGAGCATCGTCCAGAATTGGAATCCGAACAATGTGCTGCTTTTCAGTATTCGAGGCATACAGCACATGACTGAAGATTTTGAGGCCATTGACAGCAGGGATTTCTCGATCGGGCGCTGTTCGGGCTAAGAGCGGATGTTCCAGCCAAATGCGAATGCTGGCTTGGGCGGCATCTAGCTCCCAAATTGCCCCTCGATAGGAGTCTGCAATCACATAGCGATTCCCTGTGAGATAGGTGAGTCCATTGAAGAACAGGGCCTCTGGTACGGTAAGCAGGGTTTCTACTACCCCCTGGGAGGAAACTTTAAAAATTGTAGAAATCCCATCTTCATTCCAACCCGTCAGTAGGAGATCCCCATCGGAGAGAAACGCTAAACCGGTCGCTTTACCTGAGATCACTGCATGGGTGACTGGGGTTTGATCGGGACCGATGCGGATAATGTGGCCTGCAAAGTGGTTGGCGATGAATAACGTATTGTCAGGGGCGATCGCAATACTTTCTAGGAACGTATTGACTGGAAATTCTGCGATGATCTGACTCGGCGCTAACTCAATGGGAGTGGTTTCAAAGATAGGAGGTAATCCGGTTGGAGTAGACATCGCGATCGTTCCTCTATGATTTACAGCAGTTTTCCAATGAATGCATCCTGGAGCTTCCAGCCCCTTTTTCGATCATGCATTTCACCCGGTGACTTAGTACCCGACAGCGCATAGAGCCTAACATAGGGATCTCTTTAGTTACCAAATGGATACCAATGCAGGAAATGCTTGAGCTAAGTAGGAAGGCGGAATTATTTGTAAGATGCATTTCGACTCCGCTTAATGCTCAAAATCTTTTCTGGAGGAGAGTTGAGCGTAGCCGAAACCCAGCATTTAGTTTACTTTAATTTCACCCAACTACTTATGAAGTATGGTTGCCCAGTTGAAGTGACTCTGAAGCGCATGGGGGGAAAGTGGAAAAGTGTAATTCTCTGGTGGCTACGACAAAATCCGAAGAGCTTTGGAGAATTGAAACACCTGATCCCTGGGATTTCGTCCAAGGTTTTAACGCAGCAGTTACGGGAATTAGAAGAAGATGGTCTGGTGCATCGAGAAAACTATCGGGAAGTTCCTCGACGGGTCGAGTACAGCATTACCCCCTTCGGAGCAACGCTCAGGCCCATTGTTGAGCTGATGTGCGAATGGGGAAAAAATCAAATGCCTGAATTTCGCTTTGGGTTACTGGACTTGACCGGCTTGCGTGTTCTGGTTATGAGTCCTGAAATGGATGATTTTTTGCGTTCAGAACTGGAATCTCGCGGGGTGCAAGTTGCGATCGCGACCTCCATCAGCAGGGCATTAACCGATTTCGACCAGATACAGCCCCAGGCCCTGGTGATTGATACCGAACTGCCAGATAACCAGGCTTACACCCTGATTCGTCACATCAAAGCGCTTGAGCCAGCCCCAGCCCAGAAAATTGCGACGATCGCCCTTACCCCGGCTACAAGGTTTGGCGATCGCAGGCAGGCTCTGCGCTCTGGTTTCCAGGTTTGCCTGACCAAGCCTGTGGACACAGCAGAATTGGCGGCATCCCTGGCTAGCTTAGTGGGGTTCCTTAACGGGTAGGCAACTGCACTGATAAATCCTACCTGCCTGATTCAGGTATTTAACAATTGACAGATCGTATTTGCCAGATGTTTAAGGCTGACGGGCTTGGACAAATATTCATTGGCCCCCACTTGAAAACACTTCTCCTGATCGCCGGGCATTACCAGTGCCGTTAACGCAATAATCGGAACTCGAAGCAGTTCTGGTATGGTGCGAATCTGGCGGATCGCTTCCAGCCCATTCATTTCAGGCATTTGAATATCCATGAGAATAATGTCCGGTCGATGGGCTGCAGCTAGAGCAACGGCTTCCCGGCCTGTCCTTGCGATCATCAACTCATATCCCCAATTGGTCAGATAAATAGAGAGGGTCTCTACATTGGCAGCATTATCTTCTGCCAACAGAATCAGAGGTTGGGCAGACCCAGCCCTCATCGAGATCTGCTCAGAATTTTGAGCACCTTGTTCTCTTCCCTGGGGCACATTAGGGGGGGCCGTTGATGTCTGCTTTGCTTGAGCTGCATTCTGATACGGCAAGGTAATGGTAAAACAACTACCCTGACCCACGGTACTCCTAACTTGGACGGTACCATGATGTAATTCAACCAGGTGTTTAACCAGGGCCAGCCCCAGCCCTGTACCACTGTACTGCCGGTTCAGACTGCTGTCGATCTGAACAAAGGAGCGAAATAATTTGGGCATATCTTCTGACGCAATGCCAATGCCCGTATCTTCCACCTCAAAGGCCAGCAAAGAAGCGGGGGCTATTGCGGGGGATAAATGGGATCGGTTGGTCTCGCTGTCCCGATCCATCCCAACCTCCAATTTGACCCGCAGGGTCACTCTGCCGCTATCCGGGGTGAATTTGACCGCATTACTCAACAAATTAATCAGAACCTGACGGATGCGGCGTTCATCCACCATGATCGGGCCGATCTCAGTGGGAATGGAGATATCCAGATGGATACTTTTTTTGAGGGCAATTTGTCGGACAAAGCTCAAGCTGGACTGGCACAGATTTTGCACCGAGGTAGCAGCTATCTGTAATTCCAGCTTGCCAGATTCAATTTTGGCCAAGTCAAGAATATCGTTGATCAAATCCAGCAAATGTCTGCCACTGTTCTCGATCGTGCTGAGGGCCTTCAACTGCCGCTCATTCAGATTCCCCAAAACCCTGTCCTGCAAGCCTTCGGACATGCCCAAAATGGCATTCAAGGGGGTTCGTAACTCATGGCTCATATTGGCGAGGAACTCATCCTTGAGCCGGGTTGCCTGGGCTAAGTCCGCATTGGCCAGAATCAGTTGTTCATTCACCCGCCGGAGTTGGGCTTCAGCCCGTTTGCGATCGCTGATATCGGTCACCATTCTCAGGCCCCCAATATAGTGCCCCTCTTCATCCAGAATCGGAGTGGCTGCCACAATGGCCCAAAGATCAGAGCCATCGGCCCGCTTGAATCTGAAATCATACTGTTCCTTCATTCCCTGGCGATGAACTGCCAGATATCGCTCTGCCAACTGTTGGGCATCCAGGTCCATAAAGTCGAACAGATTCCGCCCCAACATTTGTTCGGGTAGGAGGCCGAGCATTTGGGCCATTTTTTCATTCACAAAAGTTGTGTAATCATGGGCATCCACAACCCAGATTCCTTCTCCGGCAGTTTCTACGATCCGGCGATAGCGGGCTTCACTTTCTTGGATCACTGTTTCAGCCTGCTTGCGATCGCTGATATCCTCGTAAGCTCCCAGAACTCCGATCACCTCACCTCTGGGATTATGGAGGGGGATTTTACTGGTGCGTAACCAGCGGTAAGAGCCATCTTCAAGCTGTTGCCCCTCTTCAAAGTGGAGTTTAGCCTGATTCAATTCCATCACCAATTGATCATCGACCTGGTAATCTGCCGCAGAGGCTTTCCAGGCCAGTTCAAAATCAGTTTTGCCTATAATCTGTTCTGGTGAGGTTAACCCTGCATCCAGAGCGCAGATCTGGTTACAGCCCAGATATTGGGACTGACGGTTTTTCCAGAAAATACGTTGCGGAATCGTATCCAGCACCAGCCGCAACATCCGCTGCGACTCTTCTAAGGCGGCTTCTGCCAGCTTACGATCGGTAATATCCCGTAAGATAGCAGCGAAAGCCACAACCTCTCCGGTCTGGGCCTGTTTGATTGCAAAAGCACTGCATTGGCTGGGAATAGCCTGCCCAGTTCGAAAATGGCGGAGCTGAATTTCTTCCTGACAGACTTCTCCCTGGCTCAACAATTGCATTTTGTGCTGAATTGCGGCCCAATTTTCCGGGAAATGAAAGTCCAAAAGCATCAGGGAACTCAGGGCAGTGGTGTTATCCAATCCCACCAGTTGCCGTCCCGCCGGATTCAGGTAGGTCAACTGGCCATCCAGCGTGATAATGGCTATGAAATCTGAGCTATTCTCCACCAGAGCCACCAGCTTCTGCCGTTCAGCCATTTCTTGCTGCAGGTGAAGATTGGCCCGTTGCAGTTCAACCGTGCGCTCCTCTACCCTACTTTCCAGTTCCTGGTTCAACTGATGTAAGGCATCCAGGGCAGCCTGCCGCTCCAACTCGGCACTGGCCCGGGCTGCGAACACGAGTAACATGCCGATCGCCTTTTGCGGCTGTGTCAGAGGCTGATCATCGAAAATGCAGAGACTACCCATGATCTCGCCCTGGTTATTTGTGAGGGCAATCCCTAGGCAGGATTCGGCATTCAGACGAGTCAGAAATGGATAGTCTGGGAAGCGTTGCTGGACCTCGCTAGGGCAGCAATACAGTCCCTCTCGGATCACAACATCACAGGGGGAATTTTCCAGAGAGCCAGATAAATCCGGCTGCAACTGACCATCCAGCCACACACTATAGGCTTGCTCCTCCGCTGTCTGACGCTTTGCGATCACCACATGGCGGATGCCCAGGGACTTTTGCAGGTACTCCGTCATCACAGGCAAGAAGTTTTCTCCCGTTACTGCTGCAGCTCCTTCAACCAGGCTCTGGAGTGTTTCTTCAGCTTGTTTCCGTTGATGAATATCCTGCACGATCGCCATCAGGTATTTGGGTTCGCCATGGGCTCCTCGGATCAGGGAAACGGTGAGATCGACCCAAAGGTAAGAGCCATCTTGGCGCAGCAACCTCTTTTCCATGGAAAAAAAGGGAATTTCCCCTGCAATCAGTTGTCGTGAGGCGATCAGGTCTGCTTCAACATCGTCGGGATGGGTCAGTTCAATGAACGTTTTAGTTAAAAGTTCATCATCGGTATAACCCAATAGCTCACAGTATTTCTGATTGACAGCCAGGAATTGCCCATCCAGACTGGCGTAGTCAATTCCCACGGCAGCCTGGGAAAAAATACCCCGAAATTCTGCTTCCCGCTCTGCCAGGGCAATTTCGGTGGTTTTGCGAGCCGTAATGTCCCGTACAATCACCAGCACTTCATCTTCACCACAGGGGGTGATTCGAACTTCTTCGTAGCATATTGCCCCTGCGACCACAGCCTGTTGCTCATAGGTCTGAACCTGACGGGTGGCGAGAGCCTCCTGGGCATAATGCATTTGCAGAGCCAACAAATCCGGGGGCAGAATCTGGTTGATTGGGGTTCCGGGCAGGATCTGCTCGTGCTCCACCAGGCAAAGACCATTCTCTAGTCGATCGTGGTTCCAACTCTCCAGGTAAGTGCCATCCCGACGCATACGAATCAGGAAATCAGGTATGGCTTGAATCAACGCCCAATTTGTCTCTTCGCTGTGTAATAAAGCTTCTGTCGTTTGCTTGCGATTGTAAATTTCCTCTTGCAATTGTTTATTTGCCTGGCGCAAATCCGCCTCAATTGCTCTCCGATCCTGGATTTCCTGTTGTAATTGTTGATTTTGTTGCTTTAGTTGCTGAGTGAGATGCCTGAATTGTAAGTGGATGCGCACCCTGGCCAATACCTCTTCTGCCTGGAAGGGCTGGGTAATATAATCGACTGCTCCCAAATTGAACCCGATCACCCGATTGATATCTTCCAGAACTGCTGTCATGAAAATTACTGGAATATCCTGAGTCACAGGATTGGCTTTTAACCCACGGCAGGTGGCAAACCCATCCAACCCTGGCATGCCAATGTCCAGAAAGATTAAATCAGGCGGGCTATACTCAGCCTGAGCAATAGCACTTTCCCCATCTGTGGCAACGGCAACTTTGAAGCCAGCTTCCCCTAGTATTCCGGCCAAAACTTGTAAGTTAAAGGGTGTATCGTCTACAAGCAAGATAGTGCTGGATGTCAGGTCGTCAAACACCGTACCTCTGCCTCCTGCTTTACCCCTATGGAGCCTGAACTCTGAATAACCTCAATTTTAGAAACCTGATTAGAGCTCATCGCTCATTATGCCCGCTGAAGGATCCGTAGGCTCATGAAGCCTTGATAAGAATCACGAATCAAGTGATGAGGTCATGGCTCTGACAATTTCAACTATGAATATTTTAGAGACTTGTGCAAGGGGAATGCCTGATTAACTGACAAATCTTTTAGCTTAAATTGAGTGAAACGTAGTGAAGTCTGACACCTGTCAGGTGTTTGTTAGGTTCTGCAAGTGCTTCACCCAACCTGCGGATTTTGAGCGTTTTATCAGCCCGATCGACCAACTTAATAAAAACTGTGATGACAAAATTTCAGAGACTACTTTTCTGGGAAGCAAGTCTGAGCTAATCTCAGGTCTTGACCCCCTCTTTGCAGAGATCTCATGAAGTTCCCTTTCCTTATTAAACCTCTTCTGGCCAAATATGGAGCTCTTGCTATTGCTGCCTTATTGTTTGTCGTCTTACTGGCAACCTTTTTCCCCCGATCACCCAAAACGACCAGTGGCCCACCCATCCCTCTGGCTGTTGCGGCATCCTTGAGCGGGGAAGGGGCCAGTGGCGGTGAAGAAATTGTCCAGAGTGTGAAACTTTATGTCGATGCGGTGAACCGGGATGGCGGTATCAAAGGACATCCAATCAAACTGTTGACCTTTGATGACAAAGGGACTGTCGATGGGGCAAAGCAGGTGGCCCAGGACATTGTCAAAAGTCCAACGCTGGTCTTGTTGGGCCATCGTTCTTCCGATGCCTCGATCGAAGCGGGTAGTCTTTACCAGGAAAACCAGCTCGCTGCAATTACAGGCACGGCAAACAATGAAAAAGTAACCGCCGATCGGCCTTACTATTTTCGGATGATCTATACCAACTCGAAGTTGGCCAATGTTTTATCTATCTATGCCCAGCAGGTGCTGCAACAGAAACAGGCCAGCATTATCTATGACCAAGCCAGCAGTAATGAACAGCGCCAATCGGAGCGGCTGAAAACAGCTCTGGGTAGCAAGGGAACGGTCAAGCATCTCTGGGCATTGGATTCAGAACCAACCCGGCGTAAACAGTCGATTCAAAAGATTGTCAAGGAACTGGCTGCAGATCCCGAATCAGGTATCCTTTTCCTGACCCTGACGAAGGAAGATCTGGCTGAGGAGTTGCTGGTCGCGATCAAACGACAGGGCCTTAACCCACCGCTGATGGGCGAGCAGGCCCTCTCCAGGGAATCTTTTGCCAGACGGTTTGAGAAATATGCTGAGGAGAAAAAGACTCCTGGCTTTTTTACAGAAGGAATGTATGTTCCTTCTCCCATCTTGTTTGATAGTGCCGGTGTTGATGCCCAGGAATTTCTCAGCAATTATCAGAGAGCCTACGGCAAATCCCCGTCCTATTTGGGAGCCAAGTTTTATGAAGCCACGATCGCAGCGGTTGATGCCTTACGTAAAGCCGATCTGAAAGGAACTGCCTCGGATCTGCAGCGCGATCGAGAACAGGTGCAGCAGGCTCTGACTGCCCTCAATAGCCCTAAAGTGGCGTTGCCCGGCCTCACAGGTCCCCTGTATTTCAATGACAACCGCAGTAGCGACCAACCGGTCCGGGTAGCCCAATTCCACGGCTATCAGCTCATCTCGGCTCCCCAACAGTTCACAACGGTGAACAATCCGGAAAAGCTCGACCTACCCCGTGAGGTGAAAGCAGGTCATATTGTCCAGGTGGGGGATCAGTCCTTCTGGCGGCAACGGGTCGTTTACACTGGCATTGATTTGAACAAGTTGGGTCGGATTGAACAAAATAAATCGAGTTTTTCGGCAGATTTCTATGTTTGGTTCCGGTACAAGGGAGATGATGTTCCCTCAGAGATTGAATTTCCGGATGCAGTCAGTAATAGTGTGAATCCTACGGCTCCTATTTTTGATGCCAAAACCCCGCTGAAGGCTAAGGTGATCAATGGTCTGAATTATCGTCTCTACCGGGTTCGGGGTGACTTTAAGAATAGCTTCGATTTTCGGGACTATCCCTTTGATATTCAGCGACTGGCGATTCGGTTTGACAATCCCCATCTCTCGAACGATCGACTGATTTATGTCATTGATGTTCAGGGGTTAAAGTTGCCTAAGCCAGAAACAGTTCAGCGTAAACCCTTTCAGGGTCTGCAACTCTGGAAGTTTAAGGATATGGCTTACGTTCAAGACACCACTCGCAGTACCTCGACTCAGGGCGATCCGGATTTATTCCAGGCAAATCAACAAATTGACTATCCTGGATTCAGCGTTCGCATGACCTTGCAGCGGAAAACCCTAGTGTTCTTGAGCAAGAATTTGCTGCCTCTGTTGCTGTTAACCCTGATCAGCTACTGCGTTCTGTATTTCCCCTACAGTATGTTTGTACCCCGAATTATGGCCCCGGCCTCTACCCTGCTATCTGGTATCGTGTTACTTCTGGCGTTCAATAATCAACTGCCTGAAATTAGCTACAGCGTAGCGCTGGAGTATGTTTTCTATACCTATTTCCTCCTGTGCCTGATTCCGGTCGTGGTCACGGTCATTGGGGTTGGCCTCGAAAAAGACGGCAAAAAAGCAGCCCTGTGGACTTTGGATGTCTCTGCCCGCATTCTATTTCCCCTGATTGTGATGTCATTAATTGCCATCTACAGCCTCAATTACAGCGATCGGCTGGTTGGATGAAGGGGTTATCCTGATCCTTATGAGTACATCCACAATTCGGCCTGCTTTGATTACCCATGTCCTGTCCGGCTCGATCGCCGAAGAAATTGGGTTTGAACCGGGCGATCGGCTGGTATCGATTAATGGTCAACATCCTCGCGACCTGATTGATTACCAGTTTCTCTGTGCCGATGAGGTATTGGAACTGGAAGTGCTGGATGCAAAGGGCAAAACCCATCGGGTAGAAATCGAGAAGGAGTATGACGATGATCTGGGTCTGGAGTTTGAGTCGGCTCTGTTTGATGGCCTGATTCAGTGTAATAATCGCTGTCCTTTCTGCTTCATTGACCAGCAACCCCCTGGAAAACGCCAGACCCTCTACCTGAAGGATGATGACTACCGGTTGAGTTTCCTTTACGGCAGTTACCTGACCCTGACTAATCTATCCCAACGGGAGTGGGAGCGGATCGCTGCCATGCGCCTATCCCCCCTCTATGTGTCGGTCCATGCCACAGAACCGGTGGTGCGGAGTCGCCTCCTGAAGAATGACCGTGCCGGACAGGTGCTGGAGCAATTACGCTGGTTCCAGCAGCATCGTCTGCAGATTCATGCCCAGGTGGTGGTCTGTCCGGGGATCAACGATGGGGCACATCTGGATCGCACCCTGCTGGACCTGGCCCAATTTCATCAGGGGGAGGTGCCAGCGGTGGCCTCTGTGGCCGTGGTGCCTGTGGGACTGACCCGCTTTCGTCCGGCTGCGGATGAGCTGGTGCCGGTGACACCCACCAAAGCCCAGGAGGTGATTGACCAGGTTCAGCCTTTACAGGCGCAGTTTCATCGTCAGACGGGTTCGACTTTTGCCTGGTTGGCCGATGAGTGGTTTTTGATTGCGGGTCGGGATCTGCCCCCAGAGGAGCATTATGAGACCTATCCTCAGATCGGCAATGGTGTGGGGTCGATTCGACTGTTCTTGAAGGAATTTGCCGTTGCTGCCCAACAACTGCCCGATCGGGTGAGGACTCCCCGAACGCTGACCTGGGTTGTGGGCAATGCAGTAGAACAAGCTTTTGCCCCGATCGTCCAGCAATTGAACCAGGTGGAGGGGTTAACCGTTCATCTGGCGGCACTCCGGAGCGATTACTGGGGCCAGGAGATCAGTGTCACGGGCTTGCTCACGGGGCACGATTTACTCCAGGGCCTGCAAAACCGATCTCTGGGTGATGCGGTCCTTCTGCCTACGGTAATGTTGAAGCAGGGTGAGACCCGCTTCCTGGATGACAGAACTGTGGAAGAACTGATCCAGCAGTTACAGACCCCATTTCTCCCGGTTGCGGGTATAGAAGCCCTCTTGACTGCCTGTACGGGCAAGTTACCATAGCTCCTTTGGGTGAGGTTTATTCCTTTAGAAGCAGCTTATATTTGGTAAGGTTGAATTCGTTTGGACACTCCATTTAGTTCAGACGTGCATTGTTAAGGTAGTGAGGTTTATGAGAAGCTTTCGTTCTCGTGTGGTGATGGGGTTGGGTGCGGCCTTGATTCTGAGCAGTCCTGCCCTGGCTCAGGATGTACGATCGACCGCCACCCCTGTACCAGAAGTGTTAAATCCCAATGCCAATCCGCTGCAGTTTCCAACCCGATCGGAGGAAGTGCAGAT
Source organism: Leptolyngbya sp. 'hensonii' (assembly GCF_001939115.1). Taxonomy (GTDB): domain Bacteria; phylum Cyanobacteriota; class Cyanobacteriia. Next base: position 204,190 of record NZ_MQTZ01000041.1, on the reverse strand, counting down.
TAAAGTTAACGAACCCATCACCCTACAACAGGCTTTTGAACTGGCCCGACGGCATAACCGGGCTTTGCAGGTGACTGAGTTGCAGTTGCGGGCCAGCCAGTCTGCACTCCAGGCCGCTCGAGCCTCCGAAAATCCCACGGTCACATTCCAAAGTAATCTCAGCTATTCGGATTCGGCTCAGGGGGAATTTTCAGTTCGGCAGCAGCAGAATTCTACCCTGACATCCCTCGCCAACTCCCAGAATAACCAGAACACCATCAGTGCTCCACTCACAGGTACGCTTGAGGTCAGCTATCCACTCTATACTTCGGGCAGAACAACCGCGAATATCCAGGCTGCCGAACGCCAGGTCCGCTACAACGAATTACAGTATGAACTGCAGGCTGAGCAGCTCCGTCTGGATGTATCTACTGATTACTATGCGCTGCAACAGGCCGATGAACAGGTGCGGATTTCGCGCGCTTCGGTTCGAAATGCGGCGATCAGCTTACGGGATGCGGAGGCTCGCGAAAGAGCAGGTGTCGGTACGCGGTTTGATGTCTTACAATCCCAGGTCCAACTGGCTAACGCCCAACAAACTCTGACGAGTGCGCTCAGTCAGCAGCAAATTGCTCGACGACAACTGGCTCAGCGATTGAGCTTATCTCAGTCAGCCAATATTACTGCAGCCGATGCGATAGAAGTTGTTGGCCTCTGGGATTTATCCCTGGAAAATAGTATCGTGCTGGCTTTCAAGAATCGGGCAGAGTTAGAGCAACAACTGGTACAGCGGGAGATTAACGAACGCCAGCGGGCAGCGATTCTGGCTGCTCTGGGGCCACAGTTAAATGTTTTCGCAAACTATAATGTCTACACCGACTTTGATGCCAGGCCCAATCCTGGTTTGGCGGATGGATACTCGGTGGGTGCACGGCTGAGCTGGAGCCTGTATGATGGGGGCGTAGCCCAGGCCCAAGCCGATCAGCAAACCCGTAATATGGAGATTGCCGAGGTGCGGTTTGCTGACACCCGTAACCAAGTCCGGTTCCAGGTAGAGCAGGCTTACTATCAGTTGCAGTCCAACTTTGCCAATATCCAGACGGCAGCATTAGCGCTGGAGCAGGCTACAGAAGCCCTGCGGTTAGCCCGATTGCGATTCCAGGCGGGTGTCGGCACCCAAACTGATGTGATTAACGCAGAAACTGCCCTGACACAGGCTGAATCCAACCGTCTGCAGGCCATTATTAGCTATAACCGGGCGCTGGCTTCCCTCCAGCGGGCCATCAGCAACTTCTCAACTCCCCTGGGTTCTACCTGATGTTACGGAGTTAATTGCAGGGCTGGTTGGACCAATCGGAGTGGCCACGATCGGCCAAGCATTTGACCTGGCTACCAGCCCAGTTAATCTGCCATCGCCCCCGAACGAGCTGCAATTCGATCCGAAGTTTTGTGGCCCGAACAGAGTCATCCGACAGCCCATCCACAATCATAGTGGCTACGGCCTTGCCCCCTTCCAGATAAAGGACCTCTAGGGACTCTGAACGGAGTCCTTCTGGACGAGCCGATTCCCGTGCGCCAAAAGTTTTGATGATGGCCAGTTTGGGATCTCGATCGGTCAACTGACCTGCTGGAATCCCGGTTAGTGAAATGGGATTGAAACCAGTGCGTGGATTGGCAGTTTTTGGTGTCAGGGGGGAAACGGGAGCTTGGGCGCTCCCAGGGATCATCTGGTGTACAGTGGCGGGAACGATCGTGCCCAGGGCCAGAATCAAGGCCCAAGGTTTTCGGGAATGGTCAGCCATGGTTTAACCTCAGTCCAATATTGATAGAAAACCCGGTTTCTCAACCGTCCTGCCCATCAAATTTGGAGCTTTGGCCGTAAGAAACCGGAGTTTAGTGGGGGAGTAGCCGATTATCTGTCTATGTCTGATAATTCACGATGCGGGCAAAGCTTTCCGGTTGCAGACTGGCCCCACCCACCAGGGCTCCATCAATTTCTGACTGGGCCATGATCTCATCGATATTATCGGGCTTGACAGACCCTCCATACTGGATGGGTACATTTGGATTGGTTAGCTGCTGGCGAATCAGCCCAATCACCCGGTTGGCTTCTCTGGTTTCGCAGGTGTCTCCTGTCCCGATCGCCCAGATCGGTTCATAGGCAATCACTAAATTCTGTTGGTCTACCTCAACTAGGTCTTGCTTCAGTTGGTTAAAAATAATCGCTTCCGTTTCACCGGCATCTCGCTGTTGCTTGGTTTCACCGACACAGAGAATGGGGATGAGACCATGGGCCTGAGCTGCTTTCAGCCGTAAATTAACGGTTTGATCCGTTTCCCCAAAGTATTGTCGCCGTTCACTGTGGCCAATGATGACATATCGGGCTCCAATTTCTGTCAGCATGGAGGCAGAAATTTCACCAGTGTAGGCCCCAACTTCCTGCCAGTGAACATTCTGGGCACCCAGACGAATCCGCCCCCCATGTAGATTCCTGGATAGAGTCGCCAGATCTGTAAATGGAACACAGAGAACAACTTCCCGGTCTTCAGGCGTTTCCTCTAAAAGGGGCATGAAACCCTGCAGAAACTCTAGGGCTTCTGCCTGAGTTTTGTACATTTTCCAGTTACCGGCAATGACAATTTTTCGCACAGATGATCCAGTTGTAATAACGACGCTAAAAATGTTTAACCTCCAGTCTACGACTTCAGGGGGCCATTTTTAATTCCCTTTTCTGGGTGGAAACCGTCGATCGATGTCCTCGTAACGATTCTGGATATCCTGACGGGTGTAATTGACCTGAGCACTCCGATGAATCAAGGTCGCTTTCAGGGTATCCCAGGCCGATTGACTGGTAGCCATTGCCTCCAGGTCAGCCTTGGGAACTTTGACTGTCACCTGCATGGGTAGGGAAGCCTCCTGGTTATTCTCAAAAGCTGGGCTGATTAGGATGCAGCGCCCACTTCGCAGCTTCAGGAACTGGCTGGGCTCAAATAGCTTGCGGGTTTTCTCCTGCTCAGAAATGGTGTAACTGGCTTTGCCGCTGCCCAGATTACGGGACTTCTGGTGATAGCGAATCTCTTCGTCTCCCAAATAGGTCGAAAACATCTGGGCCGAATCCGGCTCCTGGGGATTAAAGATGGCCTTCGTGGCACATCCGCCCAGTACAGCTCGGGCCAGTTCTTTGCCGTAAGCTTTTTCCAATTGCACAATGTTTTGAAAGCCCAGAATGCAGGCCAGTCCATCCTCCCGGTTTTCATTCAGCCACTGGTGCAGGTTCGGTAGGTACAGGGTCGGCAGCTCATCCAGAGCCACCACCAGCGGATCGGTCCGGCGCTTGACGACGTTGCGGGTGACGATCAGGTGCAGCACGGTTGCCAGGAGGGGACCCAGTACATCCCGCCGCTCCCGGTCCATGCCCAGGATCAGCAGTTGTTTTCCCTGTAGGTCCAGGGGAATCGTGGATGGGCCGCAAAATGCGTCCACAATGCCCGGTTTAACCATGCGGTTGATCACCTTGAAGGCCGTGCCGGTGATGCCGGACAGGGTTTTCTCTGATTTGGCTACGGAGAAGAGCTGACCAAAACTGGCCCGTACCCAGGGATTGAGGTTTGCTTGGAGGAGACGATCGGTCAGCCCATCCAGACTCAAGAATCCCTGCATCGTGATCATGTCGGCGTATTTCATCCCTTTGGTCAGCATCAGCAGGGCTTCAATCAATTGATCCCCGGCATCGGAAAAAAAGGAATCCTCTGATGCCTGGGCGGAAAGCTGAAAATTTTTGTTCAAGACAGTTGCGATCTGGCGGGCCATCAGGGCATCATTGTCGTCCCGCAGAAAATCCAGGGGGTTGCAGACCTCTGACTCTGGAAAACCGGGAGCAAAAACTCGCACCTCGTACCCGGCCTGGGTAGCGTAGCCTGCGAGGCGCTCTGATTGGGTCGGATACTTGAAGTCATAGAGGATGAGGGGGAAGCCCTGATCTACGACTGATCGAACGCAGGGGTCAATCACTGAAAAGGTCTTACCGGAACCGGGGCCGCCACAGACCGCAATGCCCCGTTGGGCATCGGGGAGGTAGAAGGTCTGGGTATCCCGGATGATTTTGGCGGTGATCTGGCCCGATCGCAGTTCTGTCTTCACTTTGGGCTTGCCAATGTAAAAGGTGACGGCATTGCGTTTGCGGTCGCGCATCTGGCGGTGGGCTTTTTGGCGGGCGATCGCTTTTTCTCTGGATCCGGCAAACTGGGAGGTGGCCAGTCGGTTTTTCCGGTGGGAGGGTTGTCCCAAGCTGGAGAGTAGCCCGACTCCGATCAGGCAGGTCAGCAGGGTAAGGCCACTGGGAGAGAGCAGGATCTGCGGCAGGGGGCCTGGGTTGGTGGGAGGAGAGAGGGAGAGGGTTAATGCCTGCATAGGGTAGTCATTGGGAAAGAGGCGTTGCATGGGGATAGAAGAGGCGTTGCAGGCAACACCTGTACGTTATTTGGGGTTTTCCTGGATGCTCAGATAGTCGGTTGCGGTGATGATGTGCAGCCGATCGGGAATGGAGATGCCCAGTTGCTGCAAGGCCCAGCCCTGTTCAGGGGCCAGATATCCCCGTTTTCCGGCTGGTAGTTGGGTGGCTGTGCGATCGAGGCGCTGTTGAAAGGCCGATCGTCCCCCCAGTTGGTGCATTGTGCGCCGGTAGATCTGGAGCCAGAGTTGTTGGGCCAGTTCCTGGGACACAAAAGCGTTCAGAAATGTCACCGGTAAGCGTTGATTGGCGGGTCGCAGGACATAACATCGGCCTCGATTCAGGGCAATCAGAACCAGATCATAGGTGTGGGACCGATCGCCCCCGATCGCGTAGTAGGTGGTGTCACCGGATGGCAGGACGGCCTTGAGTTCCTGATGCTCCAGTGCTGGTAGGCAGGACAGGATGGCTGTTGGGATGGGCGGGACTGGGTGACTGGCGGGGATGGTTGATAAGGGTCGATCGGTCCTGCCCAGGATCAGCAGGCTGGTGATCGTGGCTACCATAATCAGGCATCCTGCAAATCCCAGAAGATTTCGGTTCATGGCTGCACGAAGCCAAAGGTGGGGTCGATCGATCCGGCAGTATGATTGGCTTCTGGTAAGGGGACAGTCCGACCTGGATCGGGGCCGGAGGGAGTCTGGGGTGAGATGGATGGGGAGATGAACTGGGTCGGTGTACTGGATTCGGCGGCAATCGGTCCGGGTTGCTGGACTCCCAGAAAAATCAGGTCAGACTCCCGATAGGGGAGAAAGGGCAAGGGACCAATGCTATAGGGGGTGCAGCCTAAATCTATCCAGCCTCGACTGCACAGCCGGAAGAAAAGCTGGGTTTCGATCGTGCCTGCAGCTTCATTCACATGGGCCACCACCACCTTAAACGCCGGACCATAGGGCAGCCTGCCCGTAGGCTCTTTACCTCCAAAGGCTTGTCCCAACACCCCTTCTCCCCCTGGAACCTGTTGCTGATCGCCCGCAAACCACTGCCAGCCCTCAGCCGTCTCAAAGTGGGAGCAGAACTGGTTGCAGGGAACCCTGAATCCGGCCCGATCGCTGCCACTAATGGGCTGGGTATTGGTACGCTGACCTTCGGCGGTATGGAGAGGCAAATCCATGCGGGCCACGATCGCACCTGGTTGAATCTGCAACGGTATGGGGAACTGGCTGGAGGGAACCAGGTCTAACCCTGGCACTCCGGAAATGCGGCTGTGACCAGCCTGGAAGAAATTGCCCACAGGGGTCTGGGCCAATCCTGGAATGGAGTCTAGAGCATAGTGCTCCAGTTTAAGCCGATCGCCCAGAGTCTGCTGAGCTAGCTGGGGAGCCTGTCGCACTAAATTCCCGATCGTGCTTCCCCAATAAGCCGAACCGGCGAGGTCGGCGATCGGGGGCACCTGACTCACCTGTAGATCCTGCAGACCTGGAATCGCTGCCACCAGGGTAGTCACCGATTGCCAGGACATCAGTTCAAAACTCTGGAGGGATAGCTTGGACAACTCCAGTCCCATCAATTGACCGATCGCCTGCAGGTTAAAGCGCTCCAGGGCAAAGACATCCCGAAAGGTGCCAAGCTTGAGGATATCTGCCGGACGATCACCTGCATTCCAGGTTATGGATGGGTCATAGCCCAGGGCAGCGATCGCGGATCCAGGAGCCTGCAGACTTCCACGAGTGGCGAAGGGGGGCAGGCTAGCGAAGGTGAATTGGGTTGGGTCAAGAACCGGAGCTCCCCGGTAGGTGGTTAGGGGAATCGAGAGGGGCGCAGGCTGGGCGATCGCGGGACTGTCTGTCTTTCCCGTTAACAGGCCTGACCCGAGGGCGATCAGTAAAGACAGGAGCGCCACCAGACTGTAGATGAAACGGCGTGGAACCCGCATCACTCCACTCCCACCTGATGCGGTGCAGGGGAATAGTCATGCTGCATAGGGACAAGACTGGAGTCTATCTGACCCAATTCGACCAGTTTATGCACTAGGGGCAAACTCACCCCCACCTGTCGGGCAGCTTGTTCTAGAGAAATCCCCTGCTGGACTGCCGTTTTGAACTGCTGCACTTTCTGCCACAGGGGTTGGCGGCGGGTAATTTGGCCTTTACGTTCAGCAATCTGCAATCCTGTCTGCAAGTCAGTCAGCATTTTGGTTTTCTGGGCTGCCGTTGTCATAGACTCCTGTGCCCGATCAGGCATGATTTCGACTGTGACATAGTCGGGTGTGCCACTACTCAGAACAACCCGAAACTGGTAGAGGTGCCGCTGGTTATCGGAGGTGTGGGTGATGACCTTCAGGGTAGTGCTGTTGTTATCGGTAATCAGGGCAGGAAATGAGATGGGTGTAATTCGTCGCAGGTTGATCACCGTGGCCCCGGTTTGGCAGTCTGCCTGGCCCCGGCAAGCAATCTGATCGAAGTCCATCCCGATCGCGGAAGGATTATCCAGCCAGACCTTCTGGATCACCTCTCCAGTGGGGATGAAACTTAGGCTCAAGCCATAGCCTGACCATAGCTTGAGTTCCTGTAGGGGGGCTTGATGTTGACCCTGAGCATAGCTGGCCGGAATTTGACGACTGGCGGATTGGGCCCAGGCAGTCCCGTGAAACAGCACGATCGCGCCAGCGGCCATGGCTAGAGAGGTAAGGAATTTCATGAGTTCTTAGAGTTGTAAGGTTTGATTGACGAACACTTCTACGGGAGTTCCTGGCTCCAGTAGCCAGAGGGCCGATCGGCTCATGGCGGACTGGAGAGCCTGCTGGTTCCGGGTTTCCAGTTGCTGGGTCAGGCCCCCAAACCCACCCTGCATCAAAGCCGCCATCACATCGGGGGATGAATTTTGTACGGTAGTGGTGGTGCTGCCCAGGCCTGTAATCAGGGTGGTGGATTGGGGCCGGTTGATCAGTTCTCCCACCTTGCTCAGCCCACCAAATAAGACCAATGCCGTATCGAGTCCGGCAATTTCGGCCCCAGGGTCGTTCAAGCGGCGGGCCATCAGCGGATAACCCTGTTGGCCCCGAATAGTAATGGCATGGGCGGGTAGGTGGTATTCCACCCCCTCCGTGACGATCGAGATCGCCGTCATGGTCACCAGCCCGGACTGCCCCACAGAAAGGACTTCAGCGATCACGTCGGTGCCTGCAGGTAGAGCCACCTGTCCGCTGGGGTTGAGCAAGGGAGCTTCCAGGCGCACGATCAGCCGTAGGGGGGCAGCCTGAGCCGAATTCTGGGGGATTGCCTCTTCCTCCCGCTGAATCGGGGTCAGCAATCGGCCTGCAACACGGGTTCCGATCGCCAGGAAGCGAACTGGTCGTCCGTTCAGGATGGCTGCTTCCTCAACCGGATTGATGGTGTTGCTCTGGTCCGGAATCACTGTAGATTGAGTTGCCGTGGAAGGCATCACTACAGTTGGGGGAGTGGGGAAAGGCTGAGTCTCGATCACGGTTGCGGTATGGGGAGCAGTTGGAGGAGCAGCCGTCAGCAGGTTAGGACCGGGGGTGTAACTGCCGATCGTGGAAGCAGTCTGCCACTGCTGCATTGGATCAACGGGTTGTACCCCCACTGAACTGGGAGACTCAATTGGGTTCGGTAAAGTCCTGACCGATGCTGGGGCTGGTAGGGGTGTCACCGGGATAGGCAGGGTTACTGGGGCTGGGGCAATCGGGGCGATCGGCCCTTTAGCAACAGTCCCTGGCCGGGTCGTTTCTGCTTCAGATGGCGACTTGTTGTCCCGTCGGGTTAATTTGGGGTCGGACAGGGCAGCCAGTTGCTTTTCTTGCTTGCTCAAAGCGGATTCTGTGAGGAGAACCGCCTGCTGTTGCTCTGATGCGGCATTTTCCGTGAAGTTGAGAATTTCGCTGGAGTTTGCTGCCACTGAAGACGATTGCACAGAACTGCTTTTCAAGCTCATTGTCGTCATCGAACTGAAGATGAACCCGACCAGAATAAAAGCAGCCAGAGAAACCCCACCAACGAGCCCCACCTTGGCGATTGGGTTGTTTCCCAAAGAAGGGCTCACAGGGTGTTCGCGAGGGTCAGGCAGATCGTTCCCTGCCGAGGCTTTGATCAGGGGTATTTCGGCATTGGCTGTGGATAATTCCTGATCCTCAAAACCGAGGATAGTCGCTGCTCGACGTTCGTTCCAGCCGGGGTCTTGAGCCAGCACCGTCTCAGACCCGTCTGTGGCCTCAGGCTGGGTTAAGGCTTGGGTTTCTGTCATTGGGATATTCATGTTTAGAGATTCTCGCGAGTCAGGTCTCGAATGGCATAGATTTCCAGTCCCGCCTGACGTACCGTATAGATGGCCTGGGCCAGAGTTGTGGTTTCTGGCGGCGGATTGGGGGTATCGATCGCCTGCACAAAAATTTCCTTGTTGAAGGGAATGGCTTTGCCCACGTTGTCTCTGGCGTTAAAGACCAGTAAATTAGCCACCAGTTTGATTTTCCATTTCCCAACGGCCACTTTCTTCGGATAGGAAATTTCCAGCGGCACCAGAGCAACCTGGGTGCTTCCGGTGAAGACGCCCGGTGGGGTCAGTTCGGCCAGCTTTTGGAGAAACTCTGGACGGAAGCGCTCGGAAAGGGCAAAGGTGGCCTGCCAGGTGGCGGTTGCCACGCGCCTTTCCCCCGCTTGAAGGGTATGAATCGGAATCCCTGGATCAAGTTTGGGTGTTCGGGCTTCCTCCCCAGTCTGAGGCGGCAGCTTGCCAGACCAGTTCAACATCAAGGTCAGGGTGGTGGCAACAAAATTGCGCACCGTATCGGGAGTCCGCTCCTGTGCATCTAGTGGAGCCGTTTTGATCGCCCTCCCGTCCGCCAGTTGAACCAGGGTTGGAACGGGTTTGCGGCTCAAGCGAGAGTAGGCTCCATAGAGTAACAGCATGAACAAGCAGATAAGCACATGCAAAGAGAGGGTCCCGATCGCCAGGATCGCCAGATAATTTTTTGTCTCTCTCTGGTGCTGTAATAGGGCAATAGATTTGACCATGGAACTCCAATTATTTAGAGCTGGGATTTGAGTTGGATAGACCTGATACAGCATTGGGGACCAGGTCATTGCCGTAATTTCTCAGCCTCAAGACGGGGCTGGCCGAGATCAGGCTCTCGAAGATGGCCTTGCCGCCCCCCGAAGCCACCCCAAAGGCCACCAGTGGGTTGAGGGCACCGTTGACCAGGTCTTGAAATAGGAAGTTTTGCTCCCCGGCAACGTAGAAAGAAGAGATGGCGATCGCCACCAACAGGTTGTAGCTCAACTTGGCCAATCCCAGGCCCAGAAATGCAGAGAGCCAAGCAAACAGGGGTTTGGTGCCAAAGGGGGTGAGCGAAGCCCCAACAGCCAGGGGACCCAGAATAGCCGTGATCACCATGCAGCTTTCCAGGGTGCGCTGGAACGCTTGGCCCAGGTTGAGCAGGGACGCACTGATTTTTTCCAATGCCCGATCTCTGGGGGAGGGACGGGGGATGGGATCTGCCAGGTTAGGGGTATGGGTCAGGGCTATTCTGGCGGCAGCGATTTTTTGCTGTCCGGCGTTGTAGTAGGTGTGCTCCTGGCCATTGCGGTTGAGACTGTTAAATTCATCAGCGAGCTGATTCAGCTTGATCTCAGATTGCTGCTTACAGCCCTTCAGTTTTTCCATATCGGACACGATCGGATCACACTCATGTCGAATGTCGTCAATGGCTTCCTCCAAGGTCCGATAGTTATACATATCGGCTAGACGGGCTTCGACCTTGAGGGATTGGTCCAAAATCTCCAGCAGACCATTGTTCACCGAGTGGATGGCATAGCGGATTCCGATCGTCGTTTGGGCCAGTAAGTACCCTTGGTGGGCCAGGAGGGCCATGATGACGATCGGCCAGATCAGATCGGTCAGGGGACGCTCCAGATCGTTGTTGATCAGGTTTCTAGCCCACTGCACGATAAAGAGAATCAGGGTGCCAACCGCCAGATATAACCCCAGCGATGTCAAGAGATGGTAGAGACTCCCGGAAGCTGGACCGCCATTCTGGGCAGGCAGGAGCATGGCCCGCCAGACCTGATCGATCGCTTCAGCATTTTTTGCGGCCTGTTGACTGAGTTCATGATTGAAACGGGAGTCTGGAGCAACAGCCAGAAGAGAAAACAGGCCCCGTATGGTGAGAGACATGGGTTACTTCTGGAGTTGCATTGCTGGGACAGTTTTTGGCGAATAGAGCAGGCTGCTGAAACTGGAACGGATTAACTGCGATTGACTGGTTTCCGCCATGCGCCTTTGTTCTGCAGCTATGAACTGTCCATTAATCTGGTCATTCAGCAGACTAAGATTGGTTTCAATCCCCACATTGGTTTCGATCGTTTTTTGCAGCAATGGAATCAGGGTCGCGTCCATTGAGGCCATGCCAGATTGCTGACACAGTAGAGACTTCAAAGCATCCTGCGTGGATTGAGCCGCTTTGCCCTGCTCGTTACAGTCATGCACCTGGGCCAGGGTCTGCTGGGTAGTTTCGATCGTCTGTTTAGCAGTCGCCTGGGCTTCCTGGGAGAGGGTTGATGTTTTGTGATGCGCTGTCAGGACTCTGGTTGCGGTTGTGCGCTGCTCTAGCACTGGATTAATGCCTGTGGTAGATGGCACTGTTCCAGCCTCGATGGCATCAAGGATATTGTGCTCGGCAGCATTCACATCCAGGGTCATGGAGCCAAAGGCATCCTGAAGCGCTGTCTGCAAATCCTGCTGAACGGGACCCAGCAGGGTATTCACCTGCTGTTGGGTCTGATGGATGAGAGCCTGACTTTGATTGAGGAGATTGTTCAGAACTGAGTCCAGGGGACTGCCAGCGGGTAGGGAAAATTGTCCCACCAGGAGCGGTGGGGCTGCAGAACTGGAATTAGAAAAGACGATCGGGGATGCCATCAAAAGGCAAAGGGTTACCCCTATCCTTCCGCTTCTGCTCGGTCGAACCGACTTGCTCAACCAATGTGCCATAAGAATCACTCCATGCGAGCTGATTTGGCCATTGAATAACAGCCACAGCCCTCAGCAGGAGCGTAATTCGGCGGAACCCTCTCAGCCAAACCTCGGATGGAGGATCAATGCTCATGCCCGCAAGCCGAATGTTGAACGGGGGATTTCGGCTGGAATAGTTTTACCAGGGTGATGCCCGTAATCATCGCACTGGTGGGTGGCAGCACTGTCAACCCTCCGATCGTAGAGGACAAAATCCACTCACCCCGCACGTTGGGCACAGTAGCCCAGAGGACAAGAGACTGGGCCAACCCCACGATTGCTCCATCTACAGCACCGATACAGGGCATCAACACCAATGGAGTCATAGAGCCAGACATCCAGTTAGAGAAAGTACTGTTCAGAACCATCAATATAGGTAAGGCCAGTGACCCCCCGAACGCGGTAGCCACAATCCACCAACCTGACCCGGAAATCCTGCGACAGAGCACCAGCCACTGGGCTAACCCATGGATGGTCCAGACTAACGCCCATCCCAGGGGAAATCCCCGTTGCCCGTAGTCACCGAAGGAAACCGCCAGGAAGAATCCAGATGGGATGGCAATAATCCCACCCAGGGTGCAGACCGCCACCCAGGCCCACCAGAGCCTCCAATCTGCCCTTGACCATTTGGGTTTTACTGTAAAATCGTTATGCATAAGACTCAATTATCCAATTTGGCTACTTCAGGGAGTTGTGTTCCGCCAGCAGTTTTTCAACTCTCGCTTCATCAATGCGGGAGGTTAGTTTGTGGGCTTCCTGATTATCTCTCAGGGTCTTGGCCAGAGTAAAACTGGAGCTGATGGAAAACAGAAAGCTGACCCCTAATTGTCCTTTCATCCAGTTGTCCATGGGCAACCAGGCTAAGCTCAGGCCCATTGCCCCCATGGAAATGATAAAAGAAGCCCAAACCTGAAAAATCCAGGCGGTTGTATCTTTGTCAAAGTTGATCGGTTTCATTGCCATAAGACCTCGGATCACGTCATATCTCGAATATGGCAGATGCAATTTGCCTGATAGAACCAATTTGGGTCCAGTTTTAGGGTCAGTTTTCTGGGAAAGTACTTTATCAGATGGGCTTGTCAATCGATCAGGACCAGGAGGCTGGTCTGATTGGGTTCGACCTCCCATCGGTGAGGAGGCACTTCGAGGACGCAAAACATTGGAGTGGGAGAGGAGTCTGGCAGTTCTGGTATCAAATCCCTCCATCTTCAGAAAAATGCGACTCCGGGCTCCTTGGGTCTGTGGATTCAGGGCTCCCTCAGGCCAGCTCAGTCGAATAGTTCCAGCCAGGGAGGAGATCGGAGCATCTGCAGTAAATAGCCGCTTGCTCAACCGCAGTTTTCTGCCTGGGGTCCCACTGTGGCTGACTACAGGTTTGACAGCCGCCCCATTCACCTGTCTCACCTCCACAATCAGGAGTGTTCCCGGGCTGACGTACCCCGCAGCCCCTTCAACGTGGGTCAACAGGTAAAAGCTATCCATGATCAGGGGCACAGGAGCAGTCTGACTCCAGAAGATTGCCTCACGGCCAATCCTGAAGGTAAGGGTCCGATCGCGCCATTGTAAGCTCCAGGGAACTTCTGCCCCATTTACCCAGGTCCACTGCAGGGTCTGCTTGGGGGTAGAGAAGTTATTGGGGCCAATGCCAAATTCCCAGTCTTCGCCGATCGCCCCCACCCGACCGACGATCGACCAGTTCAGGTTAAGCCAGTCCAGAGGCGAGTTTCCCCCTGACTGCACCTGTGTCAGATTCACGGCCAGGGCGGATTGAACCACCAGACAGAAAGCCATGGCCAGGGCAATGAGAAGTGAGATCGATCGATAAATTGGGGCTAATCCCATGGCAGAAAAGCCTGATCATAGCAAACCCTTTTCGCAGAGAAGCGGAGCAAGGTTATTATGCTTGCTGTCCTGCGCGTTGCCATCGTCAGCCTGTTCCCTTTCTGAAGCGTTAAGGTGGCAATGATCATAGGGGAATTCCCAGACTAACCTATCAACAATCTATGCAAAAACTTAATCAACCCCCCCAGGGCAGCCGGATTCAGGTTAAATACAGCGATCGTCAGATCCGCATCCGCCTGCCTGATGAGATGGCCCTGTCCTTGATCGGTGCTGCCTTCGCAATCGGACTGAGTGCCCTCCTGATTCGCCAGGGCTTAATAGCCTGGCAAACCGAAAGCATTGGGACGGGAGCTGTGTGGCTGCCCTGGGTTGTCGCGGCTGTCTCTCTGGCGATTGCGGGATTCCTGCTCACCAGTCGCCCCACCTTTTACATCGATCCACCTGCTCCGGGGGGCACGTTTCGATTTCAGTGGGCCGTAGGAGAGATTGCGATCGAGGCGCAAGCCCTACATCTGCAACTCTTTACTCCTCTGCGGCGACGCTGGGTTCATATTCCCCTGACTGCGGTGGATCAGTTGCACCGAGTGGACGAGATCTACTGGGCTATGGGACGGCGCAGCCACGATCGGTACTGCATCCTGCGTACCCGAGAGGGAGACTATATGCTGGGGGCGTCCTTATCCTCGCAAGCGCAGGATTGGTTGGTTAGCGAACTATCTGCTTTCCTGCCCCAGGTCATCCGCAAAACTGAGCCTTGATCAGGTTAGGGCTGCTATGATTCAACCCGCTGTGGATGACACCCTGAGGCAAAAAATCCTCTCTGACCTGTTTGCCGAGTGGCTGAAGCAACAGATTGAGCAATTTGATGTCGTCACTCAACTGGATGCTGACTCCCGCACGCCTGCTCTGAATTCAGTACGGTAACCCATACTACTCCATGTCCTAGCATCTCAAGGCAGGCTTTTCACACGAGTCTGCTTACTTGGGCCAAACTTTTCAGAGATTAATCCCTCTAGTTTGGCCCTTAATGGTGGTGTTCTAATCTAGCCCTAAGCAGAACCCCTCACGGACAACTTGATCGATCAGTGCTTCTTCCAGATTGGCCATTCTGCGAACCTCGTCTGGTTCATTGATTTGAACTGGTGGCTGATACGTGCCACTTTTGACCGCCTCGCAGATCTGATTGGCCTTACCAATCAGAGCATCTGGATCCGCTTGTCCCAGCACATCTCTTTCTGGGTGGTTTTGAAATTGTCGATAAATACTTTGCAAAAACTGAGCTTTTCGCTGTGCTGGCGAAAGGCTCCGAAGTCTCCGTAATACCGCCTCACTGCTCCCACACCATTTGCTTAAATCAGAAATCTGTTGACCAGAGGTTTGGACATAACAAACCAGATCAATATCTTGCGCCTGAACCACAGCAGTGCTTGTAGGGATTCCTGCCAATAGTGCAACAGACCACAGGGCAACTTTCACGCTAACAATCAATTTCATTGCAATTTGATTCAAGATAATAGTTAGTATAGCCCTATCCAAAGGCACTCAAGGATAGGGCTATAGATTTAGCAAAGCAAGCTCAGGACAACCTACTGATTATCCACTTTCGCTTCGATGACATTCTGAACGCTGGAAGGCACAGCCGAGAGGAAGTTGTATCCAGTTTTCTGCTCCAGGCTGTCTACACTGACGCGATAACTACGCCAGTTCGCATTGCGAACCCCCTGAGTATTAGGGATATCCACCGAGATGACTCGGGTAGTTGTAGTGACTCCACTCACCCCTAGGCCAGGCCGATCCAGGACCACGATCACTTTCCAGGTTCTGTTGGGAACTGTGATGGCATAGCTGGGATTTGTTTTGGCGGGAAAAGAGCACTTATATCCGGCACTCCCGGTTCCACAACTGCCATAGGCACCGGAGATGATGTACAGTTCCTTGCCCTGCCCAACCAGAGTGCGGGCATAGTCTTCCAGATTCGCCCAAACCCCCTGATTGTTGTCAGGGCTTTGCGGAATCATGTTTGTCATCAGGAAGGTGGCCGAGTTGTTGGTTACCGAGCTGGTCCGATCTGCACTGGGAGTCATGTGGCCTCTGTCAAATCCACTGCCACTGTAGTCGCTACCACTGACACGGTAGAACGAGCTGGGAAGAGTGGTATCGGCTCGGAAGTCATCCTGTCTGGGGGCACTTCCCAGCCAGGAGGAGTTGAGTTGCCAGCTCACCCAGTTAGGAATGCGCTTGCTGTTGTTGTACGACAGCACATACTGGGATTTAACCATCAAATAGTTGTTGGGATAGCTTGTGCTGGTGATGGCGTTGCTGGGATTACCCATCGTTAAGTGGACGCTAACTGAAGATTGAGATTGTGCAAGCTTGGAAGAAAGAATTAAAGGTAGCGCAAGAATACTGCTAGCAGTAATCAGTGCAAACGCCCTGAACCGTCCAAATTTCATGAAGAATCCTCTTGGTGCGAATGGAGAGTAAATCGAGTCAACCGAACACAAAGCAACCAAGGGTGGATTCTTAAATTGATCCAGTTGGAAGTAAAGTACGAAGAACACATTCATCACAATTCTTTGTGGGAACCTGAGAAGATTAGGGAACGGTAGTCGTCCGGCAGAAGCTCTGCTATATTTCAGCATGGACTCCCAAGCATCTAATCCCTTATGACGATTACTGAGACCTTAAATCAAGCCAGTGCAGGTTTGCTCATGCCCAGCGAATCCGAATTTCCATTTGAGGGATTTCACTGGGACAATGTAAATTCCCTCAGTGCGGAAGTTCTGTTGGAATTGACTGGCCATGCCCCTGATACGCAGGTTGAGGAAACCGATCTGGACTATCTCTTTCGCAATCTGGCCGTGTCGAAGGAATGGCACGATGAGATTCAGCAGGCCAATGTGCCAAAGTTTCAACAGTTGAAGCAGATTGTGGAAGATAACCTATCAGAAATCACGGTTTATCGAGTGGGAACGATCGAGCTTGATGTGTATATTGTGGGCAAACCCAAAGCCAAGAATGGATTGGCTGGATTGGCCACAAAAGTGATCGAGACCTGAAAATTTGCCGTAATTAGTTACAATAACAGTGGTGATGGCTCAAATCTTGTTGCAGAATGAGTGCAAAATCTAGGTTTTCCTACGTTGCCATCTGTTGCAATGCGAGTGGTAAACCTGATTGGATTCATCTGCAATTCTTTCTTGGTAAGGGACCAAAGAAAAGGGGCCAAAGAAAAGGGGATGGATCGATCCATCCCCTTTCCATTTCAATCAGAGGCCCTACTGCTTCATCTGCCGGGCCATATCCAGATAAGCTGTCATATTTGCCCCTGGACGCCGCCGGGGTGTTTGCCCCGGTGTGGGCATCAGATAATCGGTGGCGAAGGTGACTACTTCAGGCTTAGCCGAGGGAGTCTTAACGGGTTGCGGTGCGGGAACTACGGTCTCCACGATCGGGGCAGGAGCTACCGCAGATTGTTCGGGTGCTTTCCCTCGGAATTTCTTAGTCCGTTTTGGCGTTACTTCAGAGGCTGGAACGTCTGCCGCAACGACCAGTGTTTCTGCCGCTGGCTTAGGCTCAGATCCTGGGGCCGATGCTACCGGAGCTGGGACAATAGCGGGAGCGGACTGTGGCGTGCCTCCTTCAGGTAGGGCATCTTTCACCTCTTCGGCCAACTCCAGAAAATAGCCTTTACGCTTCCGGATTCTGAACCCATTAGCCTGCCCCGTTTCGCCAGTCGTTGCATTACCTTCCTTTAAAAAGCTAAACATAACAGAAAACTCTCCTAATCATTACCAATGGGTTTTGAATTCACTTGAACCCTTCATGATGCATCCTGAAAATCAATTCGGGTTGAAGTGAACAAAATTTCTATGAATCTGATTATGAAGTTTTATGTTAATAAAAAACAATACCACTCAGAATTACTTATTAATTCTTTACATTTATTGCTCTCCTGCTGTTCTGCTAAGTTTAATAACCCCATCCACTTGCAAGGAGATATCCATGGCCTGGTTGACGATCGGATTTTACGTCCTGTTCACCCTACTGCCGGATAGCAGTACCAAAGTTTTAGGCTGGCCCTGGGTGTTGCTCTGGCAGGTGGGCCTGGTACTCCCGATCGTCTGGCTGCTGGGACAAATGCGCCAGGCCCGCCAGACCCGAGGGTTGGGCAATGGGCTGGATTGGGTCGTGGGGCTGGCTGCGATCGTGCTGCTGGTATCCACCCTGCTGGCGGAGTTTCCCGGTCAGGCCCGCTGGTCCAGTTGGATGGGACTCTGCTTTTTGGCGGCCCTCTACGCTGTCAATTTCCCCTTGCAGGGGGCACAGCAGCGCTTACGGCTCCTGGTAGGGCAGGCTTATCTGGTGCTGGCCCTGATTGTCACCAGTTTGCTGCTCTGGACGGTGCAGACCCTGCTGCCAGAATTGCAACGGCTGCAGGGGTTGACCCAGGCTGGGGTCAAAATGCCCTTTGACTTTTACTTGCCGCTCACGCGCAACTGGGCTCCGATCGGTCATTCCAGTTATGTGGCCGGATATCTGGTGCTGGGCTTGCCGCTGCTGATCGGTCTGAGCCTGTTGCAAAAGGGGTGGCAGCGCTGGCTCTGGCTGGCGGGAACGGGGCTGGGATTACTGGATCTCTATACCACTAATTCTCGTGGAGGCTGGTTGGGAGGGGTGGTGGCGATCGGGACCGGATTTGTGCTGCTGAATCTGACCGGCGTTTTACCACGACGATCCTGGCTGGGTCTGATCGGGATTGGGGCAGTGGCCCTTCTGCTGGCGGTCACCAATAGTCGGCTGCGGAGTCTGCTGATGGCCCTGGCGCGGGGAGAAGTCGGGGGCGACTTTTTTCGGGTCGTTACAGCTACCACAGGCTGGCAAATTGGGCTAGCCCATCCCTGGTTTGGGGCCGGTCCTGGCTCAGTGCTGTCCCTCTACCAGCGGTACCGTCCTACCTGGGCTGGGTGGGAGGCGGAGCAGACCTTCCAGTTGCACAATACTCCCATACAGTTGTGGGCGGAGGTGGGAGGGGCAGGCTTGCTCGTCCTGAGTGCAGGCTTGCTTCTCCTGGTATTTCTGGGAGGACGCTGGCTACGGCGTCTGATTCACCATCCGCAGCAGGTTGTTGAGAGCGATCGCCTGCTGGTGCCTGCTATTTATGCAGCTCTGGCCGGTTATGGAGTTCTGAGTTTGACGGATTACCAGTTGGACGTTTTCTGTATCAGTGGCAGTCTGATTGTGGCCTTGGCTTTTCTGGCTGCAGCTTTGCGGGAGCAGAATCCGGGCTCTCCAGATCTGCAACAGCCTGAGTTGGGAGCGAAAACGTTGATGAGCGGGACCATTGCTGCCTTGGGGCTTCTGGTTGCCGTAGTTCTCTGGCTGCTGCCTATTCATCGAGCCTGGGGTCTCTCAAATCAGGGGTTTCTGGCTCTGGGTCGGCAGCAGGTTGAGGGCTTTGTCCAATCCCTCAGTCAGGCCCACCAATTGGCTCCCTGGGAACCTTACTATCCGCTTCAATTGGGCTGGAATCTGGGCAACCTGAGCCTGTTGACCCCCAATCCTGAGCAAAAGCAGACGTTGCAAAAAGAGGGGGCCACCTGGCTGGAGATAGGAAACCGAGTTGCCCCTTACCAGGAATTTGGCCAGACGAACCTGGGCTGGTTGCTGCTGAATCAGAATCCTCAGGCGGCAACGGCGGCTTTCGCCCGATCGGCCCGGTTAATTCCGGCCAAACGTGGGATCTTCTACGGTTTGGGCCTGAGTCTCCTGGCCCAGGGGAAGGTTGAACCTGCAATCACGGCCATCGTCCTGGAGGCCTTGCGCGATCCCCAGCTAATTACCAGTTCGGTCTGGAGTTCAGCTCACTTTCAGCCCCTGTATGGGGTACTCCTGGATCGGCTCGAAGTTGGGTACACCGACCTACTTCGGACTTATCCCCAAGCCAGAAGCCTGACCGAACTTTTGCATCAGAGTCGGGGCGGGGTCCGTTGGTGGCGAGGGAACCTGGCAGGGGCACGATCGGACTGGCGACACGATCGGACTGGGGTGGGTCGATTGGTGCTTGACCTGGCTGAGGGCAAGTCCATCACAACGGACCTGCAACGCTTCCTCCCAGCAACTGGGATGCCGGTGCGCCGGGTTACCCCCAGTTGGGCCTTGGTTCTGGCAGCCTGGTTGAATCCGGCTCAGCGTTCGGCCCTCCTGCAACAGGCGTGGGTGTTGGGGACTGAAACCCCTTTTACCCCTGAACTGCAGACCACGTTCCTGAGTAGCATGGACCGATCGGCCACTTTTGATCAGTGGTTGAAGCAACATGCACCCCGACGGCAGTACCGACGAGAACGGTTTGGGTTTGGCCCACTGAATCGTCACATTGATGGACCTGCTCCCCTGGATTTTCTGGTCGCAGAGGAAAACATTCCGGTGTCACGCTTCTTTGAAAGCCTATTGCCTGCTCCTATGTATAACCGAGAGCTAGATACAGCACTTCAGCAGTGGCGCGATGATTTTCTGTCTGAGATCGCCCCCTAATCAACCCGTTTGCTGGGTTTAGTGGCTTACTTGCATAGGTGTTCTCCGGCTGCGCCCTTGAACAGTTCCCGCCATTTTGAGCTGGATTTTTCTATTGCAGTTTTTGAATTTCAGCCATCACACTGTCACATTCTTCCATTAACCCGAATTGTCGGTATAACTCGGCGGCCATCTGGAAATCGGCCAGAGCCAGATCCGTTTCTCCCAGTTGGCGATGGTTGTAACCTCGCTTGTAGTATGCGTTGGCATAGTTAGGGTCAATTTCGATTGCCTGATCAAAATCGTCGATCGCTCTTAACTTGTTGCCCAACTCCGCCCGCACAATTCCCCGGTTGTAATAGGCTTTGGCGTAATCCGGTTTCAGACTGATGGCCCGATCGTAATCAGAAATTGCCTCCAACTTATTGCCGATTTCCGACTGTACCACAGCCCGATTAACGTAAACCTTAGGCTCATCAGGGTTGATTTCAATGGCGCGGGTAAAATCTTCGATCGCGCCAATATGATCCCCTAGCTTACGTCGAGTTGCGCCTCGATTCGCGTAAGCTTCGACATAATTAGGGTTAATTTGAATTGCCTGGGTGTAACTTTTTAGGGCTGATTGGTAGTCGCCCCGCTGAAAGGCTGCTACTCCTTGAGAAAACCAATCTGTTTCACTGGTTGTCATAGGAAAATCGATACTCAAAGGTTAATAGAACGTACAACCGACCTTCTTCACCATACCTGATTCCAAATAGGTGAACCGGATTTATAGGGGTCAACCGGCAAATTTGATTTTTCTTAAATCTTGAGCATGATTTCTCGCAATATAAAGCTATTTTTGTGGTCGAAATTCTGGATAGAGGCTATCGTTGTCTGGAGATTGTGAGGAGGACACATGAAAAAGTCACAGTATTTTTGGGGTAGCCTGAGCCTTGGGGTTTTGCTTCTGGCAGGGTGCAGTTCAGCTAAGAAATCAACTGAACAAGCCGCTGTTCCTGATCGGATTTCTCCCGCACCGGGGACTTCTCAACAAGTCTATGGAACCCAACCTCCCAGCAAGCCTGTGATATCTCCCTCAAAATCTGCAGATCAGGCCTTTGCTAAACCTCTAGTCAAGGGGTCTAAGCTTCGCCTGACTTCTGTGGCTGGATTGATTCCGCCAACTAATATTGAGGAGCGATTGGCCATTGTTTCCAGAGGCCGTCGGGATCCTTTCGCTACGGTGATTCCAGGCCCTGCTGTCGTGGCTATCCAACCCGCAACGATCAAGTCTGCCCCTGTTCTGCCCCCGGTAGCCACCAGTGGCCGCAACCTGCCTCAAGTAACGACGGTTCCCTTGCCGACCCTGCAGCCAAATTCCAATGCTACGGGCCTGCCCCCGGTTTCACCTGGGATAGGGAATCCTACCCCGATCGTGGTTCCTGCTTCCCCGACAGCCACCGCTGATGCCATCCAGATTATGGGAGTCATGCAAACTGGGAACCAGCTCAGCGCTATTGTACGATCGCCAGAGGATCCTTCGGGTCGAGCCGTTAAAGTGGGAGATTATCTGGCCAGTGGTAGGGTCCGCGTCAAGGATATTAAGCTCAAGCAGCGAAATGAACCTGTTGTGATCCTGGAGCAGAATGGGGTTGAGATTATAAAATCAGTTGGGAATCCTGTAGCCAGTGCCCTGTAAATGGATCCTGTAAATGGATAAAGTTCACCCACAAAGCGTCCTATCCCGTAACCTCGATTATCAGGAGGCTTTCACCTGTCCTATTTGTCGTCATGGTCAGATTACAGGGATCACCCTGATGGATGCCTTTGCCTGTAACTTTTGCCATCACATCTTTACGGCTAATCTGGTTACCCAATCCGTTCATGTCGTAGATATTTCCCAACCTATGGGTTGGCGATGGACGGGGCGTTCCTGGCAACCCCTTCACCAGGGAAATACGGATTTGACCTGGCTGATCTGGCTTGTTGGGGTAATCCTGGTAACCTTTCCTCCCCTGTTGATTGGTCTGACATCCTACATATTTCCGACTTTGGGAGAGGACACCTGGGACTTTCCACTGGTCTGGACCAGCATAACTTTCCTCCTGCATCTGCTGCTGGTCCTGTGGCTCATCGCTGAGCATCACCAATTTCCACCCTATGTGTCCTTAAAAGTCAGATTGGGGAATAGATTGAGTCTCTGAATGGGGCCAGGAATCGCCTCGTTTGGTTCGTCGATCGTGCCCCTTGACTTCACTCAGGGCGCGATCGAGTCTGTAGAGTGTGGCAGTTTTTACCCCATCTGAGCCAATTCAAGGTCAGGCTCTAAAATGGAATATCGTCATAGTTAGCTTCAGAAGCCGACACAACTGGCGCGGCAGACTTCTTTACAGCAGGGCGAGCCTTCGATTCAGAAACAACTGAAGCTTTGGGTTTGGGGGTTGTTTCTGCAGCAGGATCAGGCATCTCGGCTGAGGCAGCAGCAACTGTATAGGTGCCTGCGTCTGCCCCCAGGGGATGGATTTTCTGAGCTGTCAGCTCGGCGCGCTTTTCCTTGAAGCCTTCTGGTCGTTCGATCGTGACTATACTCAAGCGACCCTCAATAATCACTCGATCGCCCTGGTGATAACGATCCTGGATTTCTTGGGCCAGATTACCCCAGCCAACTACTTTCAGTCGGGCCGGTGGGTCTTCCGGGCGGAAGCCTGGAAACTCCACCTGAATTTCAGCAATAGGCACCTGGTTATCAGAAGTGTAGCGGAGTTGCGGTTCGCTTACAATTTCTGCCATCAAAACACAGCTATTCATGGGTGGTATTACTCCTGGTACTGGTCGTGAACCCTGTTAGGGTCCCTAAACTATAGACCTGCATGAATCAAAGCTACTTCGGTCATTTGACTCAGATAATCCCCATAGGGTACGGGATCTGTCAATAGAACGTAAGTACTACCATGATAGCAAGCACATTGATGCCATGCATGTGCCCTGTTGCCCAGTTTACTTAGGGATGGGAATAATTGCCGTCCGGGCTCAGTAATTGGGCGATCGCCTGTCGTTCTACCGCAGGTTGCGACGGCATGGCCTGTCGGGCATCGGTGATCAGCCAGTTTAAGGCTGCGGCCTGTACATCGATCGTCGCCCCTGTTTTGTCCACGCAATAACGCCCGAAGACCAGCTTATCTACCAGACGTACGCCTGGTCCAAGGCGAGAGTAGTCGAAGATCACGCTATTATCAACCGTTGCACCACTACAAATACAGCAGTTAGGGCCAATGTAGCTGGGGCCAATAATCTTTGCCCCGTCCTCAATCCGGGTCATCCCCCCAATGTAAACCGGCCCCTGGATATCTACCTTATCCCAGTTGACGGCCACATTCAGCCCGGTATAAATTCCTGGAGCGACTTCATGGCCAGGAATCGGAACATTCTTAATCTCACCCAGTAAGACCCCTCGGACGGCCTGCCAGTAGTCCGGAACTTTACCAATATCCACCCATTCAAAATCCATGGGAATACCGTAGAAGGGGGCACCAATCTCTACAAGCTTCGGGAAGAGCTGGCTCCCAATGTCATACTCCACGCCAGAGGGAATGTAGTTCAGGACTTCTGGTTCAAAGATATAGATCCCGGTGTTGATATCCGTGCTAAGAGCCTCTTCAACTTTGGGTTTTTCCTGGAAAGCCTTAATCAACCCGTTTTCGTCTGTAACGACAACCCCATAGCTGGAAACATCTTCCCGGGGAACCGATCGCATCACCACAGTTGCGATCGAACCCTTCTGACGATGCCACTTTACTGCAGCCGCCAGATCCAGATCAATCAGGGCATCGCCGCAAAGAACAATGAAGGTATCGTCGAAGAAGGGGAAAAAGTCTTGAATTCGGCGCATCCCTCCTGCTGAACCCAAAGCTTCTCCCACAAGTTCCCCATCGACAATACGCCCTTCAAAGGAATAGGCAATCTGGACTCCAAATCGTTGACCATCTCGAAAGTAACTCTCGATTTCATTGGCCAGGTGACTCACATTCACCATGATTTGATCAAATCCATGCTGGCGCAGCAATTCCAACAGGAACTCCATGACTGGCTTTTGCAGGATCGGAATCATGGGCTTGGGAATTGTGTGGGTGATCGGGCGAACACGGGTCCCTTTACCGGCTGCCAGGATCATGGCTTTCATAGATGTTTGTCCCTTAACCTAAACCACAACTTAAAGAACCAGACATTCAAGGCTTGATAGAAATGCCATTGAGCAAGGATTTGAATGAGGGCTTGTCTTTACAGGCTTCTCGGAAGCCCATAGCAGACCATCTTGCTTGGCAACAACTTATAATTTACCCGGATTTCAAGTCTTCTGTACGTTTTACTCTACCTCTGAGCAAGTTTGGGTGGTTGTGTCGTTCAGAGGTCTGATGGCAAGGTCCTGATAGAACCCTGCTTGAGACAGCTCAACTTTAGATTGAGCCGCTAAGAACAAGAGCGCCCAGAAAATGCTGACTCGCTCACTGATTCTGTGCTGAGTTTCTGAATGCCCAGGTGCTCCCCGCAAATTAATGGTTCGCCTTGTGCCCGACCAAACTTGCAAGAGTTCTTCAAACACGATCCAGTCCTGCCCGGATGAAATTTGCCCCCATTGCTCTGAGAGAAACTGTTCCAGTTCCATCGCAACTTCCGTGAGATTTTCCTGATGGGCCAGTTGGGCGATCGCGCGCACAGCCTGACTACGGGATTGGGGGCGAGGGCGTCGAGGCCGAACCCGGGGAACAGTCTCCTCCATAGCAACTGCGATCAATTGCAGCTGATCGATGAGCTCCTGCAGCGTCACTCGACGCTGTTGGGGAGGTTGGGCCACAGCTCGTCGCCGGAGTTGACGGTCCAGATGCAACGGCATCTGGGTCAAGGATAATTCCTCGGATTCCAGAAGTTCTGCCCCAGCCAGGGCATCTGCCTCAGGTTCTCCCGATTCCGATCGAGCCAGACTATCTGCCTTCAGCAAAATCAGCATTGACGCATATAAAAACGCCTGTCCCGATTGGGACAGGTCTGCTTCATAAGTGGCCCGACCAGTTGCGACACTGGTGCTGGTTCTGAGTTGATTGAGAAAACGATCAATCACATCAATGACCTTGACATCCCAGGGATCAATTTCCCCCTGTTCTGCCAGGTCAATCAACAGTGCGATCGCATTTTGGGCCAGGGACTCAGTCATGGGTGAAGCCTTACTTGAGGCTGATGCGAGCGAGGTAAACTGCCATTAAACTAATCAGCATCAACAGGGCTATAGGGACCCAGAGACTCGAGAGTTCTGGCAGATTCAGAATCTTAACAGGGACACCCATTCTCTAAAGACATACCCTCACGCCATGCTCATGAAGACCCTTCATTAGGAGCAGTCCCCTCTGCGGCTGGTAGCAATCGACGTTGTTCTTGTAATTCGGCCTTGTATCGTTCCACATCTTGTTGGAGTTCTACAATAGCTTCTTCTTTCTCTCGAATCTCACGGGCTTCCTTTTGGGTTTCGACAACCCGTTGGAGTTGAGTCCAGACACTAAACACCCAGGCCAAAACGGCCCCAATTCCCATTGCCAGAAGGAGCTCAACGGAAAGAGGTGCCTGCACCTGAACACCTTCAATAATTTGAATGCCGGCGGGCTCTGTATTTTCTAGACTAAATAAGACGAACGCCAGACAGATAACAAAGATGATGACAAAATTAAACTGCCGCATGGCATAGAGTCCTCATTACCACAGCTACTGATTAAACTTCACGTAACAGCTTTCCATTGTTGTGAGTCTGATGGGGTTGAGCTCGTGGGATGTGGGGATACAGGGCCTTACTGGGCAAAGCTTTTCCCCGAGCCTCTCCCACAGAGTTTTCAGTTATTTCGATAAAACTACTCAGTCTGGAAAACTGATATCAGAAGTAATCAATATGAGAAAGCTTATCAGGCTCCTTAAAAAATAGCTTCAGCAATCAGCCCTGAGATTGAAAGCTTTTTTCATTCAAGTCCGGATAATGCTCTTTAGGTCTTGTGTCTACATCTTAGGAGATGAAGTAATAATGAAGCGAAGGTGAATTTACAATGAACAGGGAAAGATTGTGAATAGGGAAAGATCGACATCGGCTTTGCCAGGACTCCCCCTCTGAGAGAGCTTACCTCTGAGCCTCAGTGATTTTACTGATACAATGAAGGAACGACCAACTTTGAGGTTATTTTTCCAAATTTTCATTCTAAGGAAAAATAGTCCCGCTAATATTGTTATGCTAATCTCAGTCAATCATTATTGATGTTCCTTCAGGGTTGCAACTCTTCCAGCTAGTTTTTGTCTTCACCTTACATAAAACCGTATCATCCTGAGTATCAAGTAATGATCGGGAACATCATCCGAAAAGGCGCTCCTGGTGGCAATGAGAAAGGCGACTCCTCAAAGCAAACCAGCAAAGGAAGGCGTGGCATTCAGCAGGCTCAGGAAGTAATTTACAGTTCTCTGTTAGAGATTGTTAAGCACTGGCCCCCTGAGGATGTCCTGCTTGAGTTCAAAAACTTGTTCATTTACCACGCGAACTCCTTCAGCTCCGAGGTGTTTTCGGCGGTCTATGAAATTATTTTTAGCAATAACCAAAAAGAGTTCATCAATACCCTGAAGCGGTGCTGTTACATCCTGATTAATAACTGGGCGATTACCAGAAAACAGGAATACATCACCCAATTGATTCAGCTTTTTTCCGACCCTGCCCTCAAGCAGAGAACCCAGTCTCCTACGCTCAAGCGCCTGAGGATCTGGATTGCAGTTTTCCTGGATAGCCATGACTTTCAGGAATTGAAGTTGTTTGCGGCTCGCTATGAAGTCGATCAGAGCCAGATCCCAGGCCAATGGAAGCAGCGCTATACGTCATTTCTACTTGCGCCTCAGTATGCGGACCTGGACAATCCGATCGAACAACGAGAAGCCGCCAGAGTGCTTTCCAAACAACTGCGGGAGCGGTTCAAGTTTGATTTGGCCATGTATGTGACCCGTTCACAATCCCGCTTATCGCAGCCCAAGGTGGTGTCTGACCCGGAAGGAGGCCCATCCCACCCTGCCCAGGCCAACACCCCGGTTAATCCCACAGCCTTGGGGGATGAAGCACTGCGTCTGATCAAACTGATTCTGGTCAGGCGGGGGCAGTTTAGCTATACCAATGTGGCTCACATTTTCGTCAAGCAAATCAATGGCATGCGCTTCAGTGAGTTCAAAGCCAGTTTGCTACAGTATTTGACTTTTGCGGTAGAAGATCAGCAATTTGTGGAGACGATCCATCGGGGGCTAGCCGAGAAGTTGTCTGTTCTCTACACCCATCATCAGACCGAAACCATTACGGATGCGCTGCTGTTAAGAACCTGCAATCGTGTCATTGAGTATGTCACCACTGAGGAACAGGGCGAACCTTCTCCTCTGTTTATCTCGCTGGTTTCTGCTGGAAATCCACTACCGCTGGTAGTGTTGCTACTCAAAATCATTTTGATTTCGCGTAACAGCCGTCTCTATCTGGAAGCGCGGATTGCCAAGTTAATCGAGTATTACGGAAATTTGCCGGAAAATGATTGTAAGTGGGTCATTCATTTTCTGGAAGTATTAAATGTCACCTTTGCCATCTATGCCGAAAACGTCGAGTACAACCTGATCAAGATGGCGGATGCCCATCAGGGTAATTCAGAACCCTCTGCCAACCAGGCTCCAGGAGAGATGCAGCAACAGTGTCCAACAGATTTCCTGGATCAGGTCAACAATTATCGGATTTTCTCTTTACAGCGTCAGGCCAGGGCTGCAAAACCTGATCCGGAGGCATTTTCCCTGGATGAACAGGATGATATCAATCCGGATCTGGATCTTTCTGAGATTTTGTAAGAATTTGATACCTGTTCAACCGGTTTCGCAGGACTAAGGTCGGGAGATTGGCCCTCTACTCCGGTATAAATCTGTCTCAACAAAAAGCAGGACAGGCTCTTTAGCCTGTCCTGCATTGAGAGTGGATTCCATCGCCACCCACTTAAAAAGCAATCAGCCTTACTTGCTCATAAAGCCTTGAATTTGTCTCAGGGCAGCCTGTCCAATGTTGTAGACCGCCCAGCTTCCTGCAAGAATAACGGGCAGCAGGACGATAGCAATACGAAAATCAATATCCATTTCGATTCCTCCCCTCTTTAAAGTTAAATTCCTTGAACAATTCTCATACTCATATTTTTATCCTAAGCGGGCCGATTTTTTACAGAAGTTTTCGGGAAATCCATAGGAAAACTCTGGAATATTGCGATGGATCGTTTTGAAGGTTGGGGATGAGTCCAGACCGGCGAATTCGGCCTAAACAAACCCCAGATCCGTTCCCCGATCGGCATGGACCAAGGCCAGTTTTTCATAGTTGCGGGCATGCTCAAGCAGTTCCGCTGCCTCAGTATCCGACACCTCGCGGAGGATTTTGGCCGGGATGCCCACCACCAACGATCGGGGGGGTACATCTTTCGTCACCACAGCCCCCGCTCCAACCATACTGCCCTGGCCGACTCGGACCCCATCCAACACCGTTGCCCCAATCCCGATCAAGCAACCAGACTCAATATGGGCACTGTGGACGACGGCCCGATGCCCGACCGTAACGTGATCTTCCAGAATCGTGGGTTTTCCTGGGTCACCATGGAGAATGGCCCCATCCTGAATGTTAGTGCAGGCTCCGATCGCAATCCGCTCCACATCTCCCCGAATCACAGCACCGTACCAGATACTGGCTCCGGCAGCAACTTCAACATTGCCCAGGACGATCGCATTCGCCGCCACAAACGCCGCATGGGAAAGATCGGGCGCAGGCCAGTAGGAAGGAGGAAAGGGGAAGGGCTTAAACTCAGTCATCACGCAATGCCAGATCGTCCAGCCTGAATTCTAAAGCATTTAGCAGAGAATTTCGGGAACTCTAGCTCTTCTGCAAGGGTCAAGAGTACCCTGGAATCCTGCTGACGATGCCCTCTTGTCGCCAGTATAACCAGGTATAATAAGGCTACAGGCACTGATGCACAAATGCATGCAATACGTACTACATGATAAGTCCAGGCTTGCAGTACCCCATATTTGGTCCTGAGATTCAGTGCCCCCACTGTCGTCAAGTCATTCCGGCTCTGACTTTAACGGATACCTATCTATGCCAGCGCCATGGGGCCTTTGAAGCAAACCCCAAGACTGGAGAGTTGGTTCATCTTCAGTCGGGACGCCATTGGCGACGCTGGAATAATGAATGGTATCGCCAGCATACCCATCCCGATGGGATTCGGTTTGAAATCCATGAGGCACTGGACCGGCTTTATACTCAGGGCTATCGGGCAACGCGGGTGATCATTGCGCGCCGTTATAAGGAGCTGATCAGCGCCTATCTGGAGCGCAGTACTCCCTGGCGGAACCAAACGGATTCTCCACGACCCAAGCTTTACGGTCTTCCTGTGGATTTCAGTCCTGACTCTGAGGAAGAATCTTGCTGGGATGTGATTAACTTTGACCTAGAAAAAGAACCCGGTGCGCCGGTGCGCTACCCCTATTTCAGGTTATTTGAATAGCGGATGGCTCCGACAGAAGGAGCAGACACCATGCATCATGTTTCGATTCGCACTGCCGATATTTTCCGGGCGATCGTGTTCTACGAACACCTGGGTTTTACTGTTCAGGAGCGCTTTACCACAGGCTATACCCTGGCCTGCTGGATGGAGGGGCTGGCTGGTCGGATTGAGCTGATCCAGATCCCCAAACCCCATCCGGTTATGGATGCCTTTGGAGACGAGCACTATACTGGGTATTACCATTTGTCCTTCGACCTGACAGAGGTCACTGCCGATCTTTCGTCCTGGTTGATGGATTTGGGTGAACGAATCAACCGGGCTGCAGAAACCTCTCCAGAACAGGGGCAGCCATTGAAGATCCTGTTGGCACCGACTCAGCAAATGATTGGCAACCGGATCTATGAGGTTGCCTTTATTGCAGATGCAGATGGGTTGCCGCTTGAGTTCATTCGACTCCTGAGCCAGCGGGAGGAATAAGGGGTGTGTTACCAGAGATATCCCCTCAGAAAGCTTATTCATCAGGAAAGGGGGCGGATATGCCAAGCGATCGGGTTGAGTATTTTGCAGATAATTGGAACTACCTCAAGGCAGAACTCAACTGGCTGGATCGGGTATTGATGATGGCTGTAGCCCGTCAGCGAAAGGAAAGTAAGGAGGTAGAGCGGGTTACCCAATCGCGGGCCGATCGGGTAACCAGCCACTGGTGGAAAGGACTGATTCTGGTTGATGGAGAGGCGTCCTACGACGATGGCACTCCCCCCAAAGTCGCATCGGATGCCGTTGGGAAGTTGAGTTATCAGCAGCAGATCCAGGCCCGAATTCAGGCCAGTTGTCAGAAGGGCATCCATTTGGGTCTGCCGATATTCTGCGATCGGTTGCAATTAACGGGATTTGAAAAAAATGTGGTCTTGATGAGTCTGGCACCCGAAATCAATCGTCGGTATGCCAGAATTTACAGCTATCTTCAGGGGAATGAGTCGTTGCCAGAGGGGTGTTTGCCGGGAGATGCCCTGCGAAATAGGAGAGATGGGCGGGCTGGCAGCGATCTACCCACAGTTGATCTGGTGCTGCGCCTGCTCTGCCGTAACGATCTGGAATGGCGGATGGCCCGGGCCCGTCTCAGTTCTGACTCTCCCCTGCTGCACCCGCACCTGTTGCGATCGCTGGCCTGGCAGGAGGACACCTTTTTAGCCCAGCGCTTGCAACTGGCTGCGCCCTTGGTCAACTATTTGCTGGCAGATCAGCCTACCCCAGAAGCCCTGGAAGCCCTGCTCCAGTCAGTGCCCCAGACGGGTTCGTCCATCAAACTCTTGTCCCAGCCCTCGCTGCTCCTGAACGATCGTCCAGCCAGAGTCACCTGGTCCGATCTGCTGCTCCCCCCTGCCCTGCTGGCAGAGCTCCAGTCCCTGTCCCAGCGTGTGGCGTCTGCGGATTCTCTGAGTCAGTCAGTCAGGCCCTCTGGGGCAGTGGTCCTGCTGATAGGCCCAACCGGAACCGGGAAAACTACCGCTGCCACCGCGATCGCCCAGGCTCTGAAGACCGATCTCACCTGGATTGATCTGATGCTGGTTGGAGAAACAGAATATGCTCAGTTACTGCAGGAGATTGCAGCCCGATCGCCCAAAGTCTTGTTGATCAAATCTGCCCGATACTGGCTGGGTCGGTTCTCTCCCTTACCTGAAGTCGAAATTAATCGATTTTTACAGCAACGGCGGGCCACTGACAGTATCACCCTGCTAAGTTTGGATTTTCCCCAGGGGATGCGGTGGCCATGGCGACAGCAACTGGACCAGATCCTGGAATTTCCCCTGCCGGATGAACAGGCCCGTCTGCAGTTGTGGCAGCAGGCATTCCCAGCCCAGGTTTCCCTGGACCCCCGCTTAAACTGGAAGACGTTAGCACACCGCTGGGCGATCAGTGGGGGTGAAATCCAGACGATCGCCCGTGAGGCTGCTCTGGAGGTTATGGCTTCTCCCAGAACAAAATTGAAACTGCAGCACATCACCCAAGCCGTAAAACGTCGGCGATCGCTGGGATCAGAGATTGGGATAAGGTAAAGGCATCCACTCCCAATTCGGTCCGCTCGCGGGCAGCCAGAATTCCAGCCTGGGCATGCCACCAGGCTGCACTTTGCACCAGGGCTGCCATACCATCCCTGGATTTACCCCCTTGGGCCATGAGACCGCCGATGAGGCCAGTCAACACATCTCCTGTTCCACCCCGGGCCAGGGCAGGGGTGCTGTCTGGATTAATCCAGATGCGTCCCTGAGCATTGCCAATGACAATGCGTGCGCCTTTGAGCAGGACGATCGTTCCAGTTGCCTCTGCAACGCTGCGGACCGCAGTGATGCGGCATACCATGGTCTCGGCAATTTTAGGAAACAACCGGCGAAATTCTCCCAGATGGGGGGTCAGGACCGTGGGGGCCTGACGATTTTTCAGGGTTCCAACCACATTGTGTTGAGCCAGGAGGTTGAGGCCATCTGCATCCAACACGAGAGGGCGATCGCTTTCCAACACCTGTTGCACCAGTCGATCCGCTTCCAAGCTTAACCCTGGCCCACAGGCAACGACATCGTAGCGATCCAGTTGGACCTCCGCAGGCAATCGAGAAATTCCGCCCGCCGCCGTCTCCGGACAACCGATCACCAAGGCTTCCGGTAATTGGGCCAACACCATCGGTTTCAGGGATTCTGGCACGGCGATTGACAACATTCCGACCCCAGTCGCACGCGCTCCCAGTCCGCAGAGGATCGCCGCCCCAGCATAGGGAAGAGATCCACAGATCAAAAGCACATGCCCCATTTGATATTTATGGGTCGAGGGGGGTCGGGACAGGGGCAGATAGGCCAGAGCCTGCTCTGCTGTAATCCGTTGCACAGCAGGTTCCTCTCCTAGTACAGCCTGAATATCCGCTATCGGGAGATCGAAATCAATCAATTCAGCCTGCCCGACAAATTCCAGGGCCTGTTCCTGCAACAAGCTCTGCTTCCACAGCCCCAGGCAGAGAGTCCAGGTTGCTCGAACTGCCGTGCCCAATCTGGCTCCCGTATCGGTCTGTAACCCTGACGGCAGATCAATGCTAACCACCGGTTGGGACCACTGGTTCAGGCTATCAATTGCCCCTTTCACTGGATCGGTTAACTCCCGTTCCAGGCCGAACCCGAACAGGCCATCCAGGATCAGATCGGAAAATTGCAGCGCCTCGATCGAGTCATGAAAAGTAAGACCCAGACTGTGGGCATAGCGGGCATGGTGATGGGTCAGGTCCTTCATTTTAGAGAAGGGCTGGTAAACCACAACCCGATAGCCACGAAAATGTAACTCCCGAGCCACCACCAGGGCATCTCCCCCGTTGTGGCCTGGTCCGGCCAGAATACCAACCTGGGGGCATTGCTCTGGGGGATAATGGGTCTGAACCCAGCGGCTGATCAGTCCGCCAACCTTTTCCATCAGGGCTGCCACAGGTATCCCGGCAGCGAACACCCGTTCTTCGATCGCACGCATCTGGGCGGCTGTAACAACCACCTGATTATGTAAGCTGATTTTAGAAATCACTTGCCGTAATAAACTCTTGCATCCAGCCCATTATCCCGGAAATAGTTGCTCCAGGTTTCAGCCGAGCCTCGATCGGAAAAAGGACCGACAGCAATATGGGGGCCACGAGGGGCACCACGTCGCTGCACAGCACTGAGATCTGCCCCCAGACCGATCACGCGCTGCTGCAGAAAAGAGAGTTGTTCCGGGTTCCCCGGAATCACTACGTAGTAAGCCGTTGCCCCATAAGGAATCGTCGGGCGCAAAATTCCGACCTGACTTCCGGGGGCAGTATAGGTGATGCCCGTATTAGGGGAGGTTGTGACCTGGGTGGGATAGGGGGTTGTGGAAGTTACAGGGGGAATGGACGGTACCCCAAAATTGTCGTAGGTACTGTTCGGCACAGTGCCATAGCCGACTCCAGAAAAACCCTGGGCCTGCAACGTTCTAATCTGCTGTTCGACGTTGGCAAAGTTGTTGTAGGAACCAGCCTGAATGACCTGCCGCCCGGCATAGGACTTCAAAAAAGCTGTGGGTTCAACGGTAGATCGGACCTGCTGCAAAAGGGTGCGGCTATCGCTGTCTATATAGACAAAGTACTGACCGGCATAGGGCGTGACATAGGGTGTGGTGTATAGATTGTTCGGATCGGTGTAGCTAGAGGTGGGAATCGGGACGGCAGGAATTTGGGCATAACGATGATTGCCGGGATGCACAGGCGCAGTGGGGAGGGAGTTGGTTGCCATATTGGTGGTGGAGGACACCTTAAACTCTGGCTGCATCAGCTTCTCAGGACTGATCAATCCAGTAGGGTCAGGATTGGCTCGAACCAGACGACTGTATTGGGTCTGAGGCTGGGCCTCTGCCGAGGGTTGCCCTATCAAAGCGATTCCCCCAGCCATCATTGCAAAGAAAGGCCATAGGGATTGCCCGTTGATCAATTTTTTGGGTACTGTCCCGTTCCCCGATCGTGTTGTCATAATCCTCACTCCCACTTGCCATGCAGGTTTGACCTGTCAAATTTGCGGCCATGCTAGCACAGGGATTTTCAGATGACGAATGTTAGCCTGTATAAGAAGGATGATTCGTTGCAGAACTTAGTGATCCATGAATAGTGTTGTGGTGGGTTTGTCTGGTGGGGTTGACAGTTCAGTGGCTGCGGCCCTCCTGCATCATCAGGGATACGATGTTGTTGGTCTCACCCTCTGGTTAATGAAGGGCAAGGGACAGTGTTGCTCAGAGGGCATGGTGGATGCTGCCCGCCTCTGTGAAGATCTCAGCATTCCCCACCACATCGTAGATATGCGAGAGGTTTTCCAGGCCAATATTGTGGATTATCTGGTGGCTGGTTATAGCCAGGGTATCACCCCCCTGCCCTGTTCTCAGTGCAATAAAGCCGTCAAGTTTGGGCCGATGTTGCACTATGCCCGCACAGAACTGGGGGTCGATCGGATTGCCACCGGCCACTACGCTCAGATTACCCGTGATGACAGCACCGGTCGGTATCAACTGCGGCGGGCCGTAGACACCAACAAGGATCAGGCTTACTTTCTGTATGACCTGGGCCAGGAGATCCTGGCGGCCACGCTGTTTCCCCTGGGAAATCAACCCAAGACAGAAACCCGACGCATTGCGACCGAATTTGGTCTGCATACGGCAGAAAAGCCTGAAAGTCAGGATCTCTGTCTGATTGAGGCCCATGGTTCCATGCAGGCATTCCTGGACAAATACATTACACCGCAAACCGGGGAAATTGTGGACCAGGCTGGACGGGTTTTGGGCCGACATGAAGGGGTACACCACTACACAATCGGCCAACGCAAGGGATTGGGTATTGCCCACAGCGAACCCCTCTATGTGATTGGATTGGATCCAATGCGGAATCGGGTGATTGTGGGCGATCGCAGCAGCGCCCAAGATTATGAATGCATCGTGCGGCAGGTGAACTGGGTGTCGATCGCCCCACCTACCACTCCGATTCGAGCCGAGGTGCAGGTCCGCTACCGTTCTGCTGCGGTTCCAGCCACCCTGATCCCCCTGGATGGGGGAATGGGGCTGCGAATTGTCTTCGATGACCCCCAGTTCAGTGTCACGCCGGGACAGGCAGCAGTCTGTTATAACGGGGACATTCTCCTCTGCGGCGGCATTATTGAGAGCCGAAGCTGATGCTACAACCTGACCAAATCCTGCAGGATCGTTACCAGCTCAAGGCCCTACTGGGGGATAATGCCAGTCGGCAAACCTGGCTGGCTGAGGATCTGGAGACAGAAGACCCAGTTGTGCTCAAACTCCTGGTTCTAGGGGCAGGGGTGCAGTGGCAGGATTTCAGGCTATTTGAACGGGAGATCCAGATTCTTCAGGCCCTGGACCATCCTCGTATTCCCCGGTATCGGGGTCACTTCTCCCTGGATGATAGCCTGTTCTGGTTGGGGCTGGTGCAGGAGTACGTTCCCGGCCAATCTCTGGCAGAGTTGCTACATCAGGGAGAGCGCTTTACCGAATCGGAGATTCGCCAGATTACCATCCAGATTCTGGATATTCTGATTTATCTGCATGAATTGAATCCGCCGGTACTGCACCGGGATATTAAGCCGGGAAATTTGATCCTGGGAGAAGACGGACAGATTTATCTGGTGGATTTTGGGGCGGTTCAGGATCGGTTGGCTGCGGGTGCCAGGACAGTTACGGTGGTGGGAACATACGGCTACACCCCGATCGAACAGTTTGGAGGGCAGGCTGTCCCGGCGTCCGACCTCTATGCCCTGGGAGCCACCCTGATTCACCTGATGACAGGTCTGCCCCCCGCTGAACTGCCCCAGGAGGAGATGCGAATCGCCTTCTGGAATTACACCAGTGCCAGTCCCAGCTTTGTAGACTGGGTGATCACCCTGACGGAACCTGCTGTAGAACGACGCTTCAAAACAGCCCGCGAGGCCCTAGATATGCTGGAAAAAGGTGAACCCTTGACGCAACGACGGGGAGCTTTCTTTTCCCTGGCTGCCCCTGAAGGTACGCCCATTAGTCTCCAGAAGTCCTGCGATCGCCTGTGGATCGAAATCCCAGCACGTCTGCAAGGCCTTTCTCTGCTTGATGTGGTGGTGTCCATGGCCATTTTGGGCGCGATCGCTCTGGTGGCTGACACGCTGATCTTCCGATCACTCTTTCTGCTGGTGCTGTTCGTCTTACTGGGGCCAATCGTCCTGGGCTTTCTGGGGGCTGCCACCGTAGCCCAGTCCATTACCTTGACCCCAGATACTTTCCGCATTCTCCGCACCTTATTTGGGTTCTCAGTCTACGAACGGGTCGGGGATACGGCAGAGATTGAGTCTGTGTCCTGCCACATGCATGCCCTTTCCCACCAGAGGGTCTCTCCCATCCTCTTGCTGCCATCCTCGTTTCGTCTGGTCGCCCTGCAGACAGTGCGGGGAAAATACATGTTCGGCGGATATCTGTCGGAAGATGAGGTAAACTGGCTGGTTCAGGAGATTCAGAACTGGTTGAGAACCTATGGTTGACCCCACCTTCGGCTTCATCTCGCCCGATATTCCCCCGGAGTCCTTACGAAACCATTTGCAATCTGGCCCACCGCTGCAGTTGGGAGTGATGGCTTCAGGCAGTGGTTCAAACTTTGAAACGATCGCCCAGACGATCGCCGATGGCCGCTTGCATGCCCAAATTCAAGTTCTGATTTACAACAATCCAGAGGCCAAAGCCGCTGCCCGGGCAGCCCGACTCAACATTCCAGCCGTGCTTTTGAACCATCGAGACTTTGCAACCAGAGAAGAGTTGGATCTGAAAATTGCAGTGACCTTACGCCAATTTGGTGTGGAGTGGGTGATTATGGCGGGCTGGATGCGCCTAGTGACCCATGCTCTGATCGAGGCCTTTCCCGATCGCATCCTCAATATTCATCCCAGCCTGCTCCCCAGTTTTCCCGGCATCCATGCGGTTGAGCAAGCCCTTAAGGCTGGGGTAAAAGTTGCCGGTTGTACCGTCCACATTGTTACCCTGGAAATGGATAGCGGCCCCATTCTGATGCAGGCGGCAGTCCCGATTTTGCCAGGGGATAACCCTACCACCCTGCAGTCTCGCATTCAGGTGCAGGAACATCGCATCTATCCCCGTGCGATTGCCCTGGCTGCAGCCCTCCAAACTGGATTCTCATGGGGGGACCCCTAATCTTAGGAGCAAGGTTTTATGACCCAGACCGATCGCATCCAATGGCTGAAACAGCACACCACCCTGGGGGCTTTATCGGATGAGGTTCTGGGCGCTATCGCCGCTGCCATTGTGGAGGAACCGTTCCAGGAGAATCGTCGCCTGATCCTGGAAGACACCTTTCCCCCAGCTCTCTACATCCTGCGGGAAGGATATCTGGAAAGTTACCGCACCAGCAAGACAGGGCCAGCCACAGCTCTCGGCCTCCTGCCAGGAACCGTCTTGCATTTGAAAGAACTGATCCTGGAGGAGGTGACCCGCCAAACGGTGATTACCCTGGAGCAGGGGGTACTCTGGACCATCCCGAAAGAGGCGTTTCTAATTCTGGTGAATCAGTATCCAGAAATCACCCGCACTGTTTCCCGCCAACTGGCGGCTGAGCTGGATCAGGTGACCGCCCAAATGGTGTACGAACAGGAACGGCAGGCAGCCCTGCGACCTTACCTGGTCAATAAGGTGAGGCGGGGCATCGTGGGGACCAGTCGTTATGCCGTTCGCCTGCGTCAGGACATCAAGAAAGCGACCCGCGATCGAAAGCCAGTCCTAATTTTCGGAGAACCAGGGCTGGAAAAGGATAATACGGCGGCCCTGATCCATTTTGGGTCAGCCGATCGGCACCAGCCCATGATTAAAATCAACTGTAATACCCTCCAGGCCAGCGGTGCAGAGCTGTTTGGACGGGCTGGTGGCAAACCTGGCTTAATCGAATGGTTGGGCCTGGGAACTCTGCTGTTGAACAATATTCAGGATTTGTCACCAGCTCTAGAGGAAAAACTGTGCAACCTGTTGAAAACTGGAGTATTTACGCCTATCAGTCGAGAGGGAGAGCAGCCTCCCCAATCGCTCCCCTGTCAGGCCCGCATCTTAATGGTGTCAGAGAAGAGTCTGCCACAACGGAAGCTGGTGGGGCATGAGGTTAAGGTCCCTCCGCTGCGGGTCCGCAAAGCAGATATTGAAGCCCAGGTGCAGTACTACATCAGTCTTTATTGTCAGGCTCGCCATCTGCCCAAGCCCCGCGTCACTCCAGAGGCTATTCGCAGCCTCCAGAGCTACGATTTTCCGGGGAATATTGCCGAGCTCCAGAGCCTGATTGAGCGGGCGATCGTACAGCTCGAGGGAGACTCTGAGTTAACCGAGGAAGTGCTCTGGTCTAACAGCCCCCGGAAGCGGCGTTTCCGGGTCAACCTGTTGAATGTGTATCCCTGGCTGCGGCAGTTTCTGCGGAGCGCCTGGTGGCCCGATCGGATCAACTACGGGTTCACCCTAGCGGTCTTTGCGATCGTGGTCGTCCTGCTATTTCTGGGACCCCAGACCCGCGATCGCAATATTGCTCTGAACTTCTTCTGGGCCTGGTGGTGGCCAGGGATCTTGCTGGCATTTCCCTTCGTTGGGCGGCTCTGGTGTTCGGTTTGCCCGTTCATGATCTACGGTGAACTGGCACAAAAGTTGTCCCTCTGGATTTATCCCCGTCAGTTGGGTCGTTGGCCTCGCCAGGCGGCCGATCGGATCGGGGGCTGGTTCTTGTTTGGGCTGTTTACCCTGATCCTGCTCTGGGAAGAACTCTGGGATCTGGAGAATACGGCCTATCTTTCCGCTTGCTTGCTGTTGCTGATTACGGCTGGGGCAGTGATCTGCTCCCTCCTGTTTGAGCGACGGTTCTGGTGTCGCTATCTCTGCCCAATCGGCGGCATGAATGGGCTGTTCGCCAAACTCTCCATGACAGAATTGCGAGCACAACAGGGAATTTGCGTGGCGACCTGCACCACCTACCAGTGCTACAAAGGGGGACCCCAAAAGGGAGAGGGGCAGGAAACCGAGGGCTGTCCCCTCTACTCCCACCCCGCCCAGTTGGAGGACAATCGGGATTGTGTCCTGTGCATGACCTGTCTCAAAGCCTGTCCCCACCGATCGGTAGAACTGAACCTGCGGCCACCGGGGATTGAATTGTGGACGACCCATGTTCCCCGATCGGACGAGGTAGCCCTGCTGTTCCTATTGTTTGGGGCGGTACTGCTTCACCGCCTGCCCGAAATTGCCACCCAGTTTCATCTCTCGTTGTCCCTGGATACCTTTGCTGGTCATGCCGGATCGTCGCTCCTAGCGCTGTTGGTGCCGGGGGCGATCGCTGGAATCGCCTATGGCATCATGGGCCTGTCAGGGAGAATCGGGCGGGGCGGGACGGTCAAACCCCGTCCTTTCATAGAGCTGGCCTATGGGTATCTACCTCTGGTGCTAGGGGGCAGTCTGGCCCACTATCTACCGTTAGGGCTATCCGAGGCGGGCCGGGTGATCCCGGTGACGCTGGCGACTTTTGGCTATACAGGCGGCCTGCATCTGGTGACGATCGCCGATCCTGTGGTAATTGCATTTCTGCAGGGAGTAACCCTGATTGTCTCGGTCTGGCTGAGCATCATTCTGACCCAGAATATTGCCCGTCAATCAATTCTGCGTCTGCTGCCCCAGCATCTGGCCACCGTGGCGATCGGCTCCCTGTTCTGGAAAATTATGGTGGGCTGGTAAAGTCTGATGGCTAATACGTTAGTATTGGATTATCCCTGTTTTCTCCACAGGTATTGCTGATGCAGCCATTTCACTTTCCGGTTGAGCAAACTGATCCCCCCCGACCGGCCTGGGAAGTTCTGCCGACCATGTATGACTTGCCCAGCGAAAATCCGGAGGAACCTGGCTTGCCTGACGAGTTCCACGATTGGCAACCCCAACTTCTGAGTGCCACATTTCGCCTGCAAGATTATGCGGCTGATCGGATTTTTACCGCCAGCGATCTCAATTTGTATTACGATGTCCGCCATCCACTCTGGTATAAGCGACCGGATTGGTTTGCCGTGATCGGGGTTCCTCGCCTGCATGAAAACCGGGATTTACGCTTGAGTTATGTGATCTGGCAGGAGGGAGTCAGCCCCTTTATTGCGGTAGAGTTGCTGTCGCCAGGAACCGAACGGGAAGACCTGGGGCAAACGGAGCGGGCTAACCCTGATCCACCCACCAAATGGCAGGTGTATGAGCAAATTCTGCGAATTCCCTATTACGTCGTCTTCGACCGTTATACCGATCGACTGCGGGCGTTTAGTCTGAACCAGGCTCACTATCAGCCCCTGGAATTGCCGGACGATCGTCTCTGGTTGCCGGACTTGAATATGGGGCTGGGATTGTGGCAGGGACGCTATCAGGGACTGGAGCGCCTCTGGCTGCGCTGGTACGATGCCGCAGGAGATTGGATCGCCACGGACAGTGAACGGTTAAGTCTGGAACAACAACGGGCCGACCAGGAACAACAACGGGCCGACCAGGAACGGCAACGGGCTGACCAGGAGCAACAACGGGCCGATCGTCTGGCCGAACGATTAAGGGCTTTGGGGATTGATCCAGATGACGAATGAAGGTGACACTCCCTTAAGTCAGGCAGAATTGGCGGAGTGGCAGCTCCGACTGGCGGAGGCCAACCGCCACAATGTTCTCTGCCATTGTCGGCAGTGCGATTGGGAATGGGTCGCTTCCAAACCGGAACCCTGCGCCTGCGGCAGTGAAAACGTGGAACATCTCCTGTGCTGGCAATTCCCCGATGGTTGATGGATTTTAGCGATTACCTTAATTCGTAATGGTTCACCTGCAACACTGGGCCAATCATGGCGAAGGTCATCACATTCTTGAGGATTTCCCCTTCTACCTTGACCTGCTGGCCAGCTTTGAGCATTTCTTGGGGTGGATTATGAAGTTCATAAGTCTGGCCCGATTCGCTGACCAGGGCCCAGGTGCCAGGCCCGAAACCCTTCTTTTCTACTTTGCCTGTGACGGTTAAACTCATACCCGCTGTGCCTCCGGTTTACTGGCGAGATGGGCCAATCCATAACAGAGCAGAGCATTCCCAATCAGGAAAGAACGGGCCAACCAGCCTTCTCCCAGCCAGAGCACCTGTGGGGAAGTCACTGCGGATACGGCTAGACAGGCGGCGATGCCTAGACTGGAGCCGATCGCAAACCACTTCCATTGGCCATGACCCAACAGCAACAAGATCAATCCCAGGGGAATGAGCACACTGGCAAACAGGGGATTCAGAGCTGGGTTGCCCTGGATAGCCGTACCCAGCTCTGGAATCGAGCTTCCCAGAACCCGGAATGGCCATTGGGGCAGGTCAAAAATGTAAATTCCTTGCAGGAAAAACAGTCCAGAACTGCCTGCCACCAGCCCCCCAGCCAGAGGCCAACTCCAGGCAAAGGGAAAATAGTTCCGCAGGAACCAGGCCAGTAAATAGGAACCCAGCATCATGGCCAGCTTGGGTAACAGACCTGGAAGCCCACCATCAATCCAGAAGCGAGGATTGAGGTAGCCATTGTCCCGCAGCCAGCGGAAGAAGTCTCGGAAGTTGAGTTGCCCTTTCAGAGCTAGTTTGACAGCAGCAGCCGCATCCAGATGACCCGCACCGTAATAGTTCATCAGGTCATCCTGTACAGGTCGGGCCGATTGTTTCAGAACCTCCAGGACCCGATCGGGCTCCTGGACACCCACCGCTTTTACCAGAGCGGCCACAGCGGCCACATGGGGAGCGGCCATGCTGGTACCCTGGTAGGCGGCAAAGATACTTTCTCCCGTTGCGGGGTCGATGGTGTTCTGCAGAATTCCCCCGACTTCACCACCGTTGGAGGTATCCCCACCAGGAGCCGAAATATCCACTCCAGCCCCATAGTTGGAGTAGGGTGTTTTTTCCCCAGCAGCATTGAGCGCCGCCACCCCAATCACACGGGGATAGCGAGCCGGATAGGAAGCAGAGTTCTGCCCTTCATTCCCAGCCGCTCCAACAATCACCAAGCCCTTGCTGTGGGCATAGTCGATCGCCTCCTGCATCAGCCCACTCTCCCCTCCACCACCCAGGCTCATATTGATCACATCAGCCCCGTTATCGGCGGCATAGCGAATGGCTTCAGCG
The DNA here is from genome assembly GCF_001939115.1 of Leptolyngbya sp. 'hensonii'. Lineage (GTDB taxonomy): Bacteria > Cyanobacteriota > Cyanobacteriia. The sequence goes on along the minus strand of NZ_MQTZ01000041.1, from coordinate 162,120 downwards.
ATATCAGAAATGGTGCCACCCCCACTGGCACCCAGAACTTTCAGGGGCATCAGGTTGGCCTCGTGAGCGATCCCGGCCACGCCAAAGCCGTTGTTGGTGGATTGGGCGATCGTCCCGGCGACGTGGGTGCCATGACCATTGTCATCAGAGGCGTCTACCCGATCGTTAACGAAATCATAGCCCTTGACAAATTTTGTTTCCTTCAGATCCGGAACTTGACTGATACCAGTGTCAATCACAGCTACCGTTACCCCAGATCCCTTTGTTTCTTCCCAGGCTGGCTCGACATTGATACTGCGGAAATTCCACTGCTTCCCATAATCGGGATCATTGGGCATTTCCGTGGCCCGATACACATAGTTAGGCTCAATGAATTCGGCTGCCTGGGACAGGCTGGAGCGCTTCAGTTGTTTCAGAGTCTGGGCATTGCCTGGGAGGATGTAAACGTGATCGGCGTCTGAGAATTCGCTGTTAGGCCTGGCTCCATACTGACGCACTAGAGACTGAATCTGCTCCTGTACCTGAGCAGCAGTTCCCTGTTCCCTCAGATCCACCACGATCGAATCGTAGGTGCCCTGGGTAGCCAGTCCTTCAAAGTTCGCGAGTGCCAACAATAATCCCAGCAGGAAAAGGCCCAGAATTAACAGCTTTCTCATATGCCTGATGCCAGATCGGTTTGCTCAACGATAGCGCATGGGGGATATTTCTGGGGATAATCAGGATTTGATGATTAACTACAGTTACTCTACGGATAGAAATGGAAAGAGGTCTGCTCTGGCTGCCCCTGTTGGGGGTTTTTCTCTGGCTAGCCTGGGCCGGTTGGAACGAATACCAGAAAGTCGAGGCTTATCAAGCCTGGGCCAAAAATTTTCAGAAGGCCAAATACGATATCTATGCAGTATTGGGGCAGGTTGATAGTGAACTGACCTGGGGCCAGCCAACCCGGACCGGACCGATCGACCTGCAAACCTTTTCCCTGAAACAGGTACAGGACATCCGCCTGCTGAGAGGAGGTGAGCGGGTCGAGTCCCCATCCGCTTCTCACCAGAAAGGGCAAATTGCGATCGAGTTCACCTTTGCAGATTCTCGATCGGCAGTGCAGGTTCCGTTCAGTGACATAGAACTGGCCAGTCGGTGGCAACAGTACTTGCAACGGGAAAAACAGCGTCTAATTGCTTGACTTTTCTGGTTTCTGGGGCTTAACTGAAACAAAATTAAGCGGGGTCATAATTTAAGCGGGGTCATAGTTTTTTGTTTTGGCTGTAGCAGGTATCCATGACTGAGTTTTTATCTGTCTCTCACACTGACTTGATCCAGCGAAGAAAGCAACTTCGAAATCAACGCCGCCTGAGGAATTTTCAGGCTGTCTGGCAAATGATTGCTGTCAGCAGTTTATCTGCTGGATTAGCCTGGGTTCTTACCTTGCCCGGCTGGGTTATTGCGACCCCAGAACAGGTGGAAATTAAGGGCAATCGCTTCCTCTCAACCAAAGCAATTCTGGCCTTACTACCCCTGTCTTACCCTCAATCCTTGCTCCAAGTACAGCCCCAAGCTTTAGCTGAAAAGCTGGAAGCCGCTGCTCCCATCCGTTCTGTAACCGTTACCAGGCAGTTGATCCCGCCCAAAATGATGGTTCAAGTCAGAGAGCGCCTGCCTGTAGCCGTGACTGTTCCCGCCAAACTCGCTCCCCGTCGCGCAGCCCAACCCACTCAAGCCCCCAAGACATTCAATGCTGGCTTGCTAGACGAAAATGGAAAGTGGATGCCCTTTGATAGCTATTCTTCCATTGACAAAGCTTTCAAGCTGCCGTCTTTGAAAGTCATTGGCATGAGCGAGGCTTATACCCCTTACTGGTCCAGTTTATATCGCCTGATCAGCCGCAGTTCCGTTAAGATTCTTGAGATTGACTGGCGTGATTCTGCCAATCTCATTCTTAAAACTGAAGTTGGGACGTATCATCTGGGTCCCTACAGTGCTATTTTTGCTCAGCAATTGAATGTAATTGAGCGGATGAGAAAGTTACCCCAGCATTTTGACTCCAGTCGAATTGCTTACATTGATCTTAAAAACCCCGAAACTCCAATTATTCAAGTAACACAATCAAAGAGTTTTGTGAAACCTCGCAGGCATTAGGCGAGCCTCAAGACCCTTTACCAATGCCCATTAGCAGCTTGCCAGAATTGTTGCATCGGTCTGTGATTTTTTCCCTTAATGATGATTGGTTTTTTTCAGAGACTTATCTTATAGTTGACTAGAGTTGAATCGACTTGAACAGATAAGAAATACCATTGGCTCTCATGACTAATTCCAATGACAGATGATAGTAAACTGAATTTTATCAATGGTAGCTCTCATGCTGAAGACAATCGTGCTTTTTCAGATGCAGAAGATGCTTCCATTCATTCTTTGAATAATTTCGATTTAGATCACAATCAAACTCGCGATGCGAAGATCATGCTTGGGGATGAGACAAAAGTGGGCAATATTGTGCCCGGCAGCATAGCAAAAATTAAAGTTATCGGTGTGGGTGGCGGTGGTGGTAATGCCGTCAACCGCATGATTCACAGTGGGATTACTGGGGTGGAATTCTGGTCGATCAATACCGATGCTCAGGCCCTGACCCTGTCCTCAGCCCCCAAGCGGCTTCAAGTTGGCCAAAAGATCACTCGAGGGTTAGGAGCAGGTGGGAACCCTGCGATCGGTCAGAAAGCAGCGGAGGAATCCCGAGATGATGTTGCGGCTGCCCTGGAAGGGTCAGATCTGGTGTTCATCACCTCTGGTATGGGAGGTGGCACAGGCACAGGGGCAGCACCAGTAGTTGCTGAGATCGCCAAAGAGATCGGAGCTCTGACAGTGGGGGTGGTGACACGCCCATTTACCTTCGAGGGGCGTCGTCGCACCACCCAGGCAGATGAAGGAATCGCAGCTTTGCAGAGTCGCGTTGATACGCTGATTGTGATTCCCAATGACAAGCTGCTGTCGGTGATTTCTGAGCAGACCCCCGTTCAGGAAGCTTTTCAGTTTGCGGATGACATTCTACGCCAAGGGGTGCAGGGAATTTCAGATATCATCACCATTCCGGGGCTGGTCAACGTTGACTTTGCTGATGTCCGGGCAGTGATGGCTGATGCAGGTTCAGCCCTGATGGGAATTGGGGTAGGTTCTGGTAAGTCCAGGGCTAAAGAGGCAGCAACGGCAGCGATTTCCTCTCCTTTGCTGGAATCTTCAATTAACGGTGCGAAAGGGGTTGTCTTTAACATTACCGGTGGATCTGACCTGACCCTGCATGAAGTCAATTCAGCCGCTGAAACCGTTTATGAAGTGGTTGATCCCAATGCCAATATTATTTTTGGTGCTGTGATTGACGAAAGACTGCACGGAGAAATTCGGATCACGGTGATCGCAACGGGCTTCAATGGGCCTGTTTCTACAGCCCAACCTGCGGGTATGGCCTCTATCCTGCGGCCCACCATCGCAGCTCAGGCTCCAACTTCCAACCCAGCGCAACCGACGGATGACCCCAAAAACCGCTCGATCGGAGGTCTGGATATTCCTGAATTCCTGCAACGCCGTCGTCCCCGATAGATCAAGGGGAATGGGGGTCGGGGTTGCTGGCCGGTTCGATCGGATTCAACCGGTAAGGCTCAGGTGCGCTCGTGGGTGAGTTGCGCCCTGAACCAGCGGTATTTTGCAACTCAATGAGTCGGGTGGTCCATTGTTCAATTCGACTCCCGGCCTCTTGGTAGAGGGGACGGTCCAGGGTGATCCAGCGGGCCTCATCGATCGCAGCCTGAAGGGAATCGGCATCTCCCCGTCTGGCCAGAGCGGTTGCCCGATCGAGATACTCCCGGTCTTCCAGAACTTCAGCCTGTTGCCGCCAGGTGGCCATCAGACGCTGGGCTTCTTCATACTCAGGGCCATCGGAAAACACCTGACTGGCTTCCGCAATGGCATCCCGTAAATCATTTAAGCGGCCAGAACTGGCTAGAGTTCGGGCCTTACTGAGATACCCCTGGTTTTCTGATTGTCTTTCTTTGTTGCGCTTTTTAATCAGATCTTCCAGAGAGGAAATTTTAGGGCCTGCCGAATTTTTGGCTGATTTCTTAAGCGAGTTTTGATCAGCCGTAGGGATCCAGATCTGGTCCGCCAGTTCCTGATACCGTACGGTGGCCCAGTACTGATTACCAACCACCCATAACTGGCGGGCTTTGGCAATTGCTCTGGCCCACTTCTCCTTATCCGTGTCTGGTTTTTCCAGTTCTGCCTCTACTTCCGCATAGATGGCTTCTGCTTTCTTCCAGATCGTTTGCCATTGCTGCATGGAGGCATCCGCAGTCTTCCGGGTCGGAACCTCCCTCGGAACCGCATCCGCCAAATTGATGGCCCGATCCAGATTACCCTCCTGAAAGGCGACTTCGGCAAAATGGAGCAACTGGATAGACCATTGCCCCATCAGGCGCAGGGCTGCCGATCGCAGAGGGTCTTCAGGAGAGATACTGGCCGCTAGGGCAATCGCCTGCTCCAGATCTTCCGCAGTTTGGGCACCGGCCAGGGTTTCAGCACAATAGAGGCGGGCTGCCGCTGGTGCCGTTGGTGCCATGTTATAGCAGTTGGCTGAATTTGGCACCTGAAGCAGGCTGGATATGGCCCAGATCCCCAAGCCGCAGGGGAGCATCACCGTGAAGGCAAGCCAGAATATCCAGTTGATTGGAGGGAGCGGTCGATAGACCTGAGGTCGATCGTCAGGGATGGATGGTTTGGAGGAGTGAGAGTCCATAGGTAGCCATCATATTACCCCAATTCCAGGGTTTCACCAGGATTGGGAACCAGTAATTGAGTCTGAAGCTCCGCTGCCAGCAGCAGTTCTCGGAATTCAGCCACAGTGCCCACGGATTGAATCAGCAAGGGCAGCAACCCACTTTGGGTTATGGTTCCCAGGCTGGTTGGAACAAAGTACCGGGGTTGCAGTTTTTTCACCAATTCCAGAGACTGCTGAGGCCCCATAATCACCTGGCCCAACAGGGGGAGAGTCTGGCCAATCACGGGTGCCAAAACTACATCTGGAGGGTATTCGATCGCCAGGTCGGGGGGGCTCAGGTGGGGTTCGTAGTAAAGGGTCATGCCAGTGATCTGATCTCGGAGCAGGTAACCATTCTCAACCACACCGGGTTGGGTGGGGGCTCCCGGTACGGCGGTGATGAGCAGACGATCGCCGATCTGATGCACCTCCCCCGGAGCCAACACCGTCACTTGAGTGAAGCCCAAATCTTGAACTACTGCGGCTGCAGCAGGGCACACGACCAGGGGAATGCTTCGATCTAGCCGTGCCAGGGTTGGTTTGTGGCAGTGATCATCCTGCCCCTGGGCAATCAAAATCAGATCGATCGGGGGTAAGGTTTCTGGAGTGTAGCGGGGTGGGATAACATGACAGGCTCTGAAAAGCCAGGGAAGGCCGTAGAATACCAGTGGATCTACTAGCCAGGGATCAATGAGAAGGGTCTGTCCAGACAACTCCAGGATCCAGGTATTCAGGTCAATCCAGGTTAATTTCATCGCAATAATTCTTGACACTTCTTACTCTCAGTTTACCGCCCTCCCATGAATCCCTCTTTTTCGTCATCGATTCCTGTGGCTCTGACGATCGCTGGTTCTGACAGCGGTGGTGGGGCAGGGATCCAGGCCGACCTCCGGACCTTTGCGTTTCACAAAGTTCATGGTACCAGTGCCCTCACCTGTGTCACGGCTCAAAATACGCTGGGGGTGAACCGGGTGGATGCCCTGCCCCCTGCAGCGGTAGCAGCCCAGATCGAAGCAGTGGTCACTGATATTGGGGTACAAGCTGCCAAAACGGGTATGCTTCTGAATCGGGACATCATTGCGATCGTGGCAGATCAGGTGCGGGGATTAGGAATTAACAATTTGGTGGTTGACCCCGTGATGGTCTCTCGTACCGGAGCCCAACTGATTGATGATGCCGCCATTGCCCTCCTGCGGGATGCGCTGCTGCCCCAGGCCATTGTCGTGACACCTAACCGCTATGAGGCTCAGATCCTGGGTGGGCAAACCATTCGCACTCTGGAAGACATGCAACAGGTGGCCGTTGCCATCTATCATCTGGGTCCCAAGGCAGTTTTGGTCAAAGGGGGCGCGATGTCTGGTGAGCTGAGGGGGGTAGATGTCTGGTTTGATGGCTGTGTTCTGGAAGTGCTGCGAACCAGGACTGTGGAAACAACCCATACCCACGGCACCGGATGTACCTTATCGGCTGCGATCGCAGCAAATCTGGCGAAGGGACGAGATTTACTGGCCGCTGTCCGGTTGGCCAAGGACTATGTGACCACAGCCCTGCAATACGCCCTGCCGATCGGGCAGGGGCAGGGACCCGTGGGGCATTTCTTTCCGCTGCTGCGGACCGCAGAAGATGTTCTGACCTCTGATACCTAAATGGATGGGGGCATTTCCCAATCGGGGCACCTGTCTCCATCCCAGCCATAGGGATGCATGCCGCAGACCAGCATGGTCCCCCCATAGGACTGGCCATGATAATGCTGGCAGCCCACGCAGGCAGCATGCTGGTTTTGCAGGGGATCGGTGGGGCTTTCCAGGGGACCCAGATCGGCGTTGACCTGCCACTCAAACTCGATTAGCGCTTCATAAATTGGCTCAAAGAGTTCTTCCAGATTTCGATCAAGTTCAGTCACCCCCCATTCAATCTGAACTATCACATCCTCCGAGAGTTTTGTGAAGGTGTCGATCGCCTCTTCGGTCACCTGGGTCAAAAACTGCTCAATCTCCCCAGAGATCGCCTCCAATGCCTTAAAAAAATCTCCAGACCAGTCTTCCATGTCCCCCGTCAAACCTTTGAGTCTCAATCCCTGTATGGGTACAAAATGATAGACCCACCTAGTCCCCTGTTTAATCTCGCTTTAACCGGCGTAATTCTTCTTGCAGATCCAGCACCTGTCGGCGCAGGTCTTCCAGATGGGCTGTATCAGAATCGGAGGGGTCATCCTCGGATAGAATCTCAATCCGCCGGGGTTCGGATGGTTTGGCCTCCGTTGTTGGGCTGGCCGTGCCGCTGGCCGGAGGCTGTTGCGCTTTACTCATCATTTCTTCAACAAAGTGACGGGCATCCTCTGTAGTCATCTCGCCGCGCTCCACCATATCATCAGCTAACTTCTGAATCTGGGACTGCAGCTCCGACAATTTACTGCCTGCTTTTTCACCCGCATAGGAGGCAAGACCAACCCCCAAATAAATTGCCTTCTGAATGGCATCTCCAAAACCGGGCATTGATCTGAACTCCCTTTACTTCTTCAACACCAGCAGCCAATTCAGTCGATCAGGTTGGGCGAAGCGAAACCTCATTGAACTAAACCAGCCTCAAAAACCAGCCTGAAAATAACCTACAAAATGAAAATAGCCTACAAAATGAAAATAGCCTACAAAATGAAAATAACCTACAAAATGAAAATAGCCTACAAAATGAAGAGACCCGGAGACCACGCCTATCATAAGCATCCTGTATTGCTGCTACCTTCCGGTCCTGACAAGGTTTAGGCGTTACGATCGCGTGGGTCCGGATCAATTGCATTATAGCGCCCTTCTGATCGGATAGTCAGATTCTTCCCAGACTTGCGCGGGCGGTATCCAGATGGGGCTTGCCGCCCCTGGCCATTGGTGCGTTTGGAACCAGCGTCTTGCTCTACATATTGCTTCAGCTCCCAGGCCATCCGTCGGATGCCCTGATGTTCGTCCTTCCGGATGAAGGGCAGAAAAACCCGAGTCAACCAGCCTGAAAAGGTTTCCCGGTGGGAATATCGGGTAATCCCATTGCCAATTTCCTGTAATTCAAAGACATGTTCATTCCGCAAACCGGGAATTGACGAAAACCATCTTAAGCACAATTCTGGTTGAATCAGGGTCACGATCGGCTGAAATTCTGTTTCTTCCTCCCCAGGAACTCGGCGGAGCGAGAGAAAAACCTCCTGGCCCTGCTTGAACGGTTGGGAGGGGTCCAGATCATACAGGAAGGTGTTCCAATACATCCACTTTTCCTTCTGGAATAATGCCTGCCACACCTTCGATCTAGGGGCATTGATTTCTATTTCTGTATATAAGCTTGGCATAGGTTCAGTTATCAGCTATCGGTCGTAGTTGTTATATCAAATCCAATCGGGAGACGGTATAAAGATGTAGCTCAGGTTAAGCCCTGTTAATGACTTTAGCTGTCCCAATTTTCAACTGCTTCAAGAAGTTGGAAATTGGGGTATTTACGAACAATTTAGGAACATTCTAGATAGGCTGAACCTCAACCCTTCTGAGCTTCTTCCTGGGCCATTCGAATCAGGACTGATTGTCCTCTGGAGGGTGATTACTAAACATAATTAAGCCCAATAAATAGCCGCTCTACCCTGAATCATTGGGGCCGGATCAGGAGGAACTGTTCACTAATAACGGTTCCCTGAACCCCTACAATCTAATATCTAACCTTCAGTTCCTAGAATTCCCTACCATGGTAGATTTGACTCCAAACTCCAGTTTTAGCCTGACGATTCGATTTCAGGTTCCCAACCGGCCCGGTATGCTGGCCAGTGTGACCCAGACTATTGCTTCCCTGGGGGGTAATCTGGGGCAAATTGACCTGATTGAACAAACGCGCAAGATTTCCTTACGGGACATTACGATCGACGCAGCCAGTACGGAGCATGCGGAGACCCTGGTGCAGGCAGTCAAAACTCTGCCGGAAATTAAAGTTCTCAATGTTTACGATCGTACCTTTAACCTGCACCGCAGTGGCAAGATCAGTGTCGAGAGCAAACTCCCCCTCAAAAGTCAGGCCGATCTGGCCATGGCTTACACCCCTGGAGTGGGGCGCATCTGCATGGCTATCGCAGAGGATCCAGAACAGGTCCACAAGTTGACCATCAAGCAGAATATGGTGGCGATCGTCACCGATGGCAGTGCGGTTCTGGGATTGGGAAATTTGGGGCCAGCAGCAGCTCTGCCGGTCATGGAAGGGAAAGCTATGCTGTTTAAGGAGTTTGCAGGGGTAGATGCCTTCCCCATCTGTCTGGCGACCCAAGACCCAGATGCCATTGTGGAGACGGTCAAGAATATTGCCCCAGTCTTTGGTGGGATTAACCTGGAGGACATTGCTGCCCCTCGGTGTTTTGAGATCGAATCTCGCTTGCGTCAGGCCCTAGATATCCCGGTGTTCCACGATGATCAACATGGAACTGCGATCGTCACCCTGGCAGCCCTCACCAACGCCCTCAAACTAGTTCGCAAACCCCTCTCAGAGGTGCGGATTGTGATTAATGGGGCAGGAGCTGCGGGGGTTGCGATCGCTCGCCTGCTCCAAAAAGCTGGAGCCCAGCACATTCTGATGTGCGACTCCAGAGGCTTACTCTCCACTAGTCGGGCTGACCTGACGGGTGAGAAACGCGAATTTGCGGTCGAGCAGACGGGCACCCTGGCAGATGCCATGCAGGGGTCAGATGTGTTCCTGGGGGTGAGTGCGCCCCGGGTGGTGACACCGGACATGGTGCGGTCTATGGCGAAGGATCCGATCGTCTTTGCCATGGCTAACCCCATCCCCGAAATTCAACCGGAACTGGTGGAGGGGGAAGTGGCGGTTATGGCCACAGGGCGCAGCGATTACCCCAACCAAATCAACAATGTGCTGGCCTTCCCTGGCATTTTCCGGGGGGCTCTGGATTGTCGGGCGGCTACTCTGACCACCAGCATGTATCTGGAAGCGGCAGCCGCGATCGCTTCCCTGATCAAGCCCTCTGATCTGGATGCGGAACACATCATCCCCTCGGTCTTCGATGAGCGGGTGGCCCATTCTGTCGCAGCAGCAGTGCAGCGGGCGGCCCGCCAGGATGGGGTGGCCCGAAGCTAGAGCCTCCGTAGCGCTCAGGCTCTGCCTGGGTGCTACGGAGGGGAGGGGTGCGAGGGGTGCGATCGGGTGTTTAACCGCTGAGCCGTTCTCAGAATCTGGCCCGCCAGGATACCAGCGCCAAATCCGTTGTCAATGTTGACGACACCCACACCAGCAGCACAGGAGTTGAGCATGGTTAGGAGGGGAGCGAGGCCCCCCAGACTGGCTCCGTAGCCCACACTGGTAGGGACGGCAATCACGGGGCAGGCCGCCAGACCAGCCACGACGCTGGGTAAGGCTCCTTCCATCCCGGCGACCACAATCAGCACATCCGCTTCTGAGAGCAGATCCCGATTGCTTAATAACCGATGAATCCCGGAGACTCCCACATCCCAGAGACGCTTCACCTGGAAGCCAGAGAGTTGGGCTGTGACGGCAGCCTCTTCGGCGATCGGGATATCGGCAGTGCCCGCTGAAACCAGGGTAATCAGGCCGGAATAGCGGGGTTCTAGGTTCAAGGGTGCGATCGCGCAAATCTGGGCCAGATCAAAGTACTGCAGGTCGGGAATTTGCCAGCGCAATTGGTGGTAGGTCGATAGTTCAATCCGAGTGGCCATGACTACAGGATTCCGCTGCCGCAAGGCCCCAAAGATTTTGACCAGTTGTTCGGAGGTCTTGCCCGGTCCCCAGATCACTTCCGGAAAACCGGTCCGCAAGGCCCGATGATGATCCACTTTGGCGAAATCATCCACCGGCTCAAAATCAAAGTGTTTCAGGCGGTCCAGCGCCGTATCGGGACTGACCCGCCCAGTTGCCACAGCATCCAGCAGGGAACGAAGATCTTCAGCGGAAAACATAGGCGCAAGTTTGACTAAAAAAGACGAATTCCCCTTGCCATGGCTGCTGCAAATAAGGGAATGAGGATCAATCCTACCAGTTCCCCTCTAATCATCCAGGAGAGCCGCTGGGTTTGGGGTAATTCCAGACTGGGACTCTGGCCATGGCGTAGGTCTCTGATCCAGGAGACAAAAGAGAAGGTGGGATAGAGAGACAACAAACTCACAACCACAAAGATCCCAACTTTGATGTAGAAAGCTGAACTACTGAGGTAGTACTCCGTTCCTTTACCAAAATAAAGCACGCGCAAAATACCTGTGATCAGGACCATCGTGGCGGATAAGCCGTAGACGGCATCTGCCGTAACTACTCTCCAGGCTTCCTCCAGGCTGAGATTTTGCTTCAGGGTTTGGCCTTCAACCACCAATGCCCCAAACGCCAGCATGAAGCCCAAATAATGTAAATACGCTGTGATAGCACTTTCCCACATTGATTTCTCGGTGATAGATAGAGTGATGGGTGAAACAAAGACGGAGCCAGAAGGGCTATAGTCCATAACCCCATGGGGACACCGCTTACAATCATACCCCCATCCTCCAGGGGTACAGAGCCACCCCCTGGCAAGCCTGGGATCAAAAGACCCAATTATGGGAGCAAATCAAGAAATAAATCCCTTTGTGAGCATTTTGTAACTCTTGTTTCAACTTGTATGAAACAAGATCTGATAAATCTGGATAACGCTAAGGTGGAATATAAAGAAAGCCTTAAACAGAGGGTTTATGACTCCTTTAATGCTGCGGCAACTCTGGTCCCTGGTCGAAGCAACCCAGACCCATGTCCTTCTCAGTCTGGACGATAACAGCCTGGTGCAATGGTTGCTACGCCAGTTGGGGCAGGAGCGATCGCTGAATCATCATGAAACTGACATCGTCAGCCATTACATCCAATCCAGGCTGTCTCTGATCCGAGATCTGGCCCAGGCCCGCATGGCTCAATAACGCCAACTTCTGCTGTAGGTATCAAGCAGGATTTTTTGCGCCGGAAACCCGGTTTCTTGTCATCCATGGTGCTGAATGAAACAGGCATCAGGCTAGAAGCCGGGTTTCCGCCAAAGATCTTTTAGACTTTGCCCCTGGTGCGCTGGAAATTGCAGGGGATAGGAGATTGGGACTTCTCAGGAACTCCAATGCTCAGGGATCTGTCAGATATCCTGATGGAAGCCTGTTCAGAATGTAACAGGTAAAAAACCGGATACTGTGCAGATCCGATAGGCAGGTGCTTGTGCGTTCTCTGCCTGACGCATTCCAATGCTGAATTACCTTCTGGAGCAACAGTCTCGCCTGCCTCGACGTCTGAGGCACAAACTCATCTATTTTTTGCTCTTGGCTGCAATGATTTCAGCAGGCAACATTGTTGCCTATGCAGCTTCTACGTCCCTGTTCTTAAGTCGGATTGGGCCAGGGGAGCTCCCTGGGTTTTATATTCTGCTGGGAATTCTATCCGTTCCCGTTTCAATTTTTTTCTCCCAAGTCATCGATCGCCTGTCCCGCCCCCTGCTGCTGCAAGGCCTGCTGTGGGGGTCCCTGATCACAATGCTGTTCCTGCGGTTCCTGGTAACCCTGGACACGCCCCCGATCTACTACGGGATCAGCATCAGTACCAATTTTCTGGAACTGCTCTTCGGAATCCTTCTCTGGACCCTACTTTCTGATTACTTTACCTCTCTGGAACTGAAGCGTTATGCTCCTTTCCTGACCATGGCCATGACCAGCGGCGGGTTACTGGGTGGCATTTTAGTGCGGTTTCTCTCTGAATATACAACGACACAGAATCTGCTCCTCCTTCTCCCGATCGTCTATGTGGTCGCCGGGTTCCAGTTACGCTATCTGGAACGCCATGTTCGGCAGCTTGATCGCCATGAATTGCAAGAGAGTTCGGACACCTTCCTGGAGAGTTTGAAGACCTTTCCCAAGGTGCTGCTGCGATACCCGATCGTCCTCCTGCTGGCGATCGGGACTTTTGTCGGCGTCTGGCTCTGGCAACTGAGTGAATTACAATTCCTGCATATCTACTCCACAGCTTTTCCAGATGAAGAGGACCTGACCGGCTTTCTGGGCGTACTCAGTGCCTGGTTCAGCCTGATTGAATTGGGAACCAGTTATTTCATCACCCGACCGTTAATTCATCGGTGGGGGGTCAATCGGATGAACCTGCTGTATCCGATCACAACCCTGATGGGATTTATCAGTCTGGCGATGGGGTTTCAGGTTCCAGCAGCAGTGATCGCCAATATCAACTATGACCCCCTCAGCAGCAGCATTGCCCTGCCAGTTCAGAACCTGAACTACAATGCCATCCCCCATCGATTTATTGGCCGAGTCCGGGTCATCATTGATGGGTTGTTTTATCCCGCCAGTCAGGCTATTACGGGGGTGCTCCTGTTGATTCAACAGGATACCCTCACCTCTTTCCAGCTCACCCTGACTGGCATTCTCCTGAGTTTGATCCTGTTGGGGATTGGGTATCTGACTGGGCGTAGTTATCTGAAATCGATGCTGGCCCTGTTGCGGTCTGGATCCGTGACTCTGGATGATGTCGGAGATAGCCTACGCCGTCTGCCTGGGAGTTATGCGCTAGAGATTCGCGAGTTGCTGAACCACCCAGATGCTGATGCTCAGATGTTGGGCCTGGAATTAGCAGTGCGCATGGAAGACCCCAGCCAATTTCTGGATGAGGTACAGGAACTGCTGGTCCATGGAGAACCGATCGTCTGGCAGGCGGTGGTCAAATTTCTCAGCAGTTGCCACCATCCTAATGTCAATCGGTATTTGCGGACTCAGCTTATCGCTGAGAGTCCGGCAGTGCGGGCGATCGTGCTGGAATCCCTGATCATTGCTGGTCAGCCCCTCTCGAATGTGCAGTTGCAATTCTTCCTACAGGACCCAGACCCCGGTGTACGGGCGCTGGCCTGTGTGGCCGTTGAGCAGGTAGAGCGACTGCAAGATGAAGTGCAACAAACCTATGATGTCCTGCGTCAGGACCGGATGGAGCCAGCGGCCCAACAGGCAATCTTGCGGGTGGTTAAAAATACAGGGGATCGACGGTTGATCCCAATGGTGCTGAATCTTCTGGCCAAAGCCCCGCCGATCGTAAAACGGGAAGGATTGGAAACCCTGGCCATCCTGACGGGGTCTGGGGATGATTTTCTCTTCGACCTGGTGTCCACAGAATTGCACCATCCCGATGCCCAGGTTCGAGCTGCAGCCCTGCAATTGGCCGGGGTGATTTGCAATGGAGATCTGCTGCCTGAGGTGGTTGAGGCCCTGGAGGACCGGGCCACTCCCGTTCGTCAGCAGGCGATGCAGGCAGTTGCGGCCTATCGGGATCTGGCATTACCTTTGGTGGGGAAATATTTATCCGCCGATCGGGTGGAGGTGATGGAGGCCGCCATCGGCGCAATTGGCTTGATCCAGACCCGTCGTTCGGAGGAGATTCTATACCAGTATCTGCAGCCGGTGTACGATCGCATCTCCCTCACCCTCCGCTGGCACCACCAAATTCCCCAAACTGAACCGGGCTGGCAAATGCTGGATATTGCGCTGCGGGATTTACATCAGCAGTTATTGTTGCTGGTTTTGCACGTTCTGAGTGCCCTGGGATATCACCAGGTGGTCAATACTGCGCGCCAATTGCTGACCTCAACCGATGCCCGCCGCCGCGCCAATGCGGTTGAAACCCTGGCTTCGATCGAGCGGCGGCGATTTATCCAACCCCTGCTGCCGCTTCTGGAATACCTGGTTAGCCCCCCCCCACAGAAGCAAACGGCGGCACAACTTGGGGCAGTACCCTACGGGGTTGTCGAGGAGATTCTGACTGCGACAGAATTCCACTGCACCGGACCAGGTGAGCGCGTCACCCCTTTTCGGGAACGCTGGATTCGGACAGGGGCCTTGCTGATTTTGGCGGAACAGGTGCTTCCGGATGGCTTCTGGATAGATGATGCAGGTTACAGTGAAATTCCAGTCATGATGGAAGCATTTCTCAACCACTGGCAGAAATTGCTGCAAGACCCAGACCCACTGGTTCGCGAAACGGCAATCGGCATAGCCCTGCCAGCCCAGGGGATTCTACTTAAGCGAGATTGTGTCGTGAATCGTATCCTTTTCCTGAAGCAAATTTCTTTGTTCCAGAGTCTTTCTCTGGATGATCTGCTGTTGATTGATGAAGCCCTCAAACAACAGGTCTTCCTGGCTGGAGAGATCATTTTTCAGGAGGGCAGTCCGGGAGACGATTTCCACATTGTTTACCAGGGGCAGGTGACGATTCTCAAGCAGGTGAACCAGACTCAGAGAGAATTGGCCCATTTGAGCCCAGGTCAGTATTTTGGAGATATGGCCCTGTTTGATCAGGAACCGCGATCGGCCACTGCTGTTGCCCGATCGGATTGTACCCTCCTCACCCTGGGCAGAACCCATTTCCATAGCCTGATCAGCCAGCGTCCGGAAATTATTCTGCAAATGTGTCGGATCTTAAGTTTGCGTTTACGGGAAACGAATGCCCGTCTCCAATAAACGGCTCCATGGCCTGTAGCAGATGCTTGAACTGCAGGGGCTTCACCAGGTACGCATTGACGCCAGCGGCCAGATACCGGTCCCGGTCCCCAGGAAGCATCAGAGAGGTGATGGCAATGATGGGAACGGTGGGTAGGTGATCGCCTGCCCGCAAATATCGAATCATTTGCAGGCCATCCATTTCTGGAATTTGGATGTCTAGCAGGACCAATGCGGGTTGCCGAACCTGGGTAATCTGTAAGGCTTCCAGCCCATTGCAGGCGATCGTGACCTGAAAGCCGTGGCGCTCCAGATCAGCCCGGATTCTGGCCCCATTGATCTCATTATCCTCAATCAGCAGAATCGGGCCAAAGCCCGAGGAGTCTATCCCATCTGTTGCGAACTGGGGATTCAGCGAGGATAGATTGAGCCAGGACGGGTGCAGCAACGGGTCCGGCTCGGACTGCAATTCGCTCTGCCCATTGGTCCAGGGCAGGGTAACCGTGAACTGACTCCCCCAGTTCATGGCACTTGCCACAGAGATACTGCCCTGGTGGAGATCAACGACCCGACGCACCAGAGCCAATCCCAGCCCTGTACCAGCATAGCGACGGGAAAAGGAGCTTTCCAACTGTACGAATGGCTGAAATAACCGCTGCATGCTCTCGGATGCGATACCAATCCCAGTGTCCACCACTCTGAAATGCACCACTTCATGGTTTGGATCCCCTTCCACCCTTAAACAGACTGACCCTTCAGCGGGTGTAAACTTAACCGCATTGCTCAGCAGATTAATCAGAACCTGTCGGATGCGCCGCTCATCTGCCCAGATGGTGTCCACATCGGATGCGATCCGCAAACTTAAGTAAATTCCTTTCTGTTTGGCCTGTTCCCGCACAAAGGCCAGACTGGCGTCACACAATCTCCGAACTTCGGTGATAGCCAAATTCAGCTCCATCCGGCCCGACTCAATCTTGGCCAGATCAAGGAGATCATTGATCAATTCCAGAAGGTGGTGACCACTTTGGGAAATGGTCGCCAGGTACATCTGTTGCTTTTCGGTCAGGGTCTTGCCTCCTTCATCCAGGAGTACCTCGGCCAGTCCCAGAATGGCCGTCAAAGGGGTTCGAAGTTCATGGCTCATGTTGGCCAGAAATTCGCTTTTGGCCTTATTCGCAGCATCAGCCAGGAGCTTGGCCGATCGCAGATTTTCCTCCGCCTGTTTGCGATCGCTGATATCAGTATGGGAGCCCACAATCCGAACAGGCACCCCTGACTCATCCCACAGGGCCTGTCCGCGCGACAGAATCCATTTGTAATGGCCATCTTTGCAGCGCAAGCGAAACTCTGCAATGTAGTAGGGGGTTTCCCCTTCCAGATGGGCTCGATGAATGGCCAGGACCCGATCCAGGTCTTCTGGGTGCATGCGGGTTAGCCATGCCTCCAGATGGCTGGGAAGTTCCTCCTCTCCATATCCCAGCATTTCCTTCCATCGGGCGGACAGAAAGACCTGGTTGGTGCGCAAATCCCAATCCCAGATGCCATCGTTATTACCTCGCAGGGCCAGATGCCAGCGTTCCTCACTCAGTCGCAGGGCCGTTTCAGCTCGCTGATGGTTTCGAACTGCGATCGCGAGGGAAATCATCGAGGCCAGATGGCTGGCAAAATTTTGCTCATCCACCGTCCAGCGACGGGGATGGCGGACATGCTCATAGCAAAGCCCACCAATCGTTTTCCCCCCCGATTGAATCGGCACATCCAGAATAGACGCAATCTGGTGGGGCTGGAAGCACTGTTCCAGCAGTTCACGGGTGAGAGGATTGTTGCTGACATCATCCACCACGATGAATTCGTCTGTTTCCAGGGCCTGAAAATAGGTCGGAAAATCCCTGACCCATAATTCTTGACCTGAAGAATGGCGATCGGGGGTGAGTTCATACAGGTTTGCCTGATGGATTTTGCTATGGTCGGCATCAAAAAACCAGACCCCAACGCGCTCCACATTCAGGGCCTGAGCAGCCGTTTTCGTAATCAACGGCAGCACAATATCCAGATCCCCATCGTGAAAGGCTTTTTGCCGGGTCAACTGGGCCAGGGCAGCCTGCTGCCGACGGAGGCTTTCCTCCCGCTGGCGTAAATCCTCCTCCACCTGCTTGCGCTCGGTGATGTCGTGCATGGAGCCCACGATCCGGATCGCCTGACCTGTTTCATCCCAGACTGCCTGGCCCCTGTCCTGCACCCACTTGTAGGTGCCATTTTTGCACCGCAGGCGATACTCCTGCACGTAATAGGGTATCTGTTGTTTCAGGTAAGCCTGACTACAATGCAAGATCCGCTCTCGATCGTCCGGGTGAATACGTTGAGTCCACTCTTCTGCACCCGTCCCAATATCATCGTCCTGATACCCCAAAATTTCATACCAGCGGGGCGATCGAAACGTCTCCTGGGTGAGCAGGTTGCAATCCCAGATGCCGTCGTTATTGCCCTGGAGCACCAGTTGCCAGCGCTCCTCTGAAGCCCGGAGGGCCTCCTCCGCCTGTCGTCGTTCTCGAATCTCCCGTTGCAATTGATGGGTCCGTTCTTCCACCCGATGCTCCAGAGTCCGGGAGTGCTCTTCCAGTTGTTCGTAGAGATAGGCATTCTCCTGATAGGGAGGGTTTGTCATCGCTAGCTACCCCGATAGGTGCTGTAAGACCAGGGAGAAACCAGGAGGGGAACGTGGTAATGAGCCATCGGATCAGCAACCCCAAACCGCAGGGGCACCTGATCCAGAAAAGGTGGAGTTGGCAAGGATTCCAACCGGGAAAAATAGTCTCCGACAGCGAAGACCAGTTCGTAAATTCCGAGGGTCAGTTCTGCCTCAGCCAGCAGAGGTGCATCCGTTCGACCATCTGCGTTGGTACAAATGGTTTTTACCAGCATGCGGCTGCCTGACTCCGGGTCAAGACGCCAGAGGGCGATCGTCATCTGGGCTGCAGGGCAACCCCGCGCGGTATCCAGGACATGGGTTGTCAACTTGCCAGCCATAGCCTTCAGAAATTACAACAAAATGAACCGACTGCATACTCCAATACCATGGCTACCATTAAACGGCCATCATACTCAAGACTTTAGTGGAGTGGTCCGGCTAGAATCACCTTGGAAATAGCCCTTGTGACCTCCAGAGGATCTTCAGCAGCCAGTTGCTGATACCATTTCTGGGTCGCCTCCGGGTCTTGGCCATGGATCATTTCGGCTCGCCTGCGGGCCTTTTCTACAACGGCTCTGGTTCGCTCCAGCCTTTCTGCTTCATAGTGCTGCAGGGCATAGGCTACGCCCAGGTTCGTCGTCAACAGGGATTCTGTCAGCACCAGACCATCTTCCATGGCCTGACATCCCCCCTGGCCCAGGTCTGGACAGGTGGCATGAACCGCATCTCCCAGTAAAGCCACCCGACCCCGCACCATTCGATCAAGGGGACCAACATCATGGATTTCCAGGCGATTGATTTTATGCGGGTCCAGCCGATCGATCAGGGCCTGTATGGGCGGTGCCCAGCCCTGGAAGTGCTGCTTCAGCTCAGCTTGTGGGTCTGGCTGAGCTGGAGATCCTTTGACCAGGGGAACATCAAAGAAAAAGTAGAATCGATCACCAGCCACAGGCATCATCGAAGCCCGCTTGTGCTCACCCACATAAATCATCCAGGTCTGCTCCGGGGCCAGGGACTCGCTGGTCGGAACCAGGCCGTTCCAGTTGACATAGCCCCCGTATTGCGGGGCTATGGTTTTTCCCAGTACATGGGCTCGGAGGAGGGAGTGAATGCCATCGGCAGCGATCAACAGGTCACCTCTGGCCCGCTGCCCGTCTTCAAAAATAGCTGTAACCCCCTGCTCGTCCTCCTCCACCCCAATGCAGCGGGTATTCAGTTTAACATCACCCGGATAGGCTGACAGCAACATATTTTGCAAGTCAGCCCGTGCTACTGGGTAAGGACGTTGCCCAACCG
This sequence comes from Leptolyngbya sp. 'hensonii', assembly GCF_001939115.1. Taxonomy (GTDB): domain Bacteria; phylum Cyanobacteriota; class Cyanobacteriia. The sequence continues at coordinate 142,862 of NZ_MQTZ01000041.1, read as the reverse complement.
CTTCTACCAAGGGTTTCAGGCTGATGTCATTTAGGAGTTCCCCCGTCGAAGCGCGGTACTCCATTCGGTCCATCAGGCCCCCGATCGCCGCAATCTGCTTGCCGAGACCGAGGCGATTCAGAACTTTCACCCCATTCGACCAGAGGGAAATCCCAGCTCCTGCTGGACGTAACTCCCTGACCTTATCGTAGATTTCCACCGTGTAACCGGCCTGTCGCAGGGCAATACCGGCTGTCAATCCACCAATACCGGCTCCAATTATGACCACTTTCAGGTCGTACACGTAGGCTCTCCTAGCAAGGAATGGCTGTAAGGCTGTATACAATAGCCTGTGTTCGGTAGCCTATCCCATTCTATGCAAAGAATGTTGCTGCAAAGGATACAAACCACGGGGCCAGGATGGCTCCGATCACAGCCGCTCATCACTACTCTGCAACTGTGCCACCTCCCGAATTACCCGTTCCTTACTGGCTGTGAGATGCTCCCGAATGCTCTGGGCTGCACCATCCCCATCGCGCTGGGCCAGCATTTCGTAGATCCGCCGGTGCTCCAGCCGAATTTCCAGCACTGCAGGATTACTTTTCAGAGTTTGGCTGCGCAGCAACATCATTTTGTCAAAGACTTGATCCAGCAGGGAAACCAGCCAGGGATTGCCGGAACTCTGGGCTATCAGGTGATGAAACTGATAGTCCAGATCCAGGAGTTCAACGTCTGACAGGGGGGTAGCCTCGCCTTTAGGCCGGGTTTCAGCCTCCAGAACCAGTTGCTGCAACTGTTGTAGTTGGGCTGGGGTCACCTGACGACAGGCTTCTATAACTGCCAGTTGCTCTAATGCGAGGCGACAATCATAAAGATGGCTGGCATCAATGGCAGAAATCGTGGTGACCCTCAGAACTCCCGTTGGGTCAACCGCCGCCAGATTCTCATGCTGAAGCAGACCGATCGCCTCCCGAATTGGGGTGCGACTGACCTGAAGCATTTCAGCCAGTTGGGCTTCGACCAACCGTTGTCCTGGGGCCAGTTCTCCGGTCAGGATGGCAGTGCGCAGGGTCTGATAGGCCTGCTTTTGCAGGGATTCAACTCGCTGGAGCGATCGTACCGGTAAAGGCAAGGGAGTCTCCTGGAACTATCGCATACAGTATACAGTCTGGGACTAAAACCCGCCAAAGGTATAGCCCAGTCCGAAATACAGCCCCACATCCGTATTCCTCAGGAAGCCCAGGTTGAGCCCTGTAGTGGCAGTTAGTTCTCTGGTTACCGGGAAATCTACACCCGTGGTAATCAAGGCTCCGGCACGACTCTCAGGCCCTGTGGTGACGGCGATACCTCCACCAAAGAAAGGAGAGGGGGTAAAGCCAAAGGCTTCCACCTGGGAGGGAAAGTCCAAGGTCAGGGGGACCAGGATCGCCGCATCCCGATTGACAAAGACTGCAGGCCGCAGGGAGATGAAATTGGCCAGGGGGAGTTTGGTAAACACGGCAAAACTGGGCCGCCCAATGTCGCTACTATCTCCAGTAAGACCAACGTTTCCAGCAATTCCTAGATAGCTGGGGTTAGGTCGCAAGAGCACATATCGGGGGCTGCTCTGAGGCACTGACTGGGAAGCCCCTTGAGCTATCCGCTGGGGTGCAACAGGCGGGGGCGGGGGCAAAAATTCTGTTTCGTAGATAGTGGGACCTCCGATCGCTGGAGCCTGCACCCTTCCCCCTGGGGGCATTCCCGGTGGGGGTATGAGATTCCCCATCTGGCTGATGTAAACATAGGAAGCATACTTGGGTTGGCTGCTGATCAACTCGTTCGCCAGGGGGGCTGGGGATTGAGCAGGTTCCAGAAGCCGGTAAGCATAGCTGCCAGGTGCGATCGTGGCGGCGTCCTTGTCTGGCTGGGCAGATACGATCGTTCCCGTGAGCAGAACAACGGCTAAACTGAGTGATGCAGATTTCAGAACCATGGACATAAACACTCCTCGGAATTCAAAATTCAAAATTCAACAGGATTAGATCAGGGTTTGAATTTTGAATTGCCTAGAGCCTAGCTCAAAATTTTGTCATTGCCATGATTTATGTCCAGGGGTTCATAGAGAAGAGACAGCCGTGATGAATTGCTGGGAAACGTAGGGCAAAATCGCCTCATTTTTGCTGTGGTCTTCCCCCTCGGTAAAAACCACCAGCAAGTAGGGCTGGCGATCGGGCAGTTCAATATAAGCGGCGTCATGGCGCACTTTACTAGTCAGACCCGCCTTAGACCAGAGACGGGCATCCAGGGTTAGCCCATCCCCCAAAAAGCCCGTCACCTGATTCTCCGGATCGGCAGCCAGGTCAGTGGGGTCCAGCGATCGTTTCATCAGGGCCATCATGGCGGCTGAAGCTTCGATCGAAACCGCCACCCCACCTATGATGCTATGAAGCAGTCGGGCCGTTGCATCCGTAGTGAGCATATTCCGGTTATCCATCAATGCTCCCAGGGCTGCCCGTTCCCGGCCATAGGGGCCTTCGCTCCAGGTTTTCTGGTTCACGTTGATACCCTGTAATTCTGGCCATTGCAAGGATTGGAAATAGCGGTTGACCAGATTACGCTGGTGTTTCCAGGTTTCAAAAGGCCCTGGCGGCAACTCCGGACCGCCCGTGGTGCCGGTCAAGATATCCACGACCAAACCGGTGGCATCATTACCAGAATCGACAATCATATCGCGGGTGGCCCGTTCCAGTTCTGCCGAGGGTTGAATCATGCCCTGATTCAACCATTCGTAAACCGCAACCAGGTAAAACAGCTTCACCACACTGGCCGGATAAATCCGCTCCACGCCCCGGTAGCTGAAGCCCCGAATGTCCAGTTGCCAGAAAGTTTCGGGCCGAATGGCCCCACCCGTATTAACGGGAACCGGTGGGTCATACAGGATCCAGGTGACGGCAATCTGGTTGCGGGCCAGACCAGGAAACTTAGTCCAGGTAGCTTCCAGAGCCTGTTCGCCCAGGGTTTCTAATTGGGAGTCCTTCCGAAAGAAAGCCATAATTTCAGTTCAGTTTTGAGCCAACCAGAACTTTTGCCTGCGCGATCGCGTCTGGGATCAAAGCGGCCTCATCCAGGGCATAAACCTCGCAGGAGTTATTCGGGCTTTCGATCAATTTGACTTTGTGTAGGAAGGCCCCGATCTCACGAATGGGCTGCTGGAGTAAGTCCCGAATGTGAACCGCAATATTTTCAGCCGTAGGCACCACTGTTTCAAAGTAAGGGATGTCCTTGTTCAAGAAGGTGTGGTCAAAGGGGTCCACCACCTGCCGATCGACGATCGCCTGAAAAGCCCCCAGGTCAGCAATCATCCCCGTCCGAGGATCAATCTCACCCCGGATCGTGACTTCCAGGTGGTAGTTATGGCCGTGGCCATTGGGACGGGCACACTTGCCATAGATCTCGCAGTTCTCTTCGTAGCTCAGGTCCGGACGGGCCAGCCGATGGGCGGCACTAAAGTGAGTACTGATGGTCAGATATGCTTCCATGCCGTTTCCTTGGTATTCAGCCCAGAGTTCAGGATGTTCAAACAGTTGAATGCGGACGAGGGGGAGATAGGGCACCAGACGTTGCCAGATTACCCGCGCTAAATATTCAGTCGTGGGTAAGGTCTGTTGAAATTCAGGCCAGACCTCGTTCAGGTAGGAAAAGTCCAGTTGGCTGGTCACTTCCCGTCGGATCACCTGCTTCACATCCGACAGGTTGAGCACCATGCCATATTGATCCAGTTCCCCTGCCATAGACACATAAAGGATATAGTTGTGACCGTGGCCGGGAGCCCGAACACAGGGGCCAAACCGAGCCTGATTCTCAGCTTCACTCAACTCAGGTAACCAGTAGCGGTGGCTGGCTGAGAATTGAGCTCGACGATCGATAATGCAGTTCATGGGCAAGGGGCAATATTAAGTTAAATAAACTTTCTTCTTCTTTCAGGATAAACCGAATCGCCCGGAGATTACCCTATCTGTTCGAAATAGTGGAAAGCTATCCCGGCAAATTTGCAGATTAGTTCTCCTGTTCCAGTGGATGCGCTGTATAACAGTATCTATGGTTAAGCAACAATTGCTCCTTCCGCCCGCCCGATCGTTTGTAAGTCGCCCCCGATCGCCCTCGGGCAGCAATCTGCAGGCGTCTCTCTTGTTGGCAACCATTGCCTTTGTCGTAGGCTTCTGTCTGAGTTTGCTGATGGAGCAACGCTGGGAAAAAGCTGCGATCGTGGGGTTAATTACTATCCCCGCTGCCCTCTGTGGGGCTTTTATCACAGAAAAGCACCGGACCTATCGGGTGCGGGCCACCCTAGCAGCCGCCAAGAACCAGATCCAGATTTTGCAGCAGCAAGGGGTACGCCTCCATCAATCGCTGCGGACCATGATCAGCGAGAAACAACAGGCCTCAGTCACCCTGAGCTCCCTCCAGACTCATCTGCAACATATTCAGGCAGAAGTGCTGGAGAAGTGGGAACTCAACGAAAAGCTAGGTTGGAAACTGGCTAGCCTGGATCAGCAAAAACGGCAACTGGAAGAACAAGCCCAGATCCTGCAAAGGCAGGTTCAGCAGTTGGAAAAGCAGGCCAGGGAGTTGAAACAGCCTGCCCTCCATCCTCCCGCAGACAGCCGTAAATCCCTGCCTGAAGCAGCGCCCCCTTCTCTCCATGCAGCAGCCAGACAACTCCAGTCTCAAGTCGCCTCACTCCACAGCGAGTTGACTCAGTTGGAGGGACAAATTCTGCAGCGCCGCAGGCAGAAAACCCAACTGGAACAGGAAGTGGTTAAGTTGCAGGCCCAGAAGGAGCAACTGGAGCAAGGCCGATCCCAACCCCGTTCCCCGGCAGAAGTTGTCCTTCGTCCCCTGGTCCAGTCCTCCCGGCCCGTGGTGATCGGGCCAGAGCGGAGCAGTCCCAACCTGTCGGAAGAGTGGGTGTCGTTTATGCAGCAACTGCCCAGCCATGAATACCGGGTTTTAAAGGCTATTGTCCGGCAGGAACAGCCCCAGTCAGTTTTGAAGCAGGTGGCCGAGGAACACCTGACCATGCCGGAACTATTGATCGATACCATCAACGAGCGGGCGATCGATGCGATCGGCGATGTCATTATCGAGCCGGGAGCCGGAGCCACACCCCCTAAGATTGCTGAGGAACATCTGGCAGCCGTCAGGCAGGTGATCACGGCATACCCTTAGTGGATGGGCTTGTGGGGTTCCGCTAACCCTTGACCTAAGTACCTCAAACCCTTGTCAGGCGGTCAGGTCTGTTATTTCTACCGATGCAATTACGGATGACCTTATTCTGGATTAGATGATCAAGGTCAACTGGTAGCTATCACCCTTGATAATTGTGCTAAAAACGTGGATTCCGTCAATCTTCAAGCTCTCGATTTGCCTTTGTCACGTTTATATCTCTGACATCGCAGTCCCCTGAGTTACCGAAACTGCAACAGCGTCCGATCGACAGCCTCCCCAGGACTATGCTGGGCACAAAGAAATTCCTTTGTGTGAGGATTTAGCAGCCATGTCCAACTTTAATCCCCTTAGAAGCAGTCTGTTCCGGTCCCTGTCTGTGCGTCTCGCCCTGATGCTGCTTCTGTTGCCGATCGGAGTCACCCTACTACGGCCATTGACGGGCGTTGCGGGTTCAGCCAATCTGGTTCCCTCCCGGCTGGCTCGAATGCTCCCAGCCCCTTCCCTTCCCACGACCCATCCGGACTACCGCGCCCTCCAAACCCTGGTCGAGAAGTATGGCTGTCCAGTATCGGTTCAGGGCTTCCCCACGCGCCCCATTACCCGGCCTGAGTTCGCCACGATGCTTCAGTCCTGTCAGACCCAGATCAAAACCCAACTGGCAACTGGAGTTCTCCCTGTCCTCCCTCTGGCAGAACAGCAACTATTACAACGGCTACAACAGTCCTTTGCAGCAGAATTAGCTGCCTTCAGGGATCAGGTGGATGCCCTGGAAGAGCAGGAAACTAAAGTCGATCTGGATCGTTCCCGATCGACCTCGGTCAATCAACCGTCCATTCCGGCCGGTAAGCCTGCTCTGGGTCGGCTCAGCAGTAACGAATCTACCGGCGGCACGATCGCTCCCCCGCCTGCTTCAGAGAATGGCTTCAATACCGAAAGCTACAATCGCATTGAGGAGAATGCCTTTCGCCGCGTCGCTGCCGATCCCCTCTCCACCTTTTCCATTGACGTGGATACAGCTTCCTACAGCAATGTGCGCCGGTTCATTACCCAGGGAACGCTGCCCCCCAAAGATGCCGTGCGGATTGAAGAACTGATCAACTACTTTTCATATACCTATCCTCAGCCAGAGGCCGATCGGCCCTTTTCCATCACCACAGAAGTGGGAGCCGCTCCCTGGAATAGCAAGCACAAACTGGTGTTGATTGGGCTCCAGGGCAAGCGTGCGGATTACACCACCCTGCCTGCCAGCAATCTGGTCTTTCTGATCGATGTCTCAGGGTCCATGGATGAACCCAACAAGCTCCCCCTGGTCAAACAATCCCTCAAGTTGCTGGTGAATGAACTGCGGCCTCAGGATCGGGTCAGTCTAGTGGTCTATGCCGGAAATGTGGGCCTGGTGCTTCCGCCTACCCCCGGGAACCAGAAAGACAAAATTCGGGCGGCGATCGATCGGCTGGAAGCAGGGGGACCCACTGCTGGGGCTCAGGGCATCGAACTGGCTTACAAAACTGCTCAGGAAAACTTCCTGAAAAATGGCAATAACCGGGTGATTCTGGCCACCGATGGGGATTTTAATATTGGAGTTTCCAGCGACGCAGAGTTGACCCGCCTGATCGAGCAGAAACGGGATCAGGGCATTTTCCTGACCGTGCTGGGCTTTGGCACAGGCAACTATAAGGACTCCAAAATGGAGCAACTGGCGGATCAGGGGAATGGCAATTACGCCTACATTGATACCCTGTTGGAAGGGAAGAAGGTGCTGGTGAATGATATTCGGGGCACCCTGTTCACGATCGCTAAGGATGTCAAAATTCAGGTGGAATTCAATCCAGCCAAAGTTCAGGGCTATCGCTTGATTGGGTATGAAAACCGTCTGTTGCAGAACCAGGACTTCAACAATGACAAGAAAGATGCCGGGGATATTGGATCGGGCCACTCGGTCACGGCTCTGTATGAGATTATTCCGGCTGGGATAGAAAGCGATGTCAAGATCCCGGAAGTTGATCCCTTACGCTATCAAAAACCGGATGCTGTGACCGCAGACCCCAACAGCCCGGAGCTGATGCAAGTGAAACTGCGCTATAAGTTGCCTGATGAAAGTACCAGTCAACTGATTACCCAGGCGATCCAGGATTCAGATGTCCGATCGCGGCAACCCTCGGCTAACCTGAAGTTTGCCGCAGCAGTGGCGACCTTCGGCATGGTCCTGCGTAACTCGGAGTACAAGGGTAGTGCCAGTCTGGATCTGGCCCTGAATCTGGCGAAGCAGGCCAAAGGGGACGATCGGGAAGGTTATCGAGATGCCTTTATTCGTCTGGTGGAACAGTCTCGCAGTCTGCTGGCCCGACGGTAACAAGGCTTCTGGTGGATAATGGGGTTGGCCACAGACAGCAAGGTTATCCCGGCAGTCGTCAGCCCCATTCCCCAACCTACCGGGTATCCACCATCATGTTAGCTATTTATCCCCTCTCTCCAGCCACTCTTGGATCGGCGATCGACCTCACAAAACGAGTTTTTGACCGCCCTGGCTTCTGGTGGGAGCAACCTGGTTTTGTCCTCTGGCTGAGTCTAAGACGCAATTTTGTGGCCCGATCCATTTTTCGCCTGCTGGGCATGGGAGAGGCCCGCTATTGGGTTGTGGCTGATGAGACCGGGCTTGTCCTGGGGGTCACGGGGCTATATACCTATCTCAACGATCCGGATGCCTGTTGGTTGGGCTGGACCTGTGTGGACCCCGAAGCCAGGAGTCGCAGAATTGGGAGTCAACTGGTGGATTTTGCGATCGCCCAAAGCCAATCTACGGGCAGATCCTATCTGCGGCTCTACACCTGGGATGGGGAAGAAGCCGCTGTGGCCCGCCACCTGTACCAACGGCGGGGATTCCAACTGACCCGGACTGAGAAACTGGAATCCTACAGCCTACTTTATTACGAATTACCCGTACAACAGGGGTAAAATTTCAATTTCGGGGTTTGTCTCCCCTCAGCCTGGTGCACCCCGATGCAAAGGCAAAGTCACCGTGAAGGTTGTCCCCACACCCAGGGTGCTGCTGACCTCGATCGAACCCTGATGCAAATCGAGACAACTTTTCACGATCGAGAGCCCTAGCCCTGTCCCCGAAATGTTGCCCACATTATGGGCCCGATGAAACCGTTGGTAGAGCATGGGCAGTTCTTCCCACGGGATCCCAATCCCCTGATCCTGTATTTTGATCGTGGCCCAATCAGTCTGACAGATCAGATCAAATCTAACCTCACTGCCCTCCGAAGAATATTTGAAGGCATTGGAGAGCAGATTCGTCAAAATGGGGTTGAGCAGTTTGCTATCCATGCAAGCATCTGAGCCATCTCCCTGTTCCGTGAAATAAAGGATATGATGCCTGCCAGTTCCCTGCTCCATCTCTTCCACCAGATCTCGGCAAAACTGGTTCAAATTCAAGGGATAGGGGTCATATTTAAGGGCATGCGCTTCAGTGCGGCTGAGTATCAGGACATCATCCAGCAAGCTGGTCATGCGCTGAATAGAGGTTTTAATTTGTTTAAAATGGCGTTGTTTTCGATCTTCTACAAACTGACTGCTGGTTTCCAGTAGTTCTGTGGAAGACAGAATGGTGGTCAGAGGAGTGCGGAATTCATGGGAGACCATGGAAATGAATTTTGACTTCAGGTTATTTAAGTCTTTCTCTTTTTGCAGCGCAGTTTGTATGGCAGCCTCCCGCTGCTTGCGATTTGTAATATCGTGGGCAGCAGCATAAATTCTGTCATTGAATTGAATTGCATTCCACAATACCCAGCGATAGCTTCCATCCTTGCAACGCAGGCGATTTTCAAAAGCCAGAACCTGTTCTTCCTGGATCAATTGTTTCAGAGCTAGTGAGGTAGCCTGCTGGTCTTCTGGATGAACTAGATCCTGCAGGAAATCCTGAGGGGGGCGGGTTAAAAGCTCTGCTTTGGTCCAACCCAGGGTCACTTCCCAGGCAGAATTGACCCGTTCTAGTTGGCCATCTAACGCGGCAATGCAAAACAAATCCAGGGAAAGGGAGAAAAACCGATCGCGGTCTTCCTCCATCTGTTTCCGGGCGCTGATATCCCGGAAGACAATCACCGCTCCTTCCACATCGCCAGTTGGAGAGCGGATGGGGGCACAACTGTCATCAATGGGGATGTATCGACCTTGCCGATGGACCAGGACCGTATCCTCTGACAGCCCCAGAATCAGAGGCTCTTGCATCGTCTGTTGAATTGGACTGACCAGGGGCTGATGGTTTTTATGATGGGCCAGTTTGAAGACTTCATGCACCGATCGTCCGATCGCTTCGCTGACTGTCCAGCCAGTCATGGCTTCTGCCACGGGGTTCATCAGGGTAATGATGGCCTGACGATCGGTGGCAATGACCGCATCCCCAATGCTGGACAGGGTGATGGCCAGCCATTCCTGCTGATCTCGGAGGGCCAGTTCTGCCTGACGCTGATCGGTGATATCAATGCCAGTGTGAATCACGTATTCTACCTGGCCCTGCCCATCCAGCAGGGCCGTACTGGACCAGACAATCAGACGGGTTTCTCCCAGCAGGGTCTTTAAATGATTCTCCTGCTGACAGGGAAAATCCGTAGCTTGCAGATTTTGATAGAGCTGCTTTACAGTTTCCGCTTCTGGCAGATTGGCCAGCAAGTCCGAGAGATCGGTCCCAATGACATCCTTGATGGAGTACCCAGTGATTTGCTCACAGGCCCGATTAAAGCGAAGAATCTCTCCTTGTCGATTCGTCACCACAATCAAGGCTCGGGCCGAATCAAAAATGGTATCCGTAAAGTCTCGCTGCTGTTCCAGCTGGTCTTCCGCCTGCCTGCCCCTGAGAATTTCGCGATAAATTATCCAGTAAATCGCCGCAACGATCGACAGAATCAGTGCCAGGCCAAGGATGCCAATTAAATTAGCTATTTGAATACTTTGCCGGACTCGGGCCGATCGTTGCTGGAGTAGGGTATTTTCAATCGTCTTCATCTGTCCCAGCAGGGTGTCAGTTGGATCGGAATGCTGGGGAGCTTGCTGGGCGAGGCGTTCTGCTGCAGCCTGATAACCCTGGCGCTGTCGCAAATGGATGATCTGCTGGAGAAAGTTCTGCTTGGCTTGAATCCATTGGGTCAGTTCCCGAATCCGTTGCTGCTGCTCCGGGCTATCCCTGGTCAGGCTGCGAAGCGTGATCAGCTTTTGAGCTGTGGCGCGCCAGCTCTCTTGGTAAGCCTGCAGATACTCCTGCTGATTGGTAATAACATAGGATTGAACCGACGATCGGGCATTCCGCAGGTCTGCGTGGATATCCTCTAAATTGGCAATCACCTTAAAAGTCTGGGAAACTCGCTGTTCTGTTTCAATTACCTGCCTGCTGCCCCAGTTAAAGGCCAATCCAATGCCGATGAAAATCAGGGAGGCCAGCCCAAATCCTCCGGCGACCTGCCATAGAAATCGCCGATGATTCTTTTGCTGGCACCGTCGCTCCGTGACGCTGGACATCCCGGAGCATTGATCTCGGTGTCGTTGCAATTCCAACATGGCCTGCTTGCCCAAGTTCTTCAAGGACTCCACCTGCTCTGGGGAGAGTTCCCTGGGACTGTAGTCCACCACGCAGAGGGTGCCTAGGGCGTGTCCTTCAGGCGTCACCAGGGGAACCCCAGCATAGAACCGGAGGTGAGGTTCATTCACCACCATGGGATGGTTGGCAAATCGTCGATCCTCCAGCGTATTGGGGATGATAAAAATATCGGGATATAAGATCGCGTGGGCACAAAATGCCTGGTCCCGGGGTGTTTCACAGATATCCACCCCAATCTTAGATTTGAACCATTGGCGGTTGGCATCGATCAGACTAATCAGGGCGATCGGAGTCCCCGATATTTTTTGGGCCAACCGGGTAATCTGGTCAAAGATTTTTTCAGGAGCGCTATCCAGAATTTGATAACTCTGCAGCACTCGCAGCCTTTCGCGCTCATTAACGGGCAGTGGGGCTTTCATGGGAATTATTTAGCAGCTTTTCAAACTCAACAACAGGGAGAGGACGACTGAAGAAGTAGCCCTGTACTTCATTGCACTGACATTGCATCAAACAGACCAGCTCTAGCTCTGTTTCCACTCCTTCAGCAATCACTTTCAGGCCAAGGTTGTGGGCCATCTGGATAATGGCTCTGACAATTTCTATATTTTTGGGGTCTTCATGAATGCCGCGAACGAAGTATTGATCGACTTTCAACGTGTCAAAGGGAAACTGCTTCAGATAGCTGAGGGAGGAATATCCGGTTCCGAAGTCATCGATCGCAATCTGAATCCCCAACTCTTTCAGGCGTGTGAGAGTGGCGATCGCAGCCTGCGGGTTCTCGATCAAGCAACTTTCCGTAATTTCTAATTTCAGAAACTCTGGGCTGAGTCCAGTCTCTTGCAAAATTTGGCTAAACCGTTGGACCAAGTCGGGTTGATTGAATTGCCGAGTCGATAAGTTGACGGAAATTCTGTTGATGGGGTAGTTAGCCTGTTGCCAGTCCACCATCTGGGCACAGGCTGTCCGTAAGACCCACTCTCCGATCGGCAGGATTAAGCTGGTCTCTTCGGCTAGGGGCATGAAGCGGGCTGGAGAAACCATGCCTTTTTCAGGATGTTCCCAGCGGATCAATGCTTCTGCCCCTATAGTGTGATGAGTGGTCAGATCGATCTGGGGCTGGTAGTAAAGCCGAAACTCCGATCGTTCCAGGGCTTCACGGAGTTGCTGCTCCAGCAAAATCGCATCTGCAGAAGATGTGGCCAACTCAGCTCGGAAAAGTTCGCAGGGCTGGTTGATTTGCTGTTGGGCGTAGGAGGCTGCTAATTCTGCCCGTTTTAAGAGAGCACTGGCGTTGGAAGCATCCTCGGGATAGCAGGCAATCCCAATCCGGGGATTGAGGTAAAACGTCTGCCCCTCTAGTTTCAGCGGCTGGGTGAGGCTGGTCAGAATGGATTGTGCCTGTTCGGTGCCGTCTTCATCCTGGGCCGAGCGGGCCAGTAATAGGGCAAACTGATCTCCAACCAACCGGACGATTGTATCTTGCTCTGTAACACAGGTTTTGATCTGTGCCGTAATGGCTTGCAAAATCTGATCAACCAGGGATTCTTCAAACGTGGTCCGGACGCGCTCAAACTGGTAAAGTTTCAGGCAGAGAACGGCAAACTGGCTATGGGGAGCGGCTGCCTCAGCGATCGTGGTGTCGAAATGGTCCTGGAATGAAAGATGATTCGGCAGACCAGTCGTACTGTCGAAGTGCAGTAGGGTATTAAACTTTTCTTCCAGTTGCCGGATTTGATCGGAGTAATGTTCGCTGGCTGTCGCCTGTTTCACCAGACGGGCTGTGATGGCATCCAGCAGTTCCAGACGAGTAAAGGGTTTGGTCAGATAATCATCCGCTCCCAGGTTCATGCCCTGACGCAGATCACTTTTATCGGTTTTGGCCGTGACATAGACGAAGGGAATTAGGGCCGTCGAGGGGGTTTGGCGCAGAATTTTCAGCACGCCGTAGCCATCGATCTCTGGCATCATGACATCACAAAGAATCAGATCGGGTAGATGTACTTGTGCTAACTGCACGCCCACAGCACCATTCTGTGCTTCGAGAACCTTATAGCCCTCATCTTCAAGCATTTCAACAATGTTGCTGCGAATATTGGCATCATCTTCGATGACTAAGATTTTGCACATGAACGCACACCTTACCTATTGGCACATTAAGTCTTCTTAAGGATAATTCGGAATCCGCAATGTTGCCCTAGAGGAAACGCGAGATATTTTTTGCGAGGACAAAACTTACTGAGAGGACGCCACGCTTGGCAAATCGAGTTGGTTTTGCCATCATCCACAGGACAGAATTGTTCCAACTTGCTCTGGTTCTGCTCCCGATTGTTCCCTACCCTCCAATTTCTCCCTGTGCAGCATCTAACGGAGCAAAACAATCTGAAAAATCTGGACCTTAAAACTATCCGTTCAGGCGATCAATTGATCAAACCTGAGATAAAATAGTATTCGCGCAATAGATGGCGAGCGTAGCCAAGTGGTTAAGGCAGTGGATTGTGGTTCCACCATTCGCGGGTTCAAGTCCCGTCGTTCGCCCTGATGGATAAGAGTTTCAGAGATTGATCATCAGACGTTGATCATCAGAGATTGATCATCAGACGTTGATCACCAGACGTTGATCACCAGACGTTGATCAGACAGTTTGTTTGCCGCCCCGAAGATAAACTACTCATGCTTCTCAGATTACTTTCTCCCACATTCCATGTTGACAGGGGAGTCGGGGGAAAGCAGATGCATTACCTGTGGCATCTGCTGCAGCAGTTAACAAGGACGATTTCATTGCCTGTAACCCGCGATTGACCAATCGATGTTCAGGGTTAAGAATAAAAGGGAGCCATGCAGCCAGTTTTGGCTTAGAGAGCATTGTAGAATTTCAGGCCAACAAACGCGAAGCCTAACTAATTTGAAGACCGCGTTAATAAGCTTTAACGGCAAGACAGGAGATAGCAACACCGAGAGCTGAGCCAACGATGACCTGGACTGGGGTGTGCCCCAACAGTTCCTTCAGACGGCTTTCGTTTAGCTCATGCTTCTCCTGAAACAGCTCATCAATGATCTGATTCAGAATGCGCGCCTGTTTCCCCGCTGCCTGCCGTACTCCGGCGGCATCATACATGACAATGACCGCAAATAGGGTCGCGATCGCAAACTCGGCACTGTCCCAACCGATCGTCTGACCTACCCCGGTGGCCAAGGCCGTCACCAGGGCAGAATGAGCACTGGGCATGCCTCCTGTCCCAACCAGAATTCGAAAGTTGATTTTACCGTTCCGAACCAGATCTAGCAAAAATTTGATCGTCTGGGCGATCACACTTGCCGCCAGGGCAACCAGCAGAATCCGGTTATTCAGAATATCGCCAAACTCATGCATACATGGTGCTCAGGTCAGGAAATTTTGAATTAGTGGGTGCGTGTTGTAATAAAGTCAGCGATCGCGGCCAGTGGAATGCCTTTCTCCCCATAGGGAGCGACTTCAGCTTTGGCGGCATCGGTCAGTTGTCGGGCTCGCTGGCGGGATTCTTCCACACCCCAGAAACTGGGATAGGTGACTTTTTTGGCCAGCAAATCCTTGCCAGCAGTCTTACCCAGTTCCTCTTGAGTTGCCGTGATGTCCAATACATCATCCACAATTTGGAAGGCCAGCCCAATGTTCTCGGCATAATGGGTGAGCCGCTGCACATCAGTTTCCGATGCCCCAGCCAGGATTGCCCCCGACACCACAGAAGCCTCCAGCAGGGCTGCCGTTTTATGGGTGTGGATGAAGTTGAGCATTTCCAGAGAGACATCGGTCTTGCCTTCACAGGCCAGGTCTACCACCTGCCCACCCACCAGGCCCGCCGCCCCCACGGCTCGCCCCATGCGGGCAATCACTTGCAGGAGCTGTTCCGCAGGGACGCCCTGAGTTTGTGTAACGACGAATTCAAAAGCATAGGCTAGTAAACCATCACCAGCCAGAATGGCCACATCCTCCCCAAAGACCTTATGGTTAGTCAACTTGCCGCGCCGGTAATCGTCATTGTCCATGGCAGGGAGATCGTCATGGATCAAAGACATGGTGTGAATCATTTCCAGGGCACAGGCGGTGGGCATAGCCATGTCGATCGTGCCCCCCATCAATTCACAGGTAGCCAGACAGAGAATCGGACGCAGACGCTTTCCCCCAGCCAGCAAGGAATACCGCATCGCCTCATAAACTGTTTCGGGATGGATCACCTTAATAGAGCTTTCCAGAGCCGCCTCTACCAGCAACCGCCGATCAGTCAGGTACGCAGCCAGGTCAAATCCAATGCCCTGGTCCACATCCGGTGATGTGTCAGCCAGTACTGTTCTTTGATCCCTTGTACTTGTCATATCGGGTTTCTTCTCCGCCACTCCTAAATATTCTACGGGGCATCCTGTCCTGAACACACATCTACCGGTCTATCGTTGCTGAGAATAGCTCCAAACCGTGTTGTATAACAGCAAGGTAACTGTCATAGCTCCTACCCCCCCTGGTACGGGAGTGAGAAAGCCTGCCACCCGCCGCACTGAATCAAACTGCACATCCCCCACCAGGCGAGAGCCCCCGGATGGATCTGTAATTCGGTTAATGCCCACATCTACCACAGCAGCACCCGGTTTCACCATGTCTGCCGTAATCATCTCAGGCCGACCTGCTGCCACTACCAGAATATCTGCCTGGCGAGTCACTTCAGCTAAATTGGGGGTTTTCGAATGGGCGATCGTAACCGTGGCGTTGGCTTCCAGCAACATCAGGGCTATGGGTTTTCCGACCAGAATGCTGCGGCCTACAACGACGGCATGCTTTCCCTGCAGTTCAACGTCATATTCTTGCAACAGTCGCATCACCCCAGCGGGTGTGCAGCTCCGGAGTCCGGCTTCTCCCCGGACCAGACGCCCCAGATTGAGCGGATGTAACCCATCCGCGTCCTTATTGGGATTCAACTGAGTTAAAAGGGCCACGGCATCCAGATGCCCCGGCAAGGGAAGTTGAATCAGAATGCCATCGACGCGCTGATCCTGATTCAAAGTCTGAATCATCTGTTCCAGTTCCGCCTGGGTTGTGTCGGTCGGAAAATGCTGCCCCAGGGATGCGATCCCCACCTTTTCACAGGCCCGCTCTTTATTGCGGACATAAACCGCACTGGCGGGGTCATTTCCTACCATCAGCACGGCCAGCCCTGGAGGCCGACCTATCTGGGCCTGCAGTCTCTGAATTTCCGTGGCAAGCTCTGTTTGCATGCGCTGGGCCAGTGCTTTACCGTCCAGAATTTGAGCTGTTTGAGCATTCATGGTCAACTATCAGCAATACAACCGTCGGGAAGGGGATAGACTCGGAGTATCCACTTCTCCCGACTTCCCAGCTTACCCCTGATTCTGTCGGTTTGATAGCTTGTTACGACAGGCCCGTTACATTTCATCTGGATCTCAGCCGTGATCTCTTGTAAGTCCAAGACTTCACGGTTAAACTATTCAGCGATCGCGATTTCAGCCACTATGCCTTCATTCCGTTGTGTCTGGATATTGATCCCCGGTCTAGTGATGGTGGCAACGACCGGATGTGCTGGCCTGAAGCTGTTTGCGCCGATTGGTCCCACGGCTCAAACTGGCCAGAGAGTGGCTCTGTTCAACCCTGCCATTAAGGTGATTTCCATTGAACAGGTGCGGCAGCAGAAGCAGTTTGATGCAGTGGTCTATCTGACCGGCACCGCAGGCAGGCAGGTTCCCCTTCTGGGGAGCACCGTCTACGAATTACAGGATAGCACCGGCAGTGTCTGGGTTTTGACTAGCGCTGCGGCTCCTAAATCTGGCTCCCAGGTTCGGATTCAAGCGATCGTGCGCAACCAGGCGATCACTCTCGCGGGTCAAGCTGCTCCAGAGCTTTATGTAGAAGAGCAGGAGCAACTTACAGACACCGGTTCTCCTCCCGCAACCCTGGGTCCATGAGTAGTTCATTGATGCGTGAGGTGGCGATCGCGATCCTGTACCAGCAGGGAAAGTTTCTGCTACAACTCCGAGATGAAATTCCTAGCATTGTTTACCCTGGTCAGTGGGGGCTTTTTGGGGGCCATCTGGAACCTGAAGAGTCTGCCGATGTTGCAGTCCGGCGAGAATTACAGGAAGAGATTGGCCATGTGCCCCCAATTTTGACCAAATTTGGCTGTTACCGTGGCACGGGTGTGATCCGACATGTTTATTACGGTGAAGTGAGTGTTGCTCCGGAAAGCCTGATTTTAGGGGAGGGGTGTGATATGGGCTGGTTTACCCCAACCGAGATTCATCGCAATACCTGTTATTCTCACCAGATTCAACAGGTAAAGGCGATCGGTCTGCCGCACCATCAAATTCTTTTAGATTTCATCGAGAGGCAAAATAGAGCCGATGCAACCCTCTCCTGACCTCCAACTGCTGAACCTGCCCAGTTACGATGTCCAAGAAAACCGGCGTGCCCGCAATGTGCATCTAAAAATTTTGCCCTCGGGTAGTCTGCAGGTGATTGTGCCACCGGGATTCAGCCATGATCGCATTCCGGAAATTGTGCATAAAAAGCGGCATTGGATCGAAAAGGTCCAGAAGCGCTTGCAGGAACAACGAACGACCCTAGGGTTTGATCTGGCGGCCCCCCTACCCACCAACATTTTCCTGCGGGCGATCGCCCAGGACTGGCAGGTTCATTATGACCAGACTGCTGATCCCAGGGTGATTTTGCGTCAGGGAACCCCCTCTAGCCTGATCCTCTCTGGCAGCACCGATCAGGCGGAGGTCTGTCGGGTTGCTCTGCGGCAATGGCTGGCCGATCTGGCCCGGATGAATTTAATTCCCTGGCTGGAGATCTTGAGTCAGGATATGGAGTTACAATTTGTAAAAGCAACGATCCGAGGACAGCGGACCCGTTGGGGCAGTTGTTCCAGGCGCAAAACCATTAGTTTGAATTACAAGCTGATGTTTTTGCCCCCTCATCTGGTCCGCTATGTATTTATCCATGAACTCTGTCACACTGTTCATCTTAATCACTCCCAGAAGTTTTGGGAGCTGGTGAGGGAAAAAGAACCGGACTACAGACAGCTTGATCAGGAACTGCATAACTCCTGTTGCTACGTCCCCCTCTGGGTAGAGTCCCATCTGTAGAGATGCATCTGTTCTTTCTCTTTGCCGTCAGTTTTGTCGCGTGGCTAATCAGTGCCCTGGCAGGTGGGGGTAGTGCGCTGGTCGTTCTGCCTGCTGTTGGGTTTATCCTTGATGCCCGGGCGATCGCCCCAGCCGTGACCACAGGGATGTTGCTGGGTAATTCCCAGCGCGTGCTTCATTTCTGGCGGCATGTCGATTGGCCCCTGACTCGCTGGTATTTGCCAGGAGCAGTGATCGGGGCTGTCCTGGGAGCTTACCTGTTTACCCAAATCCATCTGGATTGGCTGCAACTGTTGATGGGAGTCTTTCTGCTGGTCACGGTAGTCACTTTTCTGGTCAGTCGGAAAGATCGCATTTTCCCTGTTTCCCCGTGGCATTTTCTCCCCTTGGGTTTCCTGTATGCGCTCATTTCTGGTCTAGTGGGCAGTAGTGGCCCCCTGATGAATCCCTTCTATCTCAATTATGGTCTGCTGAAGGAACCGATGATTGCCACCAAGGCTGCCCATGTGGTGGGGGTACACATTGTTAAGCTGGTTGCCTACGGGGTTCTGGGAGTTTTGCATCCCCAATATTTGGGTTATGGCCTGTTGATTGGGGTGGCTGCTATTCCGGCTAACTGGGCCAGTCAGTACTTTTTAGACCGGATGAGCGATCGTCAATTCCGCCATCTGGTGCTGGCTACCATGACGGTCAGTGGTCTGTTTATGACCTGGAGTGTTTTGGGTGATTTCCTGATCAAGCCAGAAGTGGTCTTTGGGGTGACGGGTTAACCTGCAGGGCTCTACAACCGCTGACTGTGATCTGAAACAATTACAATTCATATCACCCTTAATAAACTGGGGGAATCCAAGCTATAAAACACTATCCCCCCTGCTTTTAGAGAGACCTATGTTAAGAATCATCGTCACTGCATTCTTCGCTCTCTCGTTACTGATGGTTGGTTGCAGTCGAGTCGATCGCCCCATCAGTAAGGCCCAGAGCTATACCTGGGGCGTAGCCTCCATTAATGGTAGCAACAGCACCTTTGTCTGCAAAAAAGTAGAGGTTGACATCTATCGGTTTAAGACAAGGTCATCAGATGTCAAGGCTGAAATTGTAGATGATGCGCTTTGTGCCAAAATGACAAAGCCCGTGACCTTAAGTCAGGCGAATCCCCAAAAGTGATTTTTAATCTGATGCTTCCTGGCATTTTGTCATCATGACCGATACTCCCTTCACCTATATCCTGAAAATTCTGGCTCTTTCAGTGATCATTTCCTGTGGGATCCGGTACCTTGGTCCCATGCTGCCTATTTCTCCCAGCCCCACCATTGCTGTGGTGGCAATTCTACTTCCTTCTACCATCATGGCCTTATTGTTGGGTCTAAGGGCAAAGAGGGTATAAGGTGTAAGGTGTGATGGAATCGTCATACACCGTATACCCCCCCTTAGCCTTAACTGGAGTAGAACCTTGAGCCTGGGTCAGTGGATTGGTCTGCTTGCTATCATCAGTACCTTCTATATCCTGTGGGAAATTCGGCAGGTTCTACTGCTCATTTTTGCAGCCGTAGTGCTGGCGATCGCCCTCAACCGACTGGCTTACCGATTTCAACGGTTTGGAATTAAGCGCAGTATCGCGGTTGTCCTCTCCACCTTACTGTTAATCCTGGTGCTCATTGGGATTTTCCTGCTGATCGTACCGGCATTTGCTCACCAGTTTCAGGAGCTATCCTATCTGTTACCTAAGGGTATCCAGGTTCTGAATCGGCAGGTTGATTACATGCGAACTAGCGTTCCCACCTGGGCTATCCCTTACCTGCCCGACGTGGAGGATGTCATTAAGCAAGTTCAGCCCCTGGCCAACCAACTGGTGCAGCGCTCCTTCAGTATTTTTTCCAACTCCCTGGGGGCATTACTTAACTTTCTGCTGGTGTTTGTCATCACCCTAATGTTTCTGGCAGAACCCCTGGCCTATCGCCAGGGATTCATTCGCCTGTTTCCCTCTTTCTATCGCCGCCGCATGGATGAGGTGCTGGGGCTGATTGAAATCAAATTGGGGAAATGGGTGATCGGAGCCCTCCTGGGGATGTTAATTATTGGCTTGTTGAGCTGGATGGGTCTGACGATGTTAGGGGTCAGGGCTGCTTTGGCGAACGCGATCGTTGCCGGTTTGCTGAACTTAATTCCTAACCTTGGTCCCACCATCAGTGTCATTTTGCCCATGTCCATCAGCCTGTTAGACTCAGCCTGGAAGCCCCTGGCTGTGTTTGGGCTTTATTTTGCGATTCAACAGTTTGAGAGCAATGTCCTCACTCCCCGAATTATGGCTCAACAGGTGCATCTGCTCCCGGCAGTAACGCTGATGTCGCAGGTATTCTTTGCCAGTTTCTTCGGTTTCCTGGGCTTGTTTCTGGCCATTCCCTTAACCGTTGTAGGACAGGTTATGATTCAGGAAATCCTGGTTAAAGATGTCCTGGATCCCTGGCGATCGACGAGATCCATTCAGGAGACAGGGGCAGACAGTCCGACGTTAGCCTTAGCTGATCCGACGTTGGTCTTAGCTGAAGCGATTCCAGATCCTCCTGCTGATAGCTCCGCCAGTTCCACCGCATCGGAACCCACACCTTAAAGAGTGTTCCTGAACCACCAGAGTCCTGGAAACTGCTCTTACTCCTACAGACGATCGTCCCCAATCATTGCCCGCCCAAACGTCTTGCCTGCCTAACCAGAATTTGTGGGGCTTCATCCATGCGCACGATCGCCGATATCAACGATAAAATCAACCATCACCAGGCTGTCGTTTTAACCGTCGAAGAACTCAAGGCCAGGGTCGCAGAGGTTGGCATCTCCCAGGTGGCCAAAGAAGTGGATGTCATCACCACCGGCACTTTTGAGCCGATGGAATCCTCCGGAGCCATTCTCAACCTGGGCCATACCGACCCCCCGATTAAAATCCGCCAGTGCTGGCTGGATGGCGTTGCGGCCTACTCTGGTTTTGGTGCCGTGGATCTTTACATTGGGGCTACCCAGGTGAGTGAGTCTGGGGAAGGGGAAGAAGTTCGAGAACGGGGTGGTGGCCATGTGATTGCCGACCTGATTGCCGGTAAGGCCATTACCCTGAGAGCTCTGGGCCAAGTGACCGACTGCTATCCCCGGGCATCCTTTGAAACCACGATTACCCGCGATACGATCAACCAGTTTTATCTGTTCAATCCCCGCAACGTTTACCAGAATTTTATTGTGGGTGTGAACGGGGGTGATCGTCCCCTCTTCACTTACCTAGGCCCTCTGCAGCCCCGCCTGGGCAATGCCGTTTATTCCAATCCCGGCGCGATTTCCCCTCTGCTCAATGACCCGGACCTGCAGGCAATCGGCATTGGCACCCGTATTTTTCTGGGAGGGGGTGTTGGCTATGTGGCCTGGGAGGGCACCCAGCACTTCCCGATGCAAAAGCGGCTCCCCAACCGGACTCCGATCGGCCCTGCAGCCACCCTGGCCCTGATCGGAGATGCCAAGCAGATGGACCCTGCCTGGGTTCGGGGCTGTTACTTCCGAAGCTATGGCCCCTCCCTGATGCTGGGCGTGGGGATTCCCCTGCCCGTCCTTTCGGAGGCGGTGGTGGCCCGTTGCGCAGTGACTGACCAGGAACTGGTGGCTCCGATCGTAGATTTCTCGATTCCCCGCCGGGTCCGCCCCACCTTTGGTCTCATCAGTTATGCCCAGTTGAAATCAGGCCGAATCACGATCGATGGCACCCTGGTTCGGGTTGCTCCCCTGGCCAGCATCTACCTGTCGCGCCGGGTGGCGGAAGAGCTGAAACAGTGGATTCGAGAGGGGAGGTTTTTGTTAACAGAACCAATCGCCCCCCTGCCCGGTGATCGCACCTTCCTACCCCAGGATGTGTGGGGGGCTCGTATTGGTCTGGAGTAGATCCGCCCTTGCGGTCAGAATGGGTTGCGGTCACAATTTAAGTTCATAAGTCGCAATTAAATTGATGTCACCTTTAGGAGGTGGATCCGGTGCTCCCTGAACCTGCCGCTGTTCAACCTGTTCGCTGCACAATCCGGCCTTTCCTGGTGGCCCTGGGTATCCTGAGCCCTCTGATAGGAGTTCCCCTGGCCCCTAGCCCGATTGCCTCTGCACAACCAGCACCGATTCCGACGATCGGGCAACTCCCCAATCCAGCACCTAAGCTGAAACGGTTGACCCTGCTAGAAATTTCTCGCCGGATGAAAGACCTGCCAGGCTGGAAAACGAACGGCAAGCAGCTCTACTGTACCCGTCAGGTGAAAGATTTTGTGGAGGCGATTAACTTTGTCAACCGTCTGGTGGAACCAGCGGAGAAAGCCGCTCACCATCCAGATATTCAAATCACCTATAACAAAGTCACCCTCAGCCTGACTACCCACGATGCAGGGGGGTTAACTGACCAGGACTTTGAACTGGCAAAGATTTTCTCACAACTGGCTGCATCTGCCGCAGTTTCAGGGACAGGTTGCTAGAGCGTCCTTTGCCCCATTGCCAAATCAACCAGCAACGGTAGAATTGGTAGGCACTTACAGGATAACCCCTGGAGTGGTTCAGTTCCATCCAATACGCCCATGCCCGATCGTCAGCAGCTCTATGAAGGCAAGGCCAAGATTGTCTACAGCACAGATGATCCGCAGGTCTTGATCTCCTACTTTAAAGATGACGCCACCGCGTTCAACGCAAAAAAGCGGGGTCAAATTGCCGGTAAAGGGGAAATCAATTGTGCCATCTCCAGCCATTTGTTCCGCCTCCTGGAACAGCATGGGGTTGCCACGCACTTTATTGATCAGGTGTCAGGGAATGAAATGAAAGTGTGGGCGGTCAAAATTTTGCCCCTGGAAGTGGTGGTCAGGAACATCGCAGCCGGTAGTCTCTGTCTACAAACTGGGATGGAATTGGGCACGGTCCTCAAATTTCCCCTAGTGGACTATTACTATAAGAATGATGCCCTGGGCGATCCCCTGTTGACCCCCGATCGAATTCTGCTTCTGGAATTGGCTACCTCAGAGCAGATTGAACAGTTGCGACATCTGGCCTTACAAGTTAATCAAGTTCTGTCAGCTTTTTTTCAAGCGTGTGGAATTACCCTGGTAGACTTCAAGTTGGAGTTTGGTATTGATCACCAACAGCGCTTGTTGCTAGCCGATGAGATCAGCCCCGACACCTGCCGTCTCTGGAATCAGGCGGAAACAGATCCTGATCGTCGAGTGCTAGATAAAGACCGTTTCCGACGAGATCTGGGAGAGGTGGAAACTGCCTATCGCCAGGTTCTGGAGCGGGTACTCTCCCAATCTGCTCATCGGGGAGTGTAACGGATGGGGTAAAATCCTTAAGATTCCGCAAACTAATCTTCCCTGGTGACAAGTCTTCCCTGGTGACAAGGTTCAGATTCGTCAATTCCGACTTCGGTTTGCAGCAAGTGTGGTGTGGATGTGCAAAGTTAACCTGAATCCAATGCGCTTATCTCCAGTTTTAATAGCTCTGGTTGCGACTTCTGCAACGATCGGTTTGTCCAACCCTGCTCAGGGGCAAACCCTGTATTATGCACCTGTAGACAAGGGGACTTCTGCTAAGCCAGAAGTCCCTCCGGAGCCAACACCCGGTGTGGTTTTGCCCCAACCTGATACCTCCCAGCCTGAAATACCGCTGGCGCAGAGGGAGTTTTCTTCACCGCTGATTACGTCCCAGGTTGTAGTTCCGATCGCGCCTGAAAAGCCTGTTTCTGCTATTGCTCCATCCTTGCCAACCTCCCTGAGTCAGGCTCAACCCGGATCGGCAGCACCAGAACCCACAGCCCCTGAGCCCAGTCAACCTACTCCTGGACCGACTTTAGACCTGCCTTCGTCTCAACCCCAGCCCGCTGAAGCAGAACCCAGAGTACTGGTGGCTGAAGTGGTTGTCAGCGGTGCCACACCAGAGCTGGAGAATATTGTCTACAGCGTTATTCGGACTCGGGCTGGACGGGCTTCCACTCGAACTGAATTACAAGAAGATATCAACGCCATTTTTGCGACAGGCTACTTTTCCAATGTTCGGGCGGTTCCTGAAGATACCCCACTCGGGGTTCGGGTCACCTTTGAGGTCAAGACGAACCCGGTCTTACAATCTGTCCGCATTGAAGGAAATCAAGTCCTTCCTCAAACCGTTGTGGATGATATTTTCCGGCCTCAATACGGTAAAACATTGAACCTGCGCCAATTCCAGGATGGCGTCAAGCAGGTTAATAAATGGTATCAGGACAAAGGCTATGTTCTGGCCCAGGTCCTTGATGTCCCGAAAGTCTCCGAGGATGGCATCGTAACCTTGCAGGTCGCTGAGGGGGTTGTTGAAGGGATCCAGGTCCGCTTCCTGAAGAAAGAAGGGGAAGATACGGACGAGAAAGGACAACCCATTAGTGGGCGTACCCGTGATTTCATCATCACCCGGGAGTTTACAGTCAAGCCGGGAGATGTGTTTAATCGGGCTCAGATCGAGAAGGATCTGCAGCGAGTCTTTTCTCTCGGGATCTTTGAAGATGTTCGTCTCTCCCTCAGTCCCGGTCAGGATCCGCGTAAGGTTGTCATTGTTGCCAATGTCATCGAACGTAACTCTGGCTCCCTGGCCGCCGGGGTCGGTTTTAGTTCTGCCAGTGGATTATTTGGTACCCTCAGTTACCAGGAACAGAATCTGGGTGGGAATAACCAGAAGCTGGGAGCAGAATTCCAGCTCGGCGAACGGGAACTTTTGTTTGACCTTAGCTTTACGGACCCCTGGATTGCAGGAGATCCGTTCCGCACCTCCTATACCGTGAACCTGTTTAACCGAAGAACGATCTCTCTGGTATTTGATACAGGTAACCCCCTCGTCCGCTTGGCGAATGGGGACATTCCCCGGATCGATCGTCTGGGGGGAGGCGTCAACTTTACCCGACCGTTGAATGACGGTTGGATTGCCTCCCTCGGGTTGCAATATCAGCAAGTGACGGTTCGAGATGCGGCCCGCAACATTGTTACGGTGGATCAGCTGGGTAATCCTCTCAGTTTCAGCGGCACAGGCACCGATGATCTCTTCTCAGTTCAATTTGGCGCTGTGCGAGACTTGCGGAATGATCCCCTGCGTCCTACCAGTGGTTCTCTGTTCAGGATCGGAACAGAACAGTCGATCCCCATTGGCTCCGGAAATATTCTGCTGAACCGGGTGCGGGGAAGTTACAGCTATTACATCCCAGTTAGCTACCTCAATCTCTCTGAAGGTCCCCAGGCTTTAGCTTTTAATATCCAGGCAGGCACCGCCTTTGGTGATTTGCCTCCCTACGAGGCCTTTGCCCTGGGGGGTGTCAACTCCGTCCGGGGATATGAAGAGGGGGCACTGGGTAGTGGCCGTAGTTTTGTCCAGGCCACAGCAGAATATCGCTTTCCCGTCTTCTCAATTATTGGTGCGGCGCTATTTTTTGATGCTGCCACCGATTTGGGCACTGGAAATAGCGTCATTGGTAATCCAGCAGGGGTGAGAGGAAAACCAGGCAGCGGATTTGGCTATGGGTTAGGGATTAGAATTCAGTCTCCCCTCGGACCCATCCGCATCGACTACGGGATTAATGACCAGGGCGGTAGCCGCTTTCAATTTGGGATTGGAGAACGGTTCTAAGCAGTATGGTTTCAACGGATTTGCAGGCTGTTCATTCAGTTCAAACGTCAGAATCTAGAGTTCAAAAAACACTGCAGGGTGAGTTTGAGCTTTCCGGAGTCGGCTTGCATACAGGAGCGTTAACACGGGTGCGGGTCTTGCCAGCTCCACCCGATACAGGGCGCTACTTCGTGCGGGTGGACCTGCCTCACAATGCTCGGATAGCAGCCCAGATCGAATCGGTCAGTCAAACTGCCCTCTCTACGGAGCTAACGGCTAGCGACGCTAAAGTTCGCACCGTAGAACATTTGCTGGCCACCCTGGCCGCGATGGGGGTTGATAACGCCTGTATTGAGATTGATGGTCCAGAGGTGCCCCTGCTGGATGGCTCGGCCCACCCTTGGGCCGAGGCCATCGACCGGGTTGGATTGCTACCCCAATCTGCCACCCGCCCGATCTGGGTCTTGAACGAGCCGGTCTGGGTTCGTCAGGATGACATTTTTGTGGCAGCTCTACCCTCACCGGAGCTACGGTTTACTTACGGGATCGATTTTGAACTTCCAGCGATCGGGAACCAGTGGCACAGTTGGGCTCCCCCTGCTCAGGGCACAGCCTCCACCTCTGACTTCCAGGCAGAAATTGCTCCAGCCCGCACCTTTGGCCTCCTGCATCAGATTGAACACCTGAGAGCGGCTGGTTTGATTAAGGGTGGCAGTTTGGACAACGCCCTGGTTTGTAGTGATACCGGCTGGGTGAATCCTCCCTTGAGATTTCCCAATGAGCCGGTCCGTCACAAGCTTCTGGATTTGATTGGGGATTTGAGTTTACTGGGAACCTTTCCAATCGCTCATTTCCTGGCTTATAAGGCCAGCCACTCCTTACATGTCCAGTTGGTGCGCCAGATGATGTCTTGATGGCCATCATCCAGGGACCAGGGGCTTTACTTGAAGCATCCTGGATCCAATCAGGGATCTCTCCCCCACGGGAGCACCTGCTGGGGACCAGAATCTGAGATGATAAAGAATGTCTTCATTATTAATTGCTTACGATAGGTAAAGTAGTGGCTCCAGGCACCAGCACAACGAACGAAACCGCTCTGCACTCCAATTCGATCGCAGTCTCAGAGGTCAATCAATCTACCCCCAACCCTGCTCCGTCCACCATGACGATTGATGAAATCCATCGTCTCCTTCCCCATCGTTACCCTTTTGCCCTAGTCGATAGAATTATTGAGTATGTCCCTGGGGTCCGGGCTGTCGGGATTAAAAACGTGACCTTCAACGAACCCCATTTCCAGGGACACTTTCCCGATCGTCCCATTATGCCGGGTGTGCTCATTGTTGAAGCCATGGCCCAGGTTGGGGGGATTGTGTTGACCCAAATGGAGGAAATGCGGGGAGGTCTATTCGTTTTTGCTGGTATCGATAAAGTCCGGTTTCGTCGTCAGGTGGTCCCTGGCGATCAACTGGTGATGCGAGTGGAACTGCTCTGGGTTAAGAAACGTCGCTTTGGTAAGATGCAGGCACAGGCTGAGGTTGATGGACAGCTTGCTGCAGAGGGCGAATTAATGTTTTCGTTAGTTGATTGAAGTTTTGAGTTTTGAGTTTTGAGTTGGATTCAAGTTATGGCTCGAAACTTCTAATTCATGCCTCTGGAGGCTCCCCTTTGACTAGTCTGATTCATCCGACTGCAGTGATACACCCCAATGCTGAACTGCACCCTACCGTTAAAGTAGGACCCTATGCCGTAATCGGGGAAAAGGTCAAAGTTGGCCCTGACACGGTAATTGGTCCCCATGTGGTGCTAGATGGCTGTACCGAAATCGGGGCCCGTAATCGTATTTTTCCAGGGGCCGCGATCGGCCTAGAGCCGCAAGATTTGAAATATGACGGCTCTCTCAACCTGGTCAAAATTGGCGACGACAACCTGATTCGGGAGTATGTCACGATTAATCGGGCTACCCGTGCTGATGAAATGACCGTGATTGGGAATCGCAACCTGGTCATGGCCTATGCCCACATTGCCCACAATTGCACGATTGAAGATCAGGTCATTATTGCCAATTCCGTTGCCCTAGCCGGACATATTCATGTGGAATCTCAGGCCAGAATTGGTGGGTTGGTAGGGGTCCACCAATTTGTGCACATCGGTCGATTGTCCTTTGTGGGGGGCATGAGCCGAATTGAACGGGATGTCCCCCCCTTTATTCTGGTAGAGGGAAATCCGGCCAGGGTGCGTTCCCTGAACCTGGTTGGGTTGCAGCGGGCTGGGTTAACTGAACTCGCAGAGGGGCAGGTCTATGCTGCATTGAAGAAAGCGTTTCGCCTGCTTTATCGATCGGACCTCACGTTCAAAGAATCCCTAGAACAACTGGAACTCCTCCCAGACAATGAACAGTTGCAACACCTGCGTCGGTTTATGCAACTTTCCCAATTACCAGAAAGACGGGGTCCCATTCCCAGTGCTAAAGAGAAGGAGGAGGAGGAAGGATGAAGGACGAAGCAACTCCTGACGCTTCCCTGCCCTCGTCTGTTTCCAATCCTCGGAAAGTTCGCATCTTTATCAGTACTGGGGAAGTCTCTGGGGATTTGCAAGGTGCACTGCTGATCACAGCCCTGTACCGGCAAGCCCAAGAACTGGGCATTGACCTGGAG
Source organism: Leptolyngbya sp. 'hensonii' (assembly GCF_001939115.1). GTDB lineage: Bacteria > Cyanobacteriota > Cyanobacteriia. The sequence goes on along the minus strand of NZ_MQTZ01000041.1, from coordinate 114,686 downwards.
ATCCTGGCTCTGGGAGGCGATCGCATGGCTCAAGCAGGTGCGACGCTGCTGGGTCACACCAGTGCTACGGGCTCGATTGGCCTCCTGGAAGCCTTACCTTTTGTGTTGCCTACTCTGCTGATGCAGCAAAAAGCGAAACGCTATTTGCGACAGAATCCCCCGGATTTGGTAGTCCTGATTGACTACATGGGTCCCAATGTCACTATCGGCAATTACCTGCGGAAATATCTGCCCCAGATCCCAATTGTCTACTACATTGCCCCGCAAGAATGGGTCTGGTCTATAGGCCCGAACCATACTACCAGTATTGTTCACATTACGGACCTGCTACTGGCTGTGTTCCCGGAAGAGGCCCGTTATTTCCAGGCTAAAGGAGCCCAGGTCAAGTGGGTGGGGCATCCCCTCCTCGATCGGATGCAAAATCCTCCGGACCGGGGCACTGCCAGATCACTCCTAGGTTTGCAGGAGGCTGAAACCACGATCGCGCTGTTGCCCGTCTCCCGATTTCAGGAGTTGAAGTATCTCCTGCCGATCATCTTTGAAGTTGCACGCCAGATTCAGGAAAAACTGGGAGCCGTACAATTTCTCATTCCCCTGTCCCTGGAAACCTACCGGCAGCCCCTGGAGCAGGCCATTCAACGCTATGGCCTGAATGCCCGGTTGGTCACCAGCTACGTCCCCCCGGATCAGCCTCTCCCCCACCAACCTCAGACTGAAATTTCTGCGCCCCTGCTGGCGATCGCAGCTGCCGATCTGGCGATCGCCAAGACCGGCACCGTCAACCTGGAGATTGCCCTCCTGGGTGTGCCTCAGGTGGTTCTATACCGGGTCAGTGCCCTGACATACTGGCTAGGGCAGACATTCTTAAAATTCTCGATTCCTTTCGCCTCCCCCCCCAACCTCGTGGTCATGCGTGAGATTGTGCCCGAGTTCGTTCAGGATCGGGCAACTGTGGAGAATGTCCTGCAAGCAGCTCTGGATCTTCTACTGCATGCAGATAGCCGCCAGAAGATGCAACAGAACTATCAAGAAATGCGGCAAGATTTGGGTGAACCTGGGGTTTGCGATCGGGCGGCCCAGGAAATTTTCCGCATGTTACCCCGATTGTAGAGGCGTTTTCTGCACCCTCTCTAGGAGGCCTGAGGGCCTGCCCAGATGCTACTGACCATCCGGCCAAATCCGATCGGGTGGTCTCCTTCCGGGGCAGCCATTGTCTGCCCACTCAGATCAACCGTCCATAACGGCCAATATTCATCCCCAATGATCCCAGCTCGAAACAAAGCCCGATCGGGATAATTCTGACTCCAACCGAGAAGCACTGCATTAGTGTAGTGAATGCGGCTAGGGGCGATGGTGCTGGTCCGGTTCAGTCGCTGATCCCAGACCACTGCATAGTCTGATGCAATATCAGACCCCATCAGAGACTCAAACTCTCTGGCCAAAATCCGATCACCCAGTTCTGACCAGGCAATCGGAATCAGGATGGCAATCGTCCCCCCTGTCTCAGAGGCACGAACTGCACTGAAAGGGTTGTCGGAAAGGGGAGAGTTGGCTGTAATGACCTGCAAATCTCCACTGTGCAGGTTTTCAATAAACAGCACACTGCTGACTCGACTCTGCAGGAAGTCAGGCTGGACCTGGACTTGAATCCGACTGTACGCTGCATAGAGCCCATCAGGGGAGATCAGGGACTGGGAACGATAGCAGCGGGTGCCACTTCTATTGTCAGGAGGAACTTCCGAGATGTTTGCTAAAACCCAGTTCCAGGGAATTGGGTGGGGGCTATCGAGGGGATCAATCTGAACTGAATAGTGAGTCATAACAGTAACCGTACCTGACAAGAAGGAGGACAAGACCTTTGATCAGCCTAGCCAAACCAGGAAACCCACTGGAAAGAAGTAGCTCCCGACAACAATAACCAACACCCTTGTTGCCTTTACAGAGGTCTTTACGTCGTTTTCTCCCTGTTTCTAGTCCAATCAGGAACAAACGACATCGTAAGAAGCAAAGTCTTCAATGCCTTGGGAACAACAATGGGGTCGAGAAGCCGTACCAGAGAGCTTGACCAATTCCCACCTTATGTATAACAACCTGAACCTGTTTCAAACAGAAGTTAACTAAAGTTAGCAACCTGATTGCAGATTCTCAGGGCGGAGCATGGAGTTCTGTTTGGGCCGATCGGGTAAGGCGGTGAAGTGCAGCCAGATCAGGCGGATCGGACCTCTCTTCTGGCCGATCGAGCATTGGCGCTGTATTGTCCCGCAACCAAAGTAGATACTCAATGTTACCGGCTGGCCCCAGTAAGGGGGACCAGGTCAATCCATGATATCCCCAACCCAGGCCCTGGGCAGCCTGTAAAACCTGCCAGATTGCTTCAGCCTGATCCCTGGCCTCTCTCACCACGCCATTCTTCCCTACTTTGGCCCGCCCCACTTCAAATTGGGGCTTCACCAGCAGAACCATTTCTCGGGGAGAAGACAGGAGTTTCCAGAGGGCGGGGAGCACTTTAGTTAAAGAGATAAACGAGACATCGACCACAGCCAGATCGGGTCGGATTTCAGCCGTTTCATACAGCACCTCCGGGTCCAGGTAGCGCAGATTCGTCCGCTCATGCAAGATCACGCGAGGATCTTGCCGCAGACTCCAGGCAACCTGCCCATACCCGACATCAATGCCGTAGACCTGTTTGGCTCCAGCCTGTAACAGACAGTCCGTAAACCCTCCTGTTGAGATCCCACCATCCAGACAGACCCGATCGTGAACTGAGATTGCAAAGCCAGTCAGAGCCTTGGCCAGCTTCTCGCCCCCACGGGACACATAGGGTGACTTCTGCTTGATCTGAATATCAGCGGACAGGTCAACCTCTGTCCCTGGCTTGTCGATCACTTGTCGGTTAACCGTCACTTCCCCAGCTTGAATCAGGCGCTGGGCCTGCTGTCTGGAATCACAAAGGCTGAGTTCTACAAGAAGGGTATCGAGTCGCCGTTTGGCCACAGGTTCAGAAAATCCAATGCAAATGACCTAGCAATAGGATTGAATATCCTCGCCGCACTGATCAACCAGGTAGCAAAGTGCCCGGAATCTCAAAGCAATCAGCTCATCATACAGTGGATTCAGCTTGCACAGAGGAGGGATGTGGGCAATCTTACGTCCAAAAAAATTGATGTCCCGCTCGAAGGGGCAGTGGGCCGGAATTAATTTGGAGAAAAAGTGGGCCAGCTTTCGATCCTGAACTTCGATGCGATTAATCCAATAACGTAGGGGCTGCAGGAAATCTATTTGATGGGGCAAAAGTGGGGGATACTTTCCAAATTTCTTAGGGTAGGTTGACTGTTGGGCTGTTTCGGCAAATTCAACAGAAGGAGTTGACGCGAAACGGTGAAAGTATTTCCAGTTCATACACAGGCAAAGATGACGGACATTTGGGGGAGTAACCAACGTTATTAATTAATCCCAAATCTAGAATACAAATGCTATTACCGTATTCAGTAAAGGAACGGTTAAAAAATCGACTTCTCAAGTAAATCTCTAATTAATTTTAGAAATAGTGATTAAAAATACAAAAAATACCTCTAATTAAGAAACTTTTCGTTTGTTTAAAGCCAGTAAAACTTCTCATTGAGAGATGGAGCGATACTCAGGCAGATCGGGGATGAGAGAGTCGTTGAGTATACTTCCTGTATGGAGATGGAATCTCCATAAATCGATCGAATCTAGATGAAATTTCCCCGATCAATCCTTAGAAATAAGTAATTTAACTCAATCAAAAAGTCTGCATTCTCAGGGAATGTTTAAAAAGGTTAATTTCCTGGAGAAAAGCAGGCAAGATTCTCATAAATCTCCCTAAAAAGGGGAGTTTATGACCCGTTTCCTATCTTTTTTAACAGGATATTTCAAAGGTTTAAGTTACTGCTTGAACCACCAGCCAACTTCCAAGCATCCTCTCAGGTAGGAAGAAAGGCTAAAGGAAGTCTCTTTGTCCTGGAAATCATGAGACAACGGTTTCAGGAACTGTGGTACGTCCAGTGTCATTTCATCAGCCCATTTGGGCTTTACCCGTTGAGACTGTTTACGAATCTTTGGAGACAACGGTCGGGGGCCTGTCTGACCAGGAGGCTCTCCAGCGGTTGGAGCAGTTTGGCGCGAACGAGTTGCCAGAGCCTGCCCATCGTCCCCTCTGGCTCCGATTTACGGATCAGCTCACCCACTTTATGGCCCTCCTGCTCTGGGTCGCTGGCATTCTGGCTTTCGTGTCCCGGACTCCGGCCCTGGGGTGGGCTATTTGGGCCGTGATCTGGATTAATGGCATTTTCAGCTTCTGGCAGGAGTACCAGGCTGAACAGGCCCTGGCTGCCTTGAAGAAGGTGTTGCCCCTGCAGGTGCGGGTCTATCGGAATGGGGAATTGCAGCAGATTACCGCTCGCGAACTGGTCCGGGGGGATGTCATGCAATTGGAAGAGGGCGATCGCATTTCTGCCGATGCCCGTCTTGTCTCTGCCGATAACCTGTATGTTGATGTCTCGGTGCTGACGGGAGAATCATTACCCGTGGCGCGGAGTGCCTATCCTGTGCGTTTACGGGAAGCCGTATCGATTCGAGGGGGGAAAACCCTCCTGCGCCCCGGTGAACAGCCCCTGCAGGAGCGGGTGAATCCATCTGAGATTGCCAATCTGGTGCTGGCAGGCTCCACAGTAGCAGCAGGACGGGCAGTGGCGATCGTCTACGCTACGGGGGCTCAGACTGAGTTCGGCCAGGTAGCCCACCTGACGGCGGTGGTGAAGCGGGAGCCCAGTACCCTAGAGGTGCAGGTGGCCCGCATTGTCCGCATCATCACGGCGATCGCCGTCAGCATGGGAGTGCTGGTCTTCCTGCTCACCTCCCTGCTGGTGGGGATGGAGGTGAAAGAGAGCTTTATTTTCGCGATCGGGATTATTGTCGCATTAGTGCCAGAAGGGCTGCTCCCGACCGTAACCCTGGCCCTGGCCCTGGGGGTGCAGCGGATGGCCCGCCGCAATGCTCTGGTACGTCGGCTGTCCGCTGTAGAAACCCTGAGTGCTGTCACTGTGATCTGCACAGACAAAACCGGCACCCTGACCAAGAATGAAATGACCGTCCGTTATCTCTGGTTGCCCCTGGTAGCCCAATCCAGTTTGGCCTCCCGGCTTGAAGTCACTGGAGCGGGGTACGATCCCACAACGGGCGAGGTGGTGCTGCCGCCTGATTTTGCGGATACCTGGAAGGTTCATCTCTTGTTGACGGGGGCTGCCCTCTGCTCCAATGCCCGGTTGATTCACCTCACGGCTCCCAGTCGCTGGCAGGAGATTGGGGACCCGACGGAAGCGGCTCTGCTGGTCGCCGCTGCTAAGGCAGGGCTGAATTTAGAACAGTTACAACGCCAATTTTCCCGGTTGCGCGAGATCCCCTTTGATTCGCGTCGTCGCATGATGAGTGTGATCCTGAACTGGCAGGATTCCCATTTCTGGCCCAGTGACTTCCCTTATCTAGCCTTTACTAAAGGGGCTCCCCTAGAAGTGTTGCGCCATTGTCATTCGATGCTACGGGATGGCGTCATCCAAGATTTAACTCAGGCTGACTGGGATCAGGTCGTTGCAGCGAACGATGATCTGGCCCGCCAGGGCTTCCGGGTGCTGGGGGTGGCGGCTCGTCAAGGCGGGCAGGAGTTGTTGGATCTGCGGGCTCAGGATCTGGAACAGAACCTGGTGTTCATCGGGCTGGTGGCCATGTTCGATCCCCCTCGACCCGAGGTGAAGGAGGCGATCGCCCAATGTCACGGGGCAGCCATCCGGGTGACGATGGTGACGGGGGACTATGGCCTCACGGCAGAGGCGATCGCCCGCCAGATCGGTCTGATCGGCGAGCGGGCGCGGGTGGTGACAGGGGAAGGGATGGGGCACCTTTCTGATGCCCAACTGCGGCAAATTCTGAAATATCGATCGGGACTGGTGTTTGCCCGCATGTCTCCTGAACATAAGTTGAGGCTGGTGCAGGCTTATAAAGATATGGGAGATGTGGTGGCGGTGACGGGGGATGGGGTGAATGATGCCCCGGCCCTGCGGGCCGCCAATATTGGCATTGCCATGGGGCTGAATGGGACAGATGTGGCCCGGGAAGCAGCGGACATCGTGCTGACGGATGATAACTTTGCCACGATCGTCAGTGCGATTGAGCAGGGCCGATCGGTTTACCAGAATATTCGCAAGTTTATGACCTATATTCTGGCCTCCAATGTGGCTGAACTAGTCCCATTCCTGGCCATGGTTGCCCTGAAGATTCCTCCGGCCTTGATTATCATGCAGATTCTGGCCGTTGATTTGGGGACTGATATGGTGCCTGCCCTGGCTCTGGGGGCAGAACGGGCTGAAGTTGGGTTGATGACCCAGCCTCCCCGGTCTAAGCGCCAACCCCTACTGGATCGATCTCTGCTGTTGCGGGCTTACTGCTTTCTGGGTTTGTTTGAAGCGGCCCTGGGGATGGCTGGCTTTTTCCTGGTCTGGTGGAGTTATGGGTATGGTCTGGCGGAGTTGCAAGCGGTCACCCCAGCGATTCTGGCCCATACTGCGGATGCCACCACCACAGCCATTTATGCCCAGGCTACCACCATGACCCTGGCCACGATCGTGGCCTGTCAGGATGGCAATGTCTTTGCCTGTCGCTCGGAGCGATCGTCGATCTTCCGTCTGGGCTTCTTCTCCAATCCCCTGATCTGGCTTGGCATTGCCATGGAATGGATGCTAGTTCTGGCCATTATTGATTTCCTACCCCTCAGGCAAATTTTCTCCACTGCTCCTCTGGCCCCCTGGCAATGGCTTTGTCTACTGATTTGTCCTCCCATTATTCTGGGATTAGAAGAACTGAGAAAATTCCTGGGCAACCGACAGATTGTCTGAATTCAGCGTTTTAATCTTGAAAATTCTGTATAGAAAAACAACCAATTCTGCATCGAGCAAGTTGGATTATGCCATTTTTTACAGTGGATTGACTGCCATAGATTCAGGAGTGCAAATATAGCTTTGTTCAGCAAGCTTAGGGCAATTCCGACGGCTCAATTGCCGGGTCCAGGTAGGCCTTCTGACTCGCTTTCACTAAGCTTTGTATGGCTACGGTTATACCTCCTGGCTCTTCATGTGAAGAATTTTGTTTGCTCATCGATCATTGTTTTTATAGCAACTAAGATATAGCTGTCAGGTTCAAAAAAAACTGACTTAAACAACACGTCAATTGCGAAAGTAAGTGCACCAAACATCCAAATAGGAGTGCATTTTTTAGGAAAACTTCAAGATCTATAATTTCCAGTATCTTCCAAGGATCTGTCTTTCAAGAACCTTAATTAATAACTCTAAGGTTTGTAAGAAGGCGGGTCAGGCAATATTTCGGTCTTACTATTTCAGCCTTACTATGCTTGGAATGGTGCTTGAAGTAGTGCCTGAATTGTTCAACCTATTGGATAGATACTGATGGAGTATTTATTGAACATCCTTGTTCAATCTTGTTATCACCGGTAGAAAAGTTTTAGCTCAACTCATACCTGAAATTGTGACTCTTTCAACCATGAAGCAAAGGCTAATATCTCTCCTTATTTGTGGCAGATTAAGTTTATTTGCGTGAAATAGGGAGAGATTTGCTGTGATCGAGTCACCACGGTATTGATTTCAGAGCATTCATGTAACTCCTGATCTAAGGGTCCGATCTGTTGTGATTTGAGACTGAATCCCTATGCCTTCTTCATCGCTGCAAAACCAATCTCCCCAGGCTACTGCAAAAAACTCGCGTCCTCAATCCACCGTCAATGGTGCAACGGTCGATCGCCGCTTCAAATCATTGGATATGACGATGAAACGGCATCAGCATCAACCAGATGCCCTGATTGAAGTGTTGCACAAGGCTCAAGAGGCGTTTGGATTCCTGGAAGAAGACGTGCTGCTCTATATCGCCAGAGGGCTGAGATTGCCCCTCAGTCGGGTCTATGGGGTGGCTACGTTTTACCATCTGTTTTCCCTGAAGCCCAATGGTACCCATACCTGTGTCGTCTGTTTGGGCACAGCCTGCCATGTTAAGGGAGCCAGTAAATTGCTTGCCCTCCTGGAGGCGGAACTGGGGATCAAAGTGGGAGAAACGACTCAGGATGGCCAGGTGTCCTTGATGGCCGCCCGGTGTTTAGGAGCCTGTGGAATTGCGCCTGCCATTGTGATTGATGGCGCTGTGAGCGGTAAGCAGACGCCTGAAGCTGCTTTAGATAAGGTGCGGGTTTTAGAACAGCAATAATCGACATTAGGGAAAGGGCATGGATATTACGGAATTGCATGAAATCGCTCAGCAAGAACGCGATCGGCGCAAACCGACTCGCATTCGTTGCTGTACTGCGGCAGGTTGTTTGTCTTCTGGCTCTGCAGCAGTGCGCAATGGTCTGGAAGCAGCCGTTCAGAGTGCGGAACTAGAGGCTGAGGTCGAGGTTTGCAGTGTGGGCTGTATGCGCTTCTGTGGGCGAGGCCCCCTGGTAGAAGTGGACTCCAGCCAGACCCTCTATGAGCAGGTGACCCCAGAAGATGCGCCTTCGATCATTGCGGCCCTGCAAGGAGGAACGGCTACCCCGATGCAAGGGGATCCCAACCATCCCTTTTTCATGCGGCAGATGCCGATCGTGCTGGAAAACAGTGGCAAGATCGATCCGGAACGAATTGAAGAATATATTGCGGTTGGGGGGTACGAACAACTACATCATGCCCTGACGGAAATGACGCCCGCGGAAGTCATCGAAGAGGTGACGAAGAGTGGCCTGCGCGGACGGGGTGGGGGGGGCTATCCTACCGGGTTGAAGTGGTCCACCGTGGCCAAGATGCCCCCTGGCCAGAAGTATGTCATTTGCAATGCCGATGAAGGAGATCCCGGTGCCTTCATGGACCGCAGTGTGCTGGAGAGCGATCCCCATCGGATTCTGGAAGGGATGGCGATCGCAGGCTATGCCGTGGGTGCGAACCACGGCTTCATCTACGTGCGGGCCGAGTATCCCCTGGCCATCAAACACCTGCAAAAGGCGATCCAGCAGGCGAAGAAATACGAGCTTCTCGGTAGCCAGATCTTTGAATCTCAGTTTGATTTCAAAATTGATATTCGCATCGGAGCTGGAGCTTTTGTCTGCGGGGAAGAAACAGCCCTGATTCAGTCGATTCAGGGTGGGCGCGGCAATCCCCGACCCCGACCCCCCTATCCAGCCCAGTCGGGTCTGTGGGGCTGTCCCACCCTGATCAACAACGTGGAAACCTATGCCAACATTGCCCCAATTATCCGCAATGGGGGGGATTGGTACGCTGGCATTGGCACTGAGAAAAGCAAGGGGACGAAGGTTTTTGCCTTAACTGGTAAGGTGAACAATGCAGGTCTGATTGAAGTCCCAATGGGGACCACCCTGCGGCAAATTGTGGAAGAAATGGGGGGTGGGGTTCCTGATGGGGGTCGGGTCAAGGCCGTTCAAACTGGGGGACCGTCGGGGGGCTGTATCCCAGCAGACTTGCTGGATACACCGGTTGAATATGAATCCCTACAAAAGTTAGGCACCATCATGGGATCGGGCGGCATGATTGTCATGGACGACGAAACCAGCATGGTGGAAATTGCCCAGTTCTATATGGAGTTTTGCCGAGGCGAAACCTGCGGCAAATGTGTGCCCTGTCGCACCGGCACCGTCCAGTTGTTCACCATGCTGACCAAAATTATGAACCGGGAAGCTACCCAGGCTGATCTGGAGAAAATGGAGTCCCTCTGCCATATGGTGCGGGAGATGAGCCTGTGTGGATTGGGGATGACGGCTCCCAACCCTGTGCTTAGCACCTTGAAGTATTTCAAGCATGAGTATCTGGAGTTACTTCAGGCTCCGGCTGCTGATAACGGTAAGGTTTCCGTTTCGCAATCTTCATGAGGTAACTATGTCAGTCAAAACACTCAAGATTGATGGAATTGATGTGGCGATCGAAGAAGGTGCAACGGTTCTCCAGGCAGTTCGGGAGGCGGGGGTACCCATTCCTACCCTGTGCCATCTGGAAGGGGTAACACCCATCGGAGCCTGTCGCCTTTGTATGGTGGAAATGACCGGGAGTCCTAAACTGTTCCCAGCCTGTGTCACCCAGGTGGCTGAAGGCATGGACATTCACACCAACACACCCAAACTGCAGGACTATCGCCGCATGGTGGTGGAATTGCTGTTTGCTGAAGGGAATCATGTCTGTGCCATCTGTGTGGCCAATGGCAACTGTGAATTACAGAATGTGGCGATTCAAGTGGGGATGGATCATTCGCGCTTTCCCTACCGGTTTCCCGATCGCAAAGTGGATGTGTCCCATGCCCAGTTTGGGATTGACCACAACCGCTGTATTCTCTGTACGCGCTGTGTCCGGGTTTGTGACGAGATTGAAGGAGCCCATGTTTGGGATGTAGCCCAGCGGGGAGCGGCCTGCATGATCGTATCTGGGTTGCATCAGCCCTGGGGAGAGGTGGATGCCTGTACATCCTGTGGCAAGTGTGTGGATGCCTGTCCTACAGGAGCCATTTTCCGGAAGAGTGAAACGACCGGTGAGAAAACCAGAGATCGCAACAAGCTGGAATTTTTGATGCAGGCACGGGAGAAGCACGAATGGACAAGATAAGATTCGCTACCGTCTGGTTGGCTGGCTGTTCTGGTTGCCACATGTCTTTTCTGGATCTGGATGAGTGGCTAATTGATCTGGCGCAGCAGGTCACAGTGGTGTTCAGTCCGGTTGGGTCGGATTTGAAGGAATATCCTGAAAATGTCGATGTTTGCCTAGTGGAAGGGGCGATCGCCAACGAAGAAAACCTGGAATTGATTCAAAAAGTCCGCCAGCAGACAAAAATCCTGATCTCCTTTGGGGATTGTGCCGTCACTGCCAATGTTCCAGCGATGCGGAATATGTTGGGTAGCGCTGATGCGGTCTTAAAGCGGTCCTATCTGGAACTGGCTGACGGAAGCCGCCAGTTGCCCCATGAACCGGGCATTGTTCCCGAACTACTCGACCAAGTCTGGCCTGTCCACCAGGTTGTCCCGGTGGACATCTATATGCCGGGATGCCCACCACCCGCCGATCGGATCAAAGCCACCCTGGAACCGCTTCTACGCGGTGAAATGCCTGTTATGGAAGGGCGCGAGATGATCAAGTTTGGCTAATGGCAAAAAATAATAACCAATAAGTGACAGCCACCCAGAAGAGAGGCATTATGAGAACTGTTGTCATTGACCCAGTGACCCGGATTGAAGGACACGCCAAAATCTCGATTTTTCTCGATGATGGGGGGGAAGTTTCTGATGCGCGGTTTCACGTCGTGGAATACCGGGGTTTTGAGAAGTTCTGCGAAGGTAGACCCTTCACCGAGATGGCAGGAATTACAGCAAGGATTTGCGGCATTTGTCCGGTCAGCCACTTGCTGGCATCGGCGAAAACGGGTGACAAAATTCTGGCGGTAAAGATTCCTCCGGCGGCAGACAAACTGCGGCGGTTGATGAATCTGGCCCAGATTACCCAGTCCCATGCTCTTTCCTTTTTTCACCTGAGCAGCCCTGATTTTCTACTGGGCTGGGATAGTGATCCGGCTAAGCGCAATGTGTTTGGATTAATTGAGTCTGACCCGGATCTGGCCCGGGCAGGCATTCGGTTGCGGCAGTTTGGCCAGACCGTGATCGAATTACTGGGAGCCCGCAAAATTCATGCGGCCTGGACTGTACCGGGGGGAGTCCGATCGCCCCTGACGGAGGAAGGTCGGCAATGGATTTGCGATCGCTTGCCGGAATCTTTTGACACCCTCTACCTGGCTCTGGGACTTTTCAAACAGTTAATTGACGGTCCCCTTAAGGAGGAGGTCAATATTTTTGGGGCTTTCCCCTCTCTGTTCATGGGTCTGGTTGGCCCGGAAGGGGAATGGGAGCATTATGGGGGGCATCTCCGCTTCACTGATAGTCAGGGCAACATCGTGGCAGATCATCTGTCTGAGGACGATTACGAAGATTTTCTCGGGGAAGCTGTTGAGCCTTGGTCCTATCTGAAATTTCCTTACTACAAACCCTGGGGCTATCCTGCTGGGATCTACCGGGTCGGTCCCCTGGCCCGGTTGAATGTGTGCAGCCACATTGGGACAGAAGCCGCCGATCGAGAACTCAAAGAATTGCGTGACCGATCGGGCGGGGTGCCGACTTCATCCTTCCTGTACCACTATGCCCGCCTGGTTGAGATCCTGGCGGCCTTGGAGCAGATTCAAATCTTGATGGACGATCCGGATATTGTTTCCAGTCGGGTACGGGCCCATGGGGGTGTGAACCAGTTAGAGGCCGTGGGCGTGAGCGAAGCCCCACGGGGAACCCTGTTTCACCACTACCAGGTCAATGAGGATGGTTTGATCCAGAAAGTGAACCTGATTATTGCAACCGGGCAAAATAATCTGGCCATGAACCAGACGGTGGCTCAAATTGCCCGCTCCTACATTCAGGGTCAAGATGGTGGGGCTTCCATTCCAGAAGGCTTGCTGAACCGAGTTGAAGCCGGGATCCGATGTTTTGATCCCTGCCTGTCCTGTTCCACCCATGCGGTCGGACAGATGCCCCTCCACATTCAACTGGTGGCTCCCGATGGTCATGTGGTGGATGAAGTGTATCGAAATTGAGGCTGGACCATGACTAAAGAACCCTTATTCCTCTGTATGGGATCTGCCTGTCATCAACTGGGAGTATACGAAGTGTTACCACGACTCCAAGCCCTGATGCGAGAGCACCAACTGGAAGACAGCGTCACCCTGAAAGGATCATTTTGTTTAGAAATCTGCAGTAACGGCATCACCATGAAGTTTCGAGACCAGCACTTTATGAATATCAGTCCTCAAAACCTGGACGAGATATTTGTCCGAGAAATCCTCCCGGCGATTCAAACCGTCTGTTCCTGTTAATAGATCGCAGAGACACGGAGGATCTTCTTCTCTCTCTCCTCTGGACTTCTGCGGTCAATCCGTCCTCTGCGCCTTTGCTGCGAACAAATTCTCACCATGTTCAACGAACCCGATCATCTCTGGAAATTACTGTGGGACTATGATCCGAACGGGTTAATTGTCGTTGATCCAGATCTGTATATTCGGCTGGCCAATCCGGCTTTCTGCAAAATGTTTCAACTAGAACTAAAAGACCTGATCGGCCAGCCCGCAGAAGCTATTTTTGACGATGTGGAGGATTTCAAAAAAACCTGGCAGCAGAATCTGGTGATTCGAGGAAAGTTCAAGGAATATCCAAAACATAATCTCTATGTGAAACAGGTTTTCTTTGCGATCGAAAGTGAAGGAGTGATTGCCTCAATTCTGGTAGATATTAGCCATGAATTAATGCAAAAACGGGAATTTGACAAACTGAAGCGTGAAACGATCGAAAAAGTCAATCAGGTCGTAGATAACCAGATGAAAGTGGTGCAGGAAATTGCTGGGCTACTGGGTGAGACAACGGCTGAAACGAAGGTCAATTTGTTTAAGATTATTCAAATCCTGGAAAACCATCCGCTTTGAAGTCGGATTATGTATTGCACCGTCACCACGGATAATTTTTTAGATATTTATGAAGCCAGCCTGACGAAAAAAGGTGAGGAGCTTTGTGGTGACAAAGTGAAATATCTAAAGACGGATAAGAAAGTCACGATCGTGCTTTCTGATGGCCTGGGCAGTGGGGTGAAAGCCAGTATTCTAGCGACTCTAACGACTGAGATTCTGCTGACAATGCTGGATGCAGATGTCTCTTTAGAAGAAGTTCTGAAGACAATTATTGCTACCCTGCCAATCTGCAAAGTTCGCAAAATCGCCTATTCTACATTCACCATTATTCAGGTTGATGTCGAGACGAATCGGTTCACGGTGATTAACTTTGATAACCCTGCTCCCCTCTATTTTCATCAGGGCAAAGTCGTGCAACTGGAGACCCATACGGAACAAATTCTGGATCGTAAAATTTCCCTGGCCCATGGAGAATTACACCGGGGAGATTTCCTCTGTGCGGTCAGTGATGGGGTGCTCTATGCTGGCATGGGTGTCACCCTCAATTTTGGTTGGGGTTGGGAACAGATTGCTGAATATGTTGAAGGAATTTTAGGCCAGAAATCCCATACGGCCCGAACGATCGGGCGCGATGTGCTGCAGAAAACTTACTCCCTTTATCAAGGAGAAATTGGGGATGATGCCACTCTGGTCGGGATTTACGTGCGACGCCGCAACCCCCTGATTATTTTTACTGGCCCTCCCCTGGATCACAATAGAGACGACTTGTATGTTGAAAAATTTCTCAACTTTAAAGGTCGGAAAGTGATTTGTGGCGGCACTACTGGAAATATTATGGCGAACTATTTAGGAGAAAGTATTGAGATCGATCTATCCACAATTCGCAAAGAATTACCCCCGATCGGAACCCTCAGTTATGTCGATTTGGTCACAGAAGGGATTCTGACCATTTCTAAGGCCACTGAATATATTAAAAATGCCAGTGGCGACCTGAGTCGGTTACATTTTGACAACAATGGGGCTTATCTGTTAGCCAGAGAGATTCTGAAGGCCGATTCAGTGCATTTCTTGGTGGGTCAAAGTATCAATGAGTTCTATCAAAATCCTCTGTTGCCCAAAAATATTTCTATCCGCCGCAGTTTAATTGAAGATCTGGTGCAATTCCTGCGTAGTCGGCAGCGAGAGGTCACCATTGAATACTGCTGATCCCGACAAAATTCCCTATCTCGTCATTGGCTATGGCAACACCCTGCGGAGCGATGACGGAGCCGGATACTGGGTCGCAGAGACGATTTCTCAATGGGACTGGGCACCGCTGAGATCGCAGGCCGTACACCAATTAACCCCTGATCTGGCCCTTGCGATCGCCCAGACTGAAACCGTGATTTTTATTGATGCCACAACAATATCTAGTGAGGTCATTTTTCAACCTCTAGAGGTGGATTTAACCGTAACCTTTACCACCCATTTTGCCCATCCCCGATCGCTACTGGCCCTGGCCTCCACCCTCTATCAAGCCAACCCAGTTGCCTATCACCTTTTGATCCCAGCCAGCAATTTTGAGTTAGGCGAAATTTTTTCCCAAACCACTGCAAATTGTTGTTACATCGCTTTAGAAAAAATCAAGAATTTTGTCGGTTATCCATAAAGGTTGCCCCCAAACACTCACAAGATCCTCATATTCTTTTTCTAGCCTTAGAAAGAGATAACCCCAGCACAAATGCACGGTATCACCTCTGCGTATTCCGCGTCTCTGCGGTTTTCCCTTCTGATCAAACCCTCTACAAAAAACGTTCTGCACTTCTGCAGTTTTATCAAAAGCCTATCCCTAATCTGCTGGGCTGATTAAAAAACTTCTGACCTCAACTGCTCTAACTCTGCTACAAGGAGCGGACTATGTCCTCCAAAAATTTTGCCACCATTGACGCCAACGAAGCAGTCGCTCGTGTTGCCTATCGCCTCAGTGAAGTCATTGCCATTTATCCCATTACCCCTGCTTCTCCGATGGGGGAATGGGCTGATGCCTGGGCCGCTGCAGCCCAACCTAACCTATGGGGCACTATTCCTGCGATCGTGGAAATGCAGAGCGAAGGAGGTGCTGCCGGAACCGTCCATGGAGCTTTACAGGCTGGGACTCTGACGACGACCTTCACCGCCTCCCAGGGCCTGCTCCTGATGATCTCCAACCTGTACAAGATCGCCGGAGAACTGACGGCTGCAGTCATCCACATTGCAGCCCGATCGCTGGCAGCCCAAGCCCTCTCCATTTTTGGGGATCACAGTGATGTCATGGCTGTGCGATCGACGGGCTGTGCCCTCCTCTGTTCGGCCTCGGTTCAGGAAGCCCAGGACTTTGCCGCAATTTCCACCAGGGCCACCCTCGCCTCCCGCATTCCCTTCCTGCACTTCTTCGATGGCTTCCGTACCTCCCACGAAGTGCAAAAAGTTACCCTGATCCCGGACGAAGCCTTGTGGAGTTTCATCCCCAACGACCTGATTCTGGCCCATCGTGCCCGATCGTTGACCCCCGATCGACCCGTGATTCGCGGCACAGCCCAGAATCCGGATGTTTATTTCCAGGCCCGTGAGTCTGTGAACCGCTTCTATGAAACCTGTCCAGCGATCGTCCAGGAGGCCATGGATGAATTTGCCCGCTTAACCGGACGCCAGTACCATCTCTACGAGTACTACGGTGATCCTCAGGCAGAGCGCGTGATCGTATTGATGGGGTCCGGTTGCGAAACCGTCCACGAAACAGTGGATTACCTGAAGGCTCAGGGGGAAAAGGTTGGGGTGTTAAAGGTGCGCCTGTACAGGCCCCTGGATATGCAGCAATTTGTGGCTGCCTTGCCCCAGAGCACAAGGGAGATCGCGGTCCTCGATCGCACCAAGGAGCCGGGGAGTGGCGGGGAGCCCCTGTATCTGGATGTGGTGAGTGCCCTGGTAGAAGCCCAGCGGCAACAGATTCGGGTGGTCGGGGGTCGCTACGGCCTATCCTCCAAGGAATTTACCCCGGCTATGGTGAAAGCGGTCTTCGATAATCTGGCCGCAGAGAAACCCCTGAATCATTTCACGGTAGGGATTCACGATGATGTCACCCAGACTTCCCTGCCCTTTGACCCCGCGTTTTCAACTGAATCGGAGGCGATCGTCCGATCAATCTTCTTTGGGTTAGGCTCAGATGGCACCGTGGGAGCCAATAAGAACTCGATCAAGATTATTGGAGAAGAGACAGAGAACAATGCCCAGGGCTACTTCGTTTACGATTCCAAGAAATCTGGTTCAGTCACAGTTTCTCACCTGCGCTTTGGGCCTGAACCGATTCGCTCTACTTATTTGATCAGTCGGGCTAACTTTGTGGCCTGCCATCAGTGGGAATTTGTCGAGAAATTTGACCTGCTGGAAGCGGCCCAACCGGGAGCGGTTTTCCTGCTCAACAGTCCCTACGAACCGGAAGAAACCTGGATGCGACTCCCCGAATTACTCCGGGCAGAAGTTCGGGAAAAGGAGTTGAAATTCTATGTGATCAATGCCTCCCAGGTGGCGCGAGATGCGGGCATGGGGGGCCGGATCAATACGGTGATGCAGGTCTGTTTCTTTGCTGTGGCGGGTGTATTGCCCCGCAAGTCGGCGATCGAGCAGATTAAACAATCCATCCGCAAGACCTACGGCAAGAAGGGCGAAGCGGTGGTGACCATGAACCTGAAAGCGGTTGATCAGACCCTGGAAAACCTACATCAGGTGGATTACAGTAGCTATCAGGAAATTCCGTCCAGTGGGGTGCAGGCTCTGCAGTCTCCGATTTCGGATGCAGCACCTGCCTTTGTCCGAGATGTGCTGGGGGCCATGATGATGCGCCAGGGGGATAGCATTCCGGTCAGTGCCCTGCCGATCGATGGCACCTATCCCAGTGGCACCTCCAAATGGGAGAAGCGCAATATTGCCCAGGATATTCCAGAATGGGATCCAGAGGTCTGTGTGCAGTGTGGCAAGTGTGTCATGGTCTGTCCCCATGCGGTGATTCGCTCTAAGGTGTATGCACCAGAGTCCCTGGCTCAGGCTCCAGATCACTTCAAACATGCCGCTGCCAGGGACCATGACTGGAGCGACCTGAAATTCACGATTCAGGTGGCAGCGGAAGATTGCACGGGCTGCGGTGTTTGCGTGGATGTCTGTCCAGCAAAAAATCGGGCTGAACCCCGCAAAAAGGCCCTCAATATGGTTCCCCAGCTACCTTTGCGGGAACAGGAACAGCAGAACTGGGACTTTTTCCTCAATCTGCCCAATCCCGATCGCAGTCACCTGAATCTACACAAGATCGCCCATCAGCAAATGCAGGAACCCCTGTTTGAGTTCTCGGGAGCCTGTGGCGGTTGTGGCGAAACGCCCTACATCAAGCTGGCAACCCAACTGTTTGGCGATCGCATGCTCGTTGCCAATGCCACAGGCTGTTCTTCCATCTACGGGGGCAACCTGCCCACCACCCCCTGGACCCATAACGGGGAAGGGCGGGGTCCAGCCTGGGCCAACTCCCTGTTTGAAGACAACGCGGAATTTGGGCTGGGCTTCCGGGTGGCGATCGACAAGCAGCAGGACTATGCGAGGGAATTGTTGCAGGAATTGGTGATCGATCGGGGCGCGGGGATTCCCATTCCTGTAGATTTAGCAATCGCGCTTCTGCAGGCAGAGCAAGTGGATGAGGCCGATATTGTCGCCCAGCGGGAGCGGGTGGCTTCCCTGAAACAGGGTCTGGAGCAGTGGCTGGCTGAATTGGCAGCAACAGATCCTCTCCGGAGTAAATTGCAAACCCTACAGGCTCTAGCGGATTATCTGGTCAAGAAGAGTGTCTGGCTGATCGGGGGAGACGGCTGGGCCTATGACATTGGTTATGGGGGCCTCGACCATGTTCTGGCCAGTGGGCGGAATGTCAATATCCTGGTGCTGGATACGGAGGTTTACTCCAATACCGGCGGGCAGATGTCCAAGGCAACGCCCAGGGCAGCGGTGGCCAAGTTTGCTGCTGGCGGAAAACCCACGCCCAAGAAAGACCTAGGGCTGATGGCCATGAGCTATGGCAATGTCTATGTAGCCAGTGTAGCCATGGGAGCCAGGGATGAACATACTCTCAAAGCCTTCCTAGAGGCGGAATCCTACAATGGCCCCTCCTTGATCATTGCCTATTCCCACTGCATCGCCCATGGGATTGACATGACCACAGGTCTACAACAGCAGAAAGCGATGGTTGAGTCGGGCCGCTGGTTGCTCTACCGCTACGATCCGCGCCGAGCAGAACTGGGTGAGAACCCGCTCCTGCTGGATTCCCGATCGCCCAAACTGCCCGTTCAGGACGTGCTATATCGGGAGAATCGCTTTAAGATGCTCACCCTCAGCAAGCCAGAGGAGGCCAAACACCTCGTCCAACTGGCCCAGGCAGATGTCACGACCCGCTGGCAGATGTATCAGTATCTGGCCACGCGCCAGATGCAGAATGGGCATCACCAGGGAGAGCTAAAGGTGGTTGACACTTCATCGCCAGCACCAGTCAAGCCATAACCCAAGGCGCAAGAATTTGAGGAGAACAGGTCATGGATTTAACGACAAATTACTTGGGACTGACGCTGCGATCGCCCCTGGTGGTCGGGGCTGCAGCTCCCCTGACGGAGCAGATTGATCAGATCAAACGAATGGAAGATGCGGGGGCTGCTGCCGTAGTCCTACACTCTCTATTTGAGGAGCAGATTGAGCAGGATGAACTGGATCTGCATCACCACTTGCACCATGGCACCGAAAGCTTTGCCGAAGCGCTCACCTATTTCCCGGAACCGGAAATCTTCCATGTCGGTCCAGCCCTGTACCTGGAACATATTCGGCAGGCGAAACAGGCGGTGGATATTCCCATTATTGCCAGCCTGAATGGGTCCACCATGGGGGGATGGACCGATTACGCCCGCCAGATCGAGCAGGCCGGGGCCGATGCGATCGAACTCAATATTTATGCCATCCCTACAGGCTTACATCAATCCAGCGCGGAGATTGAGCAGGAATATGTCAACATCCTCAAGGCGGTAAAGGCTGCCGTAACTCTCCCCGTGGCCGTCAAGCTCAGCCCCTATTTCACAAACCTGGCCCATATGGCCAATCGCCTGACCACGGAAGGGGCGGATGGGCTGGTGCTGTTCAACCGCTTCTACCAGCCTGACATTGATGTGGAGGCACTGGAGGTTCGTCCCAATGTTCTCTTGAGTACGGCCCAGGATATGCGATTACCGATGCGCTGGATTGCGATTCTCTATGGCCGGATTACAGGAGATCTGGCAGCAACGGGCGGGATTCAACACGGGGTCGATGTGGTACGCATGTTGATGGCAGGGGCGAAGGTGACGATGATTGTGGCGGCTTTGTTGCGCCATGGCATCGACCATTTGCATCAGATGGAACGGGAGTTACGGCACTGGTTGGAGGAGAATGACTATACGGCGATCCAACAACTCCAGGGCAGTATGAGTCAGCTCTACTGTCCTAATCCCAGCGAGTTTGAACGAATTCAGTACATGCGGGCGGTGCAGACCTATCACCTGGAGGGGCATCCAGTCCATCCCCAGGGATAGGCTTTGGAATCAAGAGGTTCGATCTCGCCTCTGGCGCTGCGGTTTCTCCGAATTGGCTTTGATCGCTCTTGATTCCAGGCGAAATTCTGGAATGTCCTGCAGTTGCTCCTCCTCCAGACTGTACTGTTCACAGACGAGGCTCAGACGCATCCCGGAACTTTTGACCGGATTGACCGCATGGGTCAAATCTCCCTGGAAAAAGATCAGGGTGTTGGGGTGGGGGCGAATTTGCCCCACCTGACGTTTGGACGATCTCAGGACCAGTTCCCCCCCTTCTAAATCGGCAGGAATCCGGACGTACAGCACACTGACGCACAGGGGAGGGGCGATCGCCTCGCAGTAGGAGCGGAGGGAGCGATCGATGTGGGGGTCTACCCGGGATCCCTGTTCCAGCAGCAGAGGGTTCAGGTAGAAAGCATTGCATTCAGGTTGCAGGACCCGCTCCAGATAGGGATTCAGGTAGGGGAAACGCTGCTGTACCTTCCCGATATGGGAGCGTCGAAAGACGATAGAAAATCCTTTAGTTCCAACAAAATCGCGATTCAGATTATTGACCGCAAAGTAAGGACAGGTCAAAATCTGCCCCTGCAGTTCACTCAGATAAATGGGAGGAAAAACCTGGGAATACTGGCTGTAGTAAGACAAGGGAAAAATTGGACTGAGTTGGACAAATCCAGTATTAACATCCTATCGGTGATCGGGCCGGATATCCGTCTGAATAGAAGCACATACTGCTCTGAGTGGACGTTGCTTCTGGTAATTATCCGGGATAGATCCCCAATACCCCCTGGGAATGATCAATCCCTGATGGCAAATATATGTAACTTAAATGTCTTCCCTCTGCTGAGGGCTTCCTGTTCCCATGGTAAAGTTGCAACCAGGAAGGAGTATGCGTTTCGGACCGACATAAGGAGTTTTTGAATGCCTGTTGCAGTTGGTATGGTAGAAGTTTTGGGCCATCCACCGGCCCTATCCGTAGCTGATGTGATGGTGAAAGCTGCCCGGGTAACATTTGTAGGTTATGAAGTGGTCAGTGGAGCTCGGGTGACGATTATCATTCGGGGTAATGTGTCTGAGGTGCAACGGTCCGTCGAGGCGGGTGTGGAAGCGGCTAAGAAAGTAGCCCCCCAAAGCGAGAAAGAAAAGAGCCTATTTCTGTCTGCAACGGTTATTCCCCGTCCCCATGAGAATGTGGAAGTGGCCCTCCCCATTCATTTCCGGCCTGCAGTAGAACAGTTCAGGTTTTAGGTCTGCCTACTCGACTGGACGCACGATCGCTGGAGCATTCAGCTTCACAGGTTGGAAAATAGCCTGCAAAGCTTGCTCCAGGCTCTCTGCCATCACAATCTGATTTTCATAGGCAACCACGACCCGCACCAGAGTTGGCAGGCTGTTTTCCGCCGCTTCCAGATAGATGGGTTCCACGTAGAGTAGGGACTCCTCGATCGGAATCACCAGCAAATTTCCCTGAATGGCACGAGATCCCTGCCGGTTCCAGAGGGAGATTTGCTGGGAAATCACGGGGTCCTGGTTAATCCGAGCTTCGATTTGCTCTGGACCATACACCAAAATTTGTTTGGGAAACTCATAGAGCAGTAGTTTCCCATAGTTTTCCCCATCCGATCGGGCGGCCAGCCAGGCCACCAGATTGGTTCGTCCGTTGGGGGTATAGGGCGACAGCAGGATAAACTCCTCAAAAGGGACTTTGGGTAGGCTGGTGATCAGGTAGTAGGGTTCCACCAGTTGGGATTGTCCCCCATAAATTTCCTTGGGGATTTGCCACTGATCCTCCCGGTTGTAAAAGACCTGGGGATCGGTCATGTGATACGTCATTAACTGCTGAGCCTGAATTTCAAACAGATCCGATGGATAGCGGATATGACTGCGTAAAGAAGCTGGCATGGCCTTGAGGGGCTTGAACAGACTGGGGAAAATAGCCATCCAACTCTGGACGATCGGATCTGTCGGATCGGCTACATAGAAATCAATCGCACCATTGTAGGCATCCACCACCACCTTCACGGAGTTGCGAATATAGTTCAGCTCTTTCTGCCCTGGATCAGAGTAGGGATAATGGGTGGTGGTGGTGTAGGCATCTACAATCCAGAACAAATGGCTGGGGGTTGTTGGGGGTTCTACCTGCTGGGGAGAGCTGACATCTGCCACCACCAGGTATGGGTCACTGTCATATCGCAGGAATGGTGCGATCGCGCGGATGCGCCGGTTGATATTACGGCGGAACAGGAGTTTCGTCTCTGGTAGAAAGTCCTGGGTCAGGAGCATCTGCCAGTCCTGCAGGTAACGGGCAAAGAGCCAGCGCCGCCAGGACTTGAGGGAAATCCCTCCTCGACCATCGTAGATGTTATAAACATTCTCTTCCCCGCTGGGATAGTCCAGCTCCCGAACTTGGGTTCCGGTCATAACATAGGTGTTGGTCAGCTCCCCATAGTAGATGCGGGGATTATCCGTCGAGATATTGGCGCGAATGGCCTCCCTGGATCTATTCAGATTGCCAGCACTGCCCACCCCGATGTCCTTGACAAAATACTCTGGCAATCCGCCCGCTCCAACCCGGTTCACCGGACTGAGGGTGAATCCGTAGCCATGGGTGTAGATCAGGTGCTGATTGACCCAGGTTTTGGCCTCTGCAGGAACGGCACTATAATCCAGTTCTCTGGCTGCGATGAGCACCTGCTGCCGTTCTGTCTCTAAGTCAGGGTTAGGCAAAGTGGGTTTGAAGTCATTGCGCTGAAAGGTGTAGCGATCGAGATCGGCATCCGGAAAGCGATAGTAGAGGCGGATCTGCTGCAGTTGACGATTGGTTTCCAGCAGAGGCCGCTGATCCCAGAGGCGAATATTGCGAATGGTCAGGTCATTCGCCTGCAGATCTCGCACCGTCAGCTTACCTTCAGGATTAAAGATGGTACTCTCAGCCTTGTTCAGGTTGAAGGCTTGCCGGGTCAGAGCGATCGTGCGCTGGATAAAGGGTTGTTCCCGTGCTAGTTCATTGGGGCGGACGACCAGTTGTTGAACAGCCATGGGCAGCAGGGTTGAGGCCAGCAGGGCAACGCCACTGTAAAGGCTGAGGATGACCAACAAACGGCGGGAAGCCTGTTTGGATCGATCGAAGCCCAGTGCCTGCCAGACACAGACTAGGGCGATCACCAGCGCTGTTCCACTCAATAGGGTGTAAGCAGGCAACTGGGCTGTGACATCGGTATAGCTGGCTCCGTAGCTGACCCCCTGTTCCGAGTAAAGGAGCTGGTTGCGACTGAGCCAGTAACTGCCTGCGATCGCCAGCATTAGCCCGCCCACCAGACCCTTAAGATGGCGCTGTTGGGGCTGGGAAAATCCTGGAAAGAAACCCTGGCTGAAACTATCTCCTGACAGGAGGTAAATCAGCATGACGGAAATCAGACTATACAGAGTCAGGCCCACCCACCAGAACTGCAGAAGCTCTAGCACAGGTAGGGTGAATATATAAAAACTAATATCTTTGGCAAAAATCGGATCCGTAATCTGGAAAGGAATCGGATGAAGAGACTGCAGAATTCGACCCCAGTTGCCCGACAGAATTAACCCCAACATCAGACTGAAAACTGCTCCAATCAGGGATAGCCCAGTCTGGGGGGCCAGGACCAGGGCGATCGCTAGCCCAAGCAGGGCTAGGAGCAGCCATCCTGACTCAGGCAGTTGGGTGCCCAGGTGGACGAAGGCCTGGAGATTGAACTGGGAGGGTAACTGGGGGATGACTGAAACTTGAGTCCAATCTTGATGCCAGTAGGCCAGGGCAAACTGGCCATAATGCAGCAACAATAGTCCCGGCATCAGTGCCAGTGCCCCAGCCAGGGGCAGAAAGCGACAGAGTGGGATGCCCTGGGGGGCAGGGGTTGAGGAGAGGGGCAGGGGGTGGCGAAACTTCCGGGCTATTGCGAGGTTCGCGAGGAGGTAAAGAACCGTTATGCCCAGGACGATCGCCCCAATGATGCCCTGGGTCAGCAATTTAAGCTGAAAAACCTGAGCATAGTCCACCTCTTGAAACCAAAGGATTTCTGCCCCTAGACTCGCCCCTAAATGGGTTATAAGCCAGAGTGCAAACAAGATCAGGAGGAGTCGTGAGCACCACTTCCAGAACACAGAAGCCTTGGCAGAGGTTATTGCTGGTTTGCTCTAGCGTCTCGAACGGCGGCGTAGAAGAAGAAACCCGTCAGAGGAATGCTGACAGCCAGGATAATCCCTGTTGCAAGGGTTCCCAATTCTGGGTTGCCAGAGGAGAGTTCAAAGACGGAGCCAACCGATGCGATCGCCGCAATGCAGGAGCCAGTAAGAAATACACCACTTTTAGGGGTCACAGATATCACCTTGAGGACGTTCAAATAACTGGCTTGACTGCATTGATTGCAAAGCCATACTTTGCCAATTCCTGACTCAGCGTTAGCCTGTTTTCCACCCGATCGACAAACAGGATCCCGTTCAGGTGATCCATCTCATGCTGAATGGCCCGTGCCAGTAACCCACCTGTTGTGAGTCGCTGAGGCCGCCCAAACTCGTCTTTATAGGAGACTTCAATAACTTCGGGTCGCTTCACATCTAGATAAACTTCAGGGATGCTGAGACATCCTTCCTGAGCAACGCACATATCTCGGCTCACTTGCTTGATTTCCGGATTAATCAGAATCAGGGGTGGCGTCGCTGCATTGTCTGGTTCGCAGTCCACCACAATCAGCTGTTTGGCAACAGCAACTTGAGGCGCAGCCAGACCGATACCATCGGCACTATACATAGTCTGTAGCATGTCCCGAATCAACAACCGAATCTCTTCATCTACCCGGGAGATCCGCCTGGCGGGCTGCCGCAAAACTTTATCCCCCAAATGGTGAATCTCCATCGGAGGCTTTTTCAGCTTTTTCTTCTCAACGACGACCTCAGTTGCCATGATGCCCTACTCGAATTCAGCTCAATGTCGGAATGATTCCGCTTTTCCTATCTTAACAAGATTAGCCCAGATTAAGCTACTGAATCCCCCCCCCTGGTTACAGCACCTTGTGGGTATATTCATGCTGCTTCACATTATCCTCGGTGCGAACAATACGCTGAGAGTTGAGAATTCGCTTTCGATCCAGGGAATGGTTGAAATCCTGACGCATGGTTCCCGCAGGGATCAACGTCTGGGCAGAGGGGCGTCTCTTATAGGTCCGGGCTGCCGCGATCGCCCGTTGCCGGAATTCTTCACACAAATGAATCCCTGCTGGAAATTCTCCGGGCAGTTGGGGGCTACTTTCCCCAGGGAATATACTACCCAGGTTGGTTCCAATTGCCCACTGGTAAGAGGTGGGAATGCCCTTGACGATCGCCTCTAAGGCTGCTGAGGGAATGGGTTCTGCAACTTGGAGTTCATGGACTTCACCCTCTTCCTTGATAAAGCAGGTGGCTAACCCAAGAACCAGGTAATCCTCAGTAGATAAATCAGGCGCATCTGGATAGAAAACAACAGTCGTCATAGATGGGGGGAGATGAAGTGGGCAGGTCTTTCTTCAGAATAGCAGGAGGCTATACCCGTTCAGGGGCAGACCAATTGGAAAGAGGAGATGGGTTGCATTCAGAATATCAGCGTTCCCTAGGGAGAATTAGCCGAGCCCTGGATCTGAATGATGACTTTATCTACCAGGATGACTCGACGTTGCTTTGGATGCAGTTTTTGAGATTGCTCCTGCATCAGCGTTCCCATCTGTTGCGGGTCAAAGTATCGATCGAAATCAACGCGCAACTGGGTCACGCGATTCTGAAACGTTTGTACTTCTGCCTGCAATTCTCTTAGTTTCTCCTGCTGGGACTGGTAGTAAGGAAACATTCTGACGAGAGCCGAGGTAGCTCCGGCAAGAAGTATCATACCAGCCAATAATTTGGGCGCTGTTTCCAGAATCACTGACCAGTAAAGTAACCGCCGGTTGCGAGGCGCACGATGATGGGAACGAACCTGAGGTGATGCAACCTCGATCGGTGGGAGCTTGGATGGAGAAACACTCATACCTGAACACGGAGAAGTCTTACAGCTGATAAGCTATCAGCTTTTGTTGGTTTTGCCATCCCTTTTGCCATTTTTATCCCTACTCTTTTTGTTAAGACCCGATCTGAAGCCAGTGAATACTGTTCTCAAGGATAGTTGAAAAGCCCCTGGCAGTTAAAATCGCAACTTCAACCTAAAAAACATAGAAGCCATTCCTGAAAAATCAAGAATGGCCTGTTAAAGCGATTAGTCGCTATACCGACTGCTATCAGAATCGCTGAAAGACAAATAGAATATCGGATGAGACTCTACTTATACAGTTCAGTTGATAAACGATAGGCAAGAATACCCGGAATCAGTGCTATCACCAGTGCCATGTAGATCTGACCATCTGATAAAGACATCGTTAACTAACCCCTTTTCTCAAATAGGATGCTAGTTCAATAATTTCGGCCAAATCGTAGATATCCGGAACAAGTTGTTACATGTTGTCACAAAGCCCCTCCAGTAGAGGTTCAACTCAACCTTAAACCGATAGAGTGGAGCCGCTATACTGAGAACTAGCTAGAAGGAAGTCCGTAAAATTCCTCATATGCCACCCTATCTCCTTGTGTTACTGTGGTAACTCCCTTTTTGGAAAGTCAGGATTCTATTCGGTCAGACTTCAACCGCAAGTTGAGGCGGATTCAACGAGACGTTTTGCGAATGGGAGCCCTTGTTGAACAATCCTGCAGATTAGCCTCCCTGGCTTTAATTGAGCGAGATCTGGAAGCGGCCAGACAAATTCCACCCCAGGATAAACAAATTGACCAGTTGTATCGGCAGATTGAGGTGGATTGCATCAGTGCCATGGCCATGCAAACACCGGATACACAAGAGATCCGTCTGCTCAGCGCCATGATGCAATTAGTGCGAGACCTGGAGCGGATTGGAGATTATGCAGAAGATCTGGCAGAGATCGCCGTTATTCTTTTCCCCTATCCGACCCACGGTTGTATCGATCGGGTCCAACTCATGCTCAATCGCTGTCAGGCTATGTTAGCCATGAGCCTTCAGGCCCTATCTGATCTGGATGCCAAATCTGGGCTGGAGGTGAGGGATAGGGATGATGCAGTAGACTCTGACTACGAAGCTTTATACAATTGGCTGGTTCATCACACAGATATTCAAGGATCTGTGGAGCCGATCGTTCTATTGGTTCTGGTTATCCGCTATTTGGAGCGAATGGCAGACCATGCAACGAATATTGGTAAGCGCGTTGCCTTTATTGTAACGGGTCAGCGTTAGTCTGAATGATTGTGTCTGCTTGCTCTGAAACCAGTCTGACATCCCTCTGTTGGGTGCAATGTTTCTATCACGATCGGGTTGATCACGGTATGTAGCTGCCCAGGTCAGAAGACCACGGTAGAATGGGAACTTATGGAACAAGAAGTTGTTACGCTTTTATCTCGTCGAGAGCTGGACAAGATGCGTCGGGCGGGTCGCCTCGCCGCAGAATTACTCCATCACCTGGAGCCCATGGTACAGCCAGGGGTCTCCACCCTAGAAATTAATGATGAAGCTGAGCGCTGGACCCAGGCTCATGGGGCGAAAAGCGCTCCCCTCGGGTATCATGGCTACCCCAAGTCGATCTGCACCAGTGTGAACGAAGTAGTCTGCCACGGTATTCCGAATGCCAAGCAAATTCTCAGAACTGGCGACATTATCAACGTCGATGTGACCTTGATTCTGGATGGATACCATGGCGATACATCAAAGACCTTTTTGGTCGGGCAGCCTTCCCCAACGGCGCAACGGTTGGTAGAAGTTACAGAAAAGTGCCTCTATTTGGGGATCGCAGAAGTGAAACCAGGAGCGAGGATTGGGGATATTGGGGCAGCCATCCAAAACTACGCTGAACCCCAGGGCTTCTCGGTTGTGCGCGATTTTGTCGGCCATGGCATCAGCCATATCTTTCATACCGCTCCCCAGGTCCCCCACTATGGCAAACGAGGGACAGGGTTAAAGTTGCGACCGGGCATGGTCTTCACGATCGAACCCATGATTAATGAGGGGACCCATGAAGTCAAGGTCCTCAAAGACAAATGGACTGCTATCACCCGAGATCGCAAGCTGTCAGCTCAGTTTGAGCATACGATCGCTGTCACGGAAGAAGGGGTCGAAATCCTGACCTCTCTGGAAGCAACGGTTTTGGCTTGATGGGTTTTACGGAAATTACGGAAATTGTTCAGCCAAATTTTAAAAATCTTCCTGATCAGCTTCATCTGTACGGAATAAGTGGATGGTAGATGCACCCTGATTATGAAACCCTCGATCACAGGATCGAGGGTTTTTCTTGAGTTACAAAAGATACATTCTGTACTTATTGCTGCTCCTCTCGTCTCAGCAGCCCCATCATCATCTGATAATTGGCAATACTTCCCTGGGCAATGAAAAGTTCAGCGGCTTTGCGGTAGTCCTGAATGGCCGATCGACGCTCCCCAATATGGGTATGAACTAATCCCCGATTGCCATAGGCTTTAGCATAGTCAGGATTGAGTCGGAGTGCCTGAGTGTAGGCTGCTACCGCCCCAATATAGTCCCCCTGTTCAGCTCTTACATCCCCTTCTTTGAGAAGATTTTCAGCACTTACGACGGTGTCGATGACGCTCATAACTTTTCCTGCCTTTCGAGTCAATTCAAAGAAAAGTTATAACAATCTAAAAACTGAGAAAGAGTACTAGAAAACAAAATGGGAATTTGAAGGATAACTTAAACAATAAAAGGCTATTTGTGAATAGGCGTAAATTATTCATAAATAAATATAGATGAGTTATTTAAAAAACTTTAGAATGGCAATTTTAAACCTTCTCAATTCTGTTCGCGCCAGGCCAGTCTTCCAGAGAAGCAAGGTTGCTGTGTGGACTCCCATGGCCCAAAATTAGATGGATAGAAACTATCTCAGTGCATAAAATCTGAGATCAGAAAGATTCAGATAGACTGGTGTTTCATCATCTGGCCCTCAAAATGCACAGAATAGGGATGGGCAGAGTACTTAAATCGCTTCAACTTGTTGCGATCGGTGTGGGTGTTATTTTATTCCTTCTGGTTATGCATGACTTACCTCAGATTACTGATGCTACTTCAGTTCCACCTGAGTTGTTAACCCAGCCCTTTCTACAATTACCCTCAGCGACTTCGGTGCGGGTTGTCTGGTTTACCGAGTTTGCGGGATCAAAACATTGGGTGGTTTATGGGGAAAATTTGGAGCAGTCTGTCCCAGCGACAACCACAAAGCTGAGCCGCACCCGGGAAGACCAGCATTCTAAACTCCCCACCCTGATTCAACGAACAACTCCCCGCTCGATCTGGCGGCACGAAGCGATTGTGGAGGGATTACGATCGGGACAGCGTCTTCCCTATCGCGTCGAGAGTCAGCGGCAGGATGGGAAAATAGCCAGGAGTGACCCGTTTTCTCTGGCAGCAGCCCCAGAGCCAGGGATGCCCCTGAAGATCCTGCTAACTTCCGATCATCAACTGAAGCCTCTGGTGGCGGCCAACTTGCAGAAGGTGAAGGAGACGATCGGTCCTGTCGATGCGGTTTTCTTTGCCGGGGATCTGGTGAATGTACCTGATCGGGCCTCGGAATGGTTTGACGACGATCGGGGGAATGCCTTTTTCCCGGTGCTGCAGGGCCAGGCCAGTTTCAAACTGGAGAAAGCGGGAACAATCACCGTCTATCGGGGTGGGGATTTGATTCAATCGGCCCCGTTGTTTCCTGCGATCGGGAACCATGAGGTGATGGGCCGCTTTTCTGAGCACAGCAGCCTGAATGATCAATTTGGCGATCCGGTTCCCCGATGGGCCGCACAGCAGGCTCACCCGACACTGACCCTAAAGCCGCAGGGCTGGAAAGACTACTCCTTTAACACCGACACTTACGAAGAAATCTTTACCCTGCCGGAAGATAGTCCCGGTGGCAAGCAATACTATGCCGTTACTTTTGGGGATGTGCGGCTGATTGTGCTCTATGCCACGAACATCTGGCGCTCTCCCAGTCTGGCGGCGGGGGTGCGCGGTAAGTATCGGGAACGGGATGTGGAGAATCCCCTGGATTGGGGTTATGGGCAGCATATCTTTGAGGCGATCGGACCCGGTAGTGCCCAGTACAACTGGCTGCAGCAAGAGTTACAGCGACCTGAGTTCCAGCAGGCAAAATATCGGATTGTCATGTTCCATCATCCCCCTCACTCCCTGGGGGAAAATGTAGTTCCAGCCTATACGGACCCGGTGCAGGTGATCGATCGGGACGATAGGGGGGATATCCATGCCATTCGGTATGAATATCCCCAGTCCGCTGATTACCTGGTGCGCGATGTGGTCCCTCTGCTGGAGGAGGCCGGGGTGCAACTGGTCTTCTATGGCCATTCCCACCTCTGGAATCGCTTTATCAGTCCCCGAGGAACCCACTTTCTGGAAACCTCCAATGTGGGTAACTCCTATGGGGCTTACGTGGGAACCTTGAAGCGGAAAGTGCCTGCTGGGAAGGACTATGCGGAGACGGGTAATCCTAACGGGCTAGACCCGATCGTCCCCACGATCGCGCCTTTGCTGGACGCAGGCCAATCCTTGCCCTATATCGCCAGCAATGACATCACAGCCTTCAGCATTTTGGACACCGGGACGGGCACAATTAGCAGCTACTATTTCGATACTCGTAAACCAGAATCCGCCGGGGTCAAATTTGACGAATTCAGGCTTTAGATGCCGGTATACTCGGTTTAGATTGAAGTGACGATCGCAGCAATTTTTTAGAGAAGTACATGCTGGCCAACGAGACTTTTCTAAATCAGTTAATTAAGAATCACCACAAGGCAGCTCAGGAAATGGCCCTAGCGGTACTTGTGCATGTCATACTCGCAATTGCTGCTTTTAAGGGTTTGCCCATCATTATCAATGGCGATCTCAAAGAATTAGCAGGGGTTCTGGGCGGTAGTATTTTCGGGGGATTGGGCTTTATTCCTGGCAAAGAAATCTTAGACCGGAGAGAAAAAGCCAGAAATTTAGAAGCGGCTCGTCCCCTATTACAGTCCCTTCAACAGAATCCGACTGCGATCGATGCAGAAGAACAGAAGCGGCTCAAAGAAATGTTTTTGAAGCTGATTGAGAAAACAGTCTCTGGTTAAGGTCATGTCTTTTTCACCGGATGAAATTCAATCTCTGGTCGAGCGGGTGGAAGCCAGTCAAAAAAAGGCTCGCAGGCGAACCACTATTTCGATTCTTGTGCCTACGATCGCCGCGATTTTATATCTAGCATTTACATGTTTTTTAATCATTGGTGTACAGAATGAGTTGGAAGAAAAGAAGGAAGACTCACGCAAGTTAGACCAGAAAATCGACCAGAAAATTAAACAGATTAATCAACTGGAACAGCAAATCAATCAACTAGAACAGCGGAAAGCTGGCCTGGATCAGGTCATTGTAGGGGTACCGCAGGAATATGTTAAAAATGCCTATAATTCAGTTCCCGGACTGGAGAATCAAGCTCCTCTCATTTATCTTCAGATTCAGAGTCCATCACAGCTCAAGGCCGCCGAATTGATCAGTAAGGAACTTCAGGAGAAGGGGTACATTATTCCAAAACCAGAAGTGGTTGCCAGGGGACCTGCAAATTCTCAAGTTAGATATTTTCGTAAGACAGACAGGGCAAAAGCGGAAAATGTGGTCAAGATCCTGACAGGCCTGGAGGTCAGGGATAAAGTAATTCCCCAGTTTATTCCCGATAAGTCTGCGGCCAAGCACCTTGAGATTTGGTTTGGTCCCAAGTTTCAATAACATGAAATTTTAGAGCTATATCCGAAACCTGCTACAAGTTACAAACGAATGACTTCTGAAAACCCATCTCCCAGCCCTCAAACCCCTGAAGCACTCCCTTCTAACCTGCATCCCGCTGAAGCCAAAAGCGTAGGGAAGGCGCTTTTGGAGAATATCCAGATTCTGGCGATCGCTCTGATCCTGGCTCTGGTCATTCGCTTTTTCATTGCTGAGCCCCGGTTTATCCCCTCAGATTCCATGGTGCCCACCCTGGAGGTCCGAGATCGTCTGGTAGTGGAAAAGATTTCCTACCGATTTCATCCCCCCCAGTTCGGCGATATCATCGTCTTTGATCCGCCGATTCAATTACAGAAGCAGGGGTTCGATCGGGATCAAGCATTCATCAAACGGGTGATTGCTCTGCCGGGGCAAACTGTGCAGGTTAAGGGGGGAAAGGTGTACGTGGATGGAACTGCCCTGCAGGAACCCTATATTGCCGAAGCTCCAGCTTACGAGACGAAGCTTCTGACAGTTCCTGAGAACCACCTGTTTGTTATGGGGGATAACCGCAATAACAGTAACGATTCCCATGTTTGGGGGTTCTTGCCCATTCCAAATGTGATCGGCCACGCAAGTTTTCGCTTCTGGCCCATCTCCCGAATGGGCTCGATTTAGGGGTTCAGAGGTCACTGAAATCGCAGATAGTGCATCAACTGGGAAATCAGTTCCCCTGGGAGCGAGAGGCGTCTTTGCAGATCAGCCAGGTCGTGATAGGGACCGTTGATTTGCCGATCGCGCCCGATCGCAACGGCCAACGAGGAGGCCAGACCAGGAATCCGCTTCAGGTCTTCCAACGGAGCTGTGCTTGGGTTCACACGCCCGATCGTCTCCAGACTGGCCGCATCGTAGTAACAGAACTGCAGAATCGGAATTGCCGGCCTCAGCCATTGCTCTGGCAGTCCCAGAGCTGCAGCCACATCCTCCGGGCCACAGAACTGTACACCGGTCTGGGTCAGGTCTACCAGCGATCTGGCCTGGTGAATAGAAATGCCTGGAATCCGCAGCCAGTCATCCACAGAAGCCCGATTGACATCAATTCTGATCCCCAGGGTTGCAGCGACCTGGATCTCTGTTGCCGATTGCAGGCGATAGTAGGGTGTACTGAGAATGCGCGCTTTGATCGCCTGGAAATCTGGATTCAGGCTGGATTGGGCAATGGAAGATAACCAGTTCAGTAACGACATGCCTGCTTCCCTGGGGCAATCCTCTTTAGCTTAACCGATGCGATCGAGGAGCTGTCTTCGCTTCTGCTCGAACTCGTACTCAGTAATCAGTCCGTCCTGTCGGAGTTGGTCTAACTGACGCACCGCCTCTGAGATTGCCCCCACCTGAACCGGGGATGAAGTCGGAGCCTGACCCGGCCTGCCAGTCGAACCTATCTTCGCGATCGTGGCATTGAAGTTACGGTCAAAATCTTCCTGCCGTTGGATCAGATACCAGACGGCTTCGATCGCGCTGGCAATCCGGGCAATGGGAGTTCCCAGAGAGAGCAACAGATAAAACAGCCCCCAAAGGGGTTGCCCCAGATAAAATTTATGGAACCCGCTGATGGGTACCAGAATCCCCAGAAGCGCAAGTAAAGCAGCGACCTGACGATTCTTTGGCCGACTTAACATCAAAGACCTGCCATTCCTCTGTTTGATCCATTTTAGTGTAGAGGAAGAATCGCAAGAATGTCGGGGAATGCCTGATTAAACTGCAAAGCATAGCACCGGGCAGACATCTGAGATGATTCCAGGGATCACCTGCCCCTTGCTATGCTTCTGAGCGATGTCTCTGAGTCAGGGTCTTGACTCCTGCTCAAAAAACGCTTGGATTTTTACTAATCACCACCAATGTTAATGCTGCTGCCAAAGACTTCTGCTCCCGCAATGTTGATGTTGGTCAACGTTGCCCCAATTGTCTGTGCATTATAAATTCGGGCATATTGCAGGTTTGCGTTGGTCAAATTTGCGTCATTTAAGGTGGCGTTCGTCACAAATGCACGGGTTAAATTTGCGCCCTGCAACTTAGCCCCCGTCAGGTCAGCTCCTTCCAGGTTGGCTTCGGTTAAATTAGCTCCCCGCAAATCTGCATTGCGCAAGTCAGCTCCCAGCAGATAGGCTCCTTTCAGGTTGGCTCCCTTCAGGTCACACCCAGCACATTCCCGGGTTCTCAGTAACTGTTGAACCTGGTTTGGATTGGCAGCGTTGACTGTCGTTGTGGTCAAAACTGCTGCAAGTGCCAGCACTCCAGTCAGAACTCTGTTTCTCATAAATCCCTCCTTGGGAAAGACCAAAGCAACACTTCAGCCTTCTGTATCCATGATCGCATACTTGACAAAGAATGATCCTCATGCGTTGGGATGACCTACTGGGGATTTTTTATGCTCAACCCCCCCAGCAGACTCCTTCCCAGGACGCAGATCTGTCAACTCTCAGGAGGGACTACACCGACTGCCAGTGGGATTTCGAACTGGCAAGATTGGAATGGCTTGGGGACGATCGTCCAGTGCCGTAGGTGTAAGCGTGGCTCTGAACGCGCAGCCAAAACCATAGGCCCGGCAATCGGGGTTCCAGCCAGGGCTGGAGACGCTGTACCAGTGCCGGAAACCAGACTCGCAACAGGGCACTGAGCAGGGCTGCGATCGTGAAACTCCAGTAGCTGCCCAACCAGCGCAGTAAATCCTGAGGGCCAGCCAATTGCCAGATCCAGAGCAACAGGGCCGGATTTCTCCAGGCGGCTTTGAGAGCCATGCGGTTGAAAGAAAGCCAATCGGCCCGGTCTTTGATGAAGGCGTCAGCCACTTGTGGTGATTCATCTGCCAGGATGCCAAAAAAGGTGTTCAACATGGCATTGATGCGCTCTGGCGGCAAATGCTGGCCTGTGGGTACCATCATACCTTTGGAAAATAACCAGGTGACGGAAACATTGCTCTGGTAAGCCCGGATCTGGTTCAGGTAAGGGGCTGTGAGTAAATCATTCTGGAGCGCAATATTGAGCAGGTCGGTCAGGCGAGGCAGGTTACGCACCAGAGAGCCAAAGCCTGTAAAGATCAGCGGAGACTGGAGCGAGGCCGCATCCCCGATCGCAATCAGCCGATCGAAGGCCACCCGCCGATCCTGGCGACTCACACTGAAATGGCCAGGAATGTACCCAAAAGTCGGTTTCTTCCAGACCAGCTTTTCGAGATCGCAGCGGCGATATTCCGGCAGAATGGTGAAGAAATCTTCGTACATTTCCAGGAGGGAGCCGGGATTGTCTGGATGGACCTGGTGATAGTGGAACAGGTAAAAGGTCAGTTCCTCCTGTTCGGCTGGAAAGAGCTCCCAGATCAGTTGCCGACCTCGCGAAATATCCCCATGGCTGTTCAGGACATCCCCATAATTGGCATCCCAGACGCCAGGTTCAAAGCCCCGCTCAATCACGGCCCCAACTGTGGGGCAGACGCTGTCGAAGGCCCGCCCCCCATTCAACTGCCAGGCGATTGGAGAGGCTGTGCCCATGGCATCGACCAGCAGGCGACCCTGGGCCTGTCGGGGGGTCTGATCGGGCAGGTGGGTCAGAAATACGGCAGCCCGATCGTCCGCAATCTCTGCTCGAATAAACTCCGTTTCATCCCAAATCGTTCCCCCAGCAGCCTTCAACTTTTCGCCGCAAACTCGGAGCAATTTCTCGGCATCCAGCCCCACATTTAAAACCGTGGGGGTATGGAGGATGGGGGCTTTGAGATGGGGTGGATTGTTCGCATCAAAGAACTTGTGGAACCCATCAACATATTCCCTGGCAATCACCTCTTCAAACTCTGTCGGGGTGAAGACGCCCAGATCCAGTAGACTTTGAAATTCACTGCGGGAAATATTCCACTCCCGGTTCATGCGCCCAAAGGGTAAGCGCTCCACCAGCAGAACCCGATAGCCCAGACGGGCCATGACCACCGCATGGATCACGCCCAAGGCTCCACCGATATAAATAAGATCGTAGGGGGAGGAACCGGCCTCCTCGCCTTCTTCCCGACCTGTTTCCGTTTGGACGCGGGCGATCACCTGCTGGGGCTGTTGTGGGTTGCGGACTCCGGCCCGCCATCGCTTTTCCCACCAGTAGACGCGGGTGAGGTCATATTCCCCATTCGGCATGCGCTGGAAAAACTTAACGGTTTCGGGGTAAACCGGCGCGAGGGCCGTAAAGATGGTTTCCTGGGACAGGTCAATCTCAGGGGGGACGGGATAATGATGGGGAAATTGGTGACGCACCGATCGAACCAGTTCCTGCAGAAACATGCGTTCGTCAGTGAGCGGAACCTCAGCCCAGCGGAAGACCTTCAAGTAGGTTGTTCTTTGCACAGACCAAACAAAGATCGACAACTCTGCCGGTAAATCCTTGCCGGAATGGTCTTGCTGGTTTGCCGGTTGCCAGCGAAATCCTTCTGGAGTGAGTTGCTTCTCCCCACGGTGCGGCTGAAATTCCTCTTTTAACCAGCTTCTAACGCCAGCCAAGTCAGGCGTAGGAATTTCGAGGTAAAGAATTTCTTTCATGGGGATGATATTAACTCCGGCGAATTACTGACTAATGATGATCAAAACAGGGTACGGATTAGGTTAAACTGCCATAGACAGAATTACTTAAAAAACTTTACAACATTCTCATAATTGTTTCGCTGATTGCCTGGGTGTTGCTGATATGAAAGATCCTATCCCTGACCATCCTCAAGAAGTCGTTCATCTGAGGCAGAATCCTGTCAGTGAAGAACTGGTGGCAGCGGCGATCGTCGGTGTGATTCAGGGGGCTCGCTCCCAGGGACAATCCCTGGCTGACCTGAGATCCGAACTTTTGAAAGATGACAGTCTTCTCGATAAGGCCCAGCGCCGTTGGCTCAGCGATCTGGTGACCCAGGCTTGGGGGATGCTGGTCTAGGAAACCCTCTGTGAGTCAAGATCGCTATACCTCACGAGCCTCCCAGGAGATTGTCAGGTCTGGATGTGCTGCTAATCACCCTGGTTCTGGGAATACTTTTAGATAATTAGTAGTAGTAAGATACAGCGCAATCCTAGATCCGGAGATTGTTTAATGGCACCGACCTACTTGTTTTTGCTAGCCCTTTCTTTAGGCGTGCCTTTGTATGTAACCTTACGCGCTATGGCCATGGTGATTCCGGCCTATACTATTTTTCTGGCGATCGCAGGCGCACTCATCTGGGTTTCGTTTTACAATCCCAAAAATATTCTGACTGATGACATTATTCTCTGCCTCGTTTTACTCATCAGTAGTGTCTGTGGCCTGATCGGTTTTGCGATCGCCCCCCTCTCCATTCAGATGATCATTGCCATCGGCCTGGTCATTTTCCAGCGAAAGTATTTTGGCAACGTTCGAGGTTAGGGTTAGCTCTCGCATGGTGATGTGAATCACAGAAATCTCGGAATCGAATCATCCATTTCTGGATTTTGGATCACTCAAGCCTCAAAAAACTTTAGTTACGATACTACCAAAGCAAACCCATGCTTAACTCCTAATGCTAGAGGGCAGCCTTCTGAGGGCTGCTTTTTTATGGCAGGTCTCCTGGCGTTAAAACCAGGGCGATCGCCACCGTCACCGCTCCAGGCTGATCTGAAGAACGAAAGACTTGTTTGGGCAGCAGCAGTTGGGAAGCCAGAGACTGACAGGCCAGCAGGGCGGCAGCTTCAGCCACGCTGGGAGTGCCTGTGGCTGAAGCTACCCGATTGGAAGCGGAAGGAACGACCACGTTCTGCAATTGTTCTGCCGTAAAGGATTGCAGCGACCAGCCCCGATCGTGGCATAGATCCAGCAAGTCTGCGTCCTGGGCTTTACGATCGAGGGTGGCCAACCCCATTACCGCTGTTGCAGCCAGTTCAACCGACTGTAACGCCTGCTGAATCGCAGCTTCGAGGAGCCTGCGGGAGGCCCCTTGCTGAAAGCCAAGACCAATCCAGACAGAATTGGCCCCCTTCACCCTTTCCCCCCGAGCCCTGACTGGGCCGACTGCCCCACCGGCAAGGTTACAGGGGAGGGCAGCAAGCCGGGTCGCACCAGGACTTCTGGATCAAGCAAAAACATCAGGGGTTCCTGTTCCAGTTGCACGACTACAGAACTGACACATTGGATATTGCCCTGGGAGAGGTAAGTTGTCGGCAGCGGAGCGAAGGCTGTTTTAGCCACCCGTCGCAGGGAGGGCTGGTCTACGATCGGTAGACCCACGATCTCTCCCTGGGAATTCTGCACCAGGAGCAGGTAGGTGGGAGACGGACCTGGCTGCTGCTGGGAGGATTGCCCGAAAATGCGTTGCGTCACATCCACAACTGCCAATTCTCGCTCCTGATAACGGGTGAGGCTGACGCCGGTTCGTTCCGGATCGCCATAAGTTGGTCCCATGGGAATCACTTTCTGCGCAGCCTGGATCGGGAGGGCGAACCAGTCCTGTTGCATCTGAAACACAATCAATTGATGGGTGGCTTCGGCCTGTCGGGCTATCCGGTGGGATTTACGCAAGGAGGTCATGACAATTCCAATGGCAATTTAACATGGATCGATCTAGAGGCGTTGCATACAATGCCTGGTGTTTGATCAGGTGTGGATGAGTTGGTTCAGGGTTTCAAGGAGGTCCTGTTCTCGGAAAGGTTTTGAGAAATAGGCAGCGGCTCCCAGGTTCATAGCCAGTTGGCGATGCTTGTTCCCACTGCGGGAGGTCAGTATGGCCACGGGTAAATCCCGGAGGGTTGATTCAGCTTTGATGCGATTCAGGAACCCATAGCCATCGAGACGGGGCATTTCAATATCGCAAACCACGGCCCTGACTGTCAGACCATTCCACAACTTTTCCAGGGCATCCTGACCATCTCTGGCCTGTTCCACCCGGTACCCCGCTTTCTCTAGAATCATGGCCAGATATCGCCGAACGACGATCGAGTCATCCACAACCAGGACCGTGTCTAGTTGAGACTGGGCGATGGCTGCCCCTTCCGGGACATCTGTGACCTTCCCCGTTTGACGCAAAGACCGGCTCTGATCCGCCATGATTTGTTCCAGGAGGGTCGGAATGTCCAATAACGGAACTACCCGACCATTGCCCAGAATACTGCAACCCGCGAATCCCAGGGGCAGGGCGATCGTTCCCTCCACCTGCCGAATCGCCACCTCCTGTTCGCCCCAACAGCGATCGACCTGGACAGCCACCAACGTACTCCCCCAGTTGAGCAGCAGGATCAGGGGTTCGCTGATCAGGGGAACTGCTTCAGTTTCCAGCGGTCGCTGGGGGCAATGGAACTCCAGGCAGTGCCCCAGGCGAATTAGAGGGAACATCAGATCTTCCCACTGCAAGACTTCCGCTCCGGCAGTGGTGAAAACCGCTGCTGGATTGAGTAGCAACACCTCTTCGATCTCATCCTTGGGCAGGGCCATCAGCATCCCCCTGCTCTCCACCATTAGCACTCGCATCACGGACAGGGTAAAGGGAACCGTGATCGTGAAGGTTGTCCCTACACCAAGCTGGGTATCAACTTTAATCTCTCCCCGTACCTTGCGGAGGTTAGTCCGTACTACATCCATACCAATGCCCCGACCGGAGAGAGCAGTAACCCGATCGGCGGTACTAAATCCTGGTTCAAAGATCAACGCCAGCAGTTCGGCATCACTGAGCGACTCCAGGAATTTCTCGTCATATCCTCCCTGCTGTGCCTTGGCCCGGATTTTCTCTGGATCAATTCCACCGCCATCATCCCTGAGGATAATAACTGTTTGATTCCCCCGATAGGCAGCCCGAATCTCAATCGTTCCTTGCTCCGACTTATCATAAGCCTGTCGAATCAGGGGATCTTCAATCCCATGATCAAAGGCGTTGCGGAGCAGATGCATCAGTGGATCGCTGAGGGCTTCCAGAATCGTCCGGTCAATCAGGGTACTGCCCCCGACAACCTGCAGATTCACCTGCTTGCCATACTGCAGGCACATTTCCCGTAAAGCTCGGGGAAAGCGATTCAGAATATCGGATAGGGGCCGCATCCGGACCTGGGTCAGACTGATCTGCATCTGTTTGGCTGTGCGGTTCAGATCCCGAGTGGTATGGTCGGCATCCTTCAGGCTCACTTCGATGTCACTGGTAATTTCCTGCACCTGGACGATCGTCTCCATCACCTCCTGAGACAGCAGATGCAGGTTGTTGTAGCGGTCCAGTTCCAGACTATCGAACCGACTCCCCATTTCTTTCCAGGGAAGGTCCTGGCTGCCTGAAGTAAGCATTAGAGTGGGTGTTACTGCCAACCAGTTCCAGGATTGAGCCGGCTGCTGGTTTGATTGGGTTGTGAGCTGGTCATAGACGGTGCGAAGCTGGCTGTTCGATCGTTCCAGGGCTTGGATTCGATAGCTGAGGGTACTGACGAGATGGCGCAACCGGCCCAAATGGAGATCCAAACCATTGCGCTCGATCGTCAATTCCCCAAACAGATCATTGAGCTGATCCAACTGGCGAACCCCAACCCGGACCGTGTTCTCCAAGGGGTCAAACCGATTGGGTAGAGCCCCATCCCCTGCCCCTCCTGCCACAGAGGCAGGCTCACTAGGAGCAGCCTTGCGGGGTAGGGTCTGATCGGGGGGCGGCGGCGCTACCTCTACCGACTTCACAGGCTGATCTTCTGAGAGAAAATAATAATCCAGCAGGTCACAGTCTAGCCAGGCATGACTGTCATTGATATCTACCAGAGGAAGTAGGGGAGCAGCATCTGGGATTGCTGAATGGCCCTGGCCCACCAGAACGGCGACCGAGTGCTGTGGGTTGGGACGGGCTTTTGCCGCAGAATCAGATTCTGCCAGATCCAGCGTCATAGGCAGTCGATCGACCTCTCCCGCCAGAATCAGAGCCTGGGCTTGTCGCCAGGATTGCAGGGCCGATCGGGCCACCAGGGAAGCGCTATCGGGCATCGCCTGGAGCATCCCCTCAATCGTCTGGCAGAGGCGGACAAAAGGATAGAGTTCCAGCATTTCCCCCAAGCCCCCCAGTTCCTGACAGACGCCCTCCAATTCTTCCCGAATTCCCGGCAGACCTGGTTCCATCAGCAGGGCTTCCAGTCGCTGCAAACTGGCTTCCACCTCCGTCTCAAAGAGCAGGGTTACGATCTCCTCATGGTTGCCTTCTTCCAGAAGCAGCACGGTTTCATCTTCTGCCTGCAAGTCTCCCAGGCGATCGTGCAGGCTCTCGAACAGGGTATGGGTTTGGGCATGCAGCCAACTCTCCGCAATCGGCTGGCCCCGTTGATGCAGGGTGAGCACCTGGTTCAGACAATCCACGCCCTGCAGCAGAAGTCCTTCTAGCTCAGAATCCAGGACCAGACTTTCCCGGCGAGCTTTGATTACTTTGAAGAAATCCTCAAATCGATGGGCCAACTGGCTGAGGCGATCGAACCCCATCATGGCAGCCCCACCCTTAATCGAGTGGACTGCCCGAAGCACCGCATCCATCGCACTGTGGGTGGATAACCCAGAGAGATCCATAAAGGCAGCCTCGATCGTGCCCAGGTATTCCCGAGCCTCTTCCAGAAACTGCTGCCGGATTTCCTGTTCCTTATCCATCACGTTTCCACCTTGAAAACACCCACCGAATCCTGCAACTGGCGGGCCACATCCACCGTTTCTTTCAGGGCTGCCGCAACCTGGCGAGAAGAATTAGAAGTTTGTTCGGAGACCTGGGCAATCTCCTTCATCAAGGTAGTCACCCTCTCAGAAGTTTGGGCCTGGGAGACCGTTGCATTCGAGATTAACTGCACCAACTGGTCAATCTGGCGGGATACCTCCATAATCTGACCGAGGCTGGTCTTGGCTGCCTCCACCAGGCGAGTGCCTTCGACAACCTGAGTGGTACCCAGTTCCATCGCCCCAACCACCTCACTGGTTTCCAACTGAATTGTTTCCACGATTTGTTCGATTTCTCGGGTCGCAGCCGCCGACTGGGCCGCCAGTTGCCCCACCTCCTCCGCAACTACAGCAAACCCTCGCCCCTCTTCCCCAGCACGGGCTGCCTCAATACTGGCGTTAATCGCCAGCAGGTTCGTTTGCAGGGCAATCTGGTTAATCAGAGAGACGACCCTGGAAATCTGCTGGGAGGACTCACCCAGCCGTTTTACCTTTTTGGCCGTTTCAGCCACCGTCTGCCGCAGGCTCAAAATACTCTGGACGGTGCGGTCCATGGCCACTCCCCCAGCTTCAGCGGTCGTGGAAGCCGTCCGGGCCACTTCAGCCGCTCGGCGAGCACTTTCGGCCACGGACTGAATCGATTGGGTCATCTGCTCCACAGAGTCCAGCGTATGGGTAATGTTCTCGGCCTGCTCCAGGGCTTCATCCGCCAATCGGCGAATCGCTCCCTCATTCTCACCCAGGGAAATGTTCACCTGACCTGCGGCAGTTTTTACCTGGCTAACGATCTGTCGCAGGCTTTCAATAATGGCATTGAAGAAATCTGCCACCGTACCAATTTCACCCGTGGTGACATCCGCCCGCACAGTCAGATCTCCTCGGGAAGCCTCTTCCACATCTGTCAGGAGTTCGACCAACTGGCGTTGAATCCGTTCCTTCTGGGCCTGTTGATCCTCGGCTACTCGATCGATCTCCCGCCGGGCCGCATCCAATTGTCCGATCAAAGCTGTCCGCTCCAGACCCAGCCCGATTTGAGTCGCCAGTCGCTGACAGAACCCCCTCTCCGCTGCTTCCCAACGGTAGGGCTGACCACATTGCTGGATGACCAGAAAGCCATAGAGTTGGCTGCCCACCTGGATGGGGGCGGTCAGTTCTGCCTGGACAGCCAATCGCTCTAGCTGGCGGACCCAGGCTTCGGGCAGATCCACATCCTGATGGATATCCGTCACGGCTTGTCCATGGCTGGTGATCGTGGCATTGAGATAAACGCCCAGGACATCAGGATGGTCTATGTGAGTTCCCTCAATCGCAGGATAAGCGCGGGCCACCGCTTCAGCGACCACATCCAGACGGCTCGGTGTTGTAGCGAGCCGATAGATGGCCACCCGATCGAACCCCAGAGCCTGTTGCGTTTCAGCCACCCCCAGTTTCAATAGAGCAGCAGAGTCCACAATCTGGTAAATTCGCTGGGTCAGGAGGGCCAGGAATTGTGTCCGTTCAGCCTCAGTTTGTTGTTTCAGCAGTAAATCCTGCATCTGCTCGGCCATCAGATTGATATGGGTTCCCAGAACAGCCAGTTCATCTCCTCCTGAGATCGGCAAGCGCGTCTCCAGATCTCCCTGACCGATGCGCTCGACCCCTTCCGTCACAAAGAGGAGCGGTCGGGTCAGGCGACGGGCCAGCACTGCTGCCAGCAGTCCCACCAGCAAGGCAAGCATCAGGGTACTCCCTGCCAGGGCCGATCTCAGATCATTGCGCGCCTGGGTGATCAGGACAGTCGGATGATTAGCTGTCACCACCTTGGCCTGTTGGGGCTGGAGCAGCGTCCTCGTCATCACCTGATCAGCCAGCAGATAGGCCGTGGTGCCCACCGCCAGAACAGGTAGGGTACTGATGGCAACAGCCAGTGCAGCAGCCCGCGATCGCAGGCTGGGGGTGCGCAGGGCAGCCTCCTCTT
Organism: Leptolyngbya sp. 'hensonii'; assembly: GCF_001939115.1. GTDB lineage: Bacteria > Cyanobacteriota > Cyanobacteriia. Next base: position 71,101 of record NZ_MQTZ01000041.1, on the reverse strand, counting down.
CGGTGGACAACTCTGAATCCCCGTTCAGTAATGCCCCAGTTCCCAGAATTCCCTCCGCAGTTCCGTCACCGACCCGATCCACTGGGCCATCCATCGGCTGGGGGTCTAACAGGGCCGGTCCAGTCCGGACCCGGCTTTCTCCCTGGGAGATGGGATCGGAACTCTCCGTGGGCAAGGGATGTTGTGGCCTGTTCTCTGGATTCATAGGTGCTTTTGAAGATGCCATTGCTGATGGGATTCAACCCAATTAACAGCCAGCATGAATGGTGGTCGGGATGTTCAGGAAAAAGATTCTCGACCGGGGAGCAGGGGAGACCGAACGATCGCCGCTGGATCCAGGACCAGCAACACTTCCGTATCCTGCAGGAGCATGCCCTGCAGATAGGGCCGCAATTCCGATCGGACGGTCCCCTGAACCGGTTGCAAGTCCTCAGGATTGAACCGGACCCCATGGCGAACTGCCCAGAGAGCCAGAGCCAGGGGATCGTCAGCCACCCGAATCAAGACGACATTGTATTGCCGCACGGTCTCCTCCAGCGGAGAGAGGCCCAGCAAGTGAGCCAGATCAATCAGCCAGAGCACCCGACTCCGACGATTGATCAACCCCAAAACACAGGCTGGCATACCAGGCATCGGCGTCAGTTGCTGCACCGGCAGCACCAGAACTTCCTGGGCAGAGGCCATGGGGATCAAAGCCGCCGTCTGACCATTCAGGTAGACCTTCAAATAAGGCTCGCCGCTAGACTTCTGAGGCCGATCGGGTGGGAGGAAAGCCAGGGGTGTTGACATAGGCAACTCAGGCTACCACCGACTGAACCGCACTGACCAGTTCTTCCCGAGTAAAGGGTTTGGTCACATAGGCATCAGCCCCCTGCTTCATGGCCCATAGGCGATCCAGTTCCTGATTCTTCGAGGAACAAATGACGATCGGCAACTTCTCCGTTACAGGATGTTTTTTCAGGGATCGACACAGCTCAAATCCGCTCATTCCTGGCATTACCACATCCGTAACCACCACATCAGGTTTCAGTTCCACCGCCTTGCTCAGGGCTTCCCTGGCATCTGTGGCGCTAATTACGGTGTAACCACTTTGCCGCAGGTAATCGCTGACCAGTTCCAATTGGGAAAGAGTATCATCTACAACCAGAATTGTGCTCACGCTTGTCTCTACCTCTGAATCATCACAATAGGGTCAATGCCACGATCGATTCGGTGCAGCTTGAGCTGACCGTCATCCCTAACCCAAAATCCTTGCTTCTTAGTTCAAGCCAGATGGGTAAACACCATTTTCAGCAATTCTGACTTGGTAAAGGGTTTGGTGAGATAACCGGATGCACCCACAAATTTTGCTTTCGCCCGATCGATAATACCGGTGTTGCCTGTGACCATGACGATCGGGGTCTGGCTAAAGGAGGAATGATTCCGGAGTAATCGACAGAGTTTATATCCATCCATTCCGGGCATGCCGATATCCAACAGGATCAAATCAGGTTTCAGTCGGACCACCTGAATCAGAGCTTTGAGCGGGTCATTAATCGCAAAGACTTCAAAACTGTCATCGCTGAGAAATCGCCGCATTTCATTCAAGATGCTGGGGCTGTCATCAATACAGGCAACCTTGAAGACTTGCTGTTCCGCCGCAGGCAGGGGTTCCTCCACGATGGGAGGTGGGGGAGGCGGGGGGAGCGGAACCGATTTTCGGGATGTCTCTGAGACCTGTTGAGGAATACGGGGCAGAAGTTCGAAGGGGGGATGGGGTTCTCGCAGCAGAATCACCCCGTCCTGAATATAGGCTTGCAGACCCTGGGCGATCGCCAGTTCATCTTTGTTCAAAAGCACGCTCAACTGGCGAAAGCTGTACCCTTTTAGAAAAGAACCCAGTTTTTGCTGCAGTTCCAGGGATATTTTTAGCTGAGATTGGGCCTGACTGAAAAAGTAAGGCCGCTGATAAGGAGACCAGATCTGAGGTCCCAGAGCCTGCCAGTTCTGAAGCCGGGTCCGGCAATAGGCCACCAAGGGAGGCAGATCCAGACGACAAAATCGGGGCAGGTGCTCCACCTGGTTAATAAATTCACAGGTTCCGTTCTGGAGCAGCAGGAATGATTCCAAGACCTCTTTGATCAGATTCTCCATCAAGGTCGCTGCTTCACCCGAAGTCAGGAAACCCTGATCAACCAGATAGGCGATCGCGCGATAATCCGAATTATCAATAGATGGCCCAATTCTGGGATCAACCGTCTGCTGGATCTGCTGCAGGGTTTCCCGCACAAAAGTAGAGACCCGATGGCCCAGACGGTGCAGTTGCAGTTCCAGTCGTTCCAGCGGATGGATGGAGTGGGAAGCATAGGCAACCTTCCCCCCATCCAGATAGATGGACCAGACAACCCTACGATCGGACACCTTCAAGTATCCATAGGCAGAGGCGTGAATCAGTTGAGCCAGGAAGTTGAGCGGGCGCGTGACAGAAGCAGCTCCCCGGTTGACCATGGGATGCGGCAGAAGATTTGAAGCCTCGTTCATCTTTTACCCTATTTGCATTAATAAGCCAGGTAGTAGTAAAAGATGCACAATCCTGTTCAGACCCACGGGCAGAGAGAAAGTTGGAGATCAGTCAACACCTCACTATCCGAAAAGCAGAGGACTGTTTTGGTAACAAAAGCTACCGTTTTACAGAAGGTTTACAGAAAACCCAGAAGCTTCAACAACTCTTTAAGGTGAGGGAGGATAAGCTCAATAGAGACGGTGGAAATCAAGCAATTGGTTTAGACAACTCGGCTGCTTGAGAGAGGATCCCCCTGGCTTCTAGCCACGGGGAGGATGTCAGAATTGACTACAATGCCCGATCAATAGCCTGAAGCAACCGATCACGCTGTTTTTCCCAACAAAACTGTTCCTGAGCTGCTTGCAAGGCTGCAATTTTAGCCGATCGTAAAGCCATTGGATCCATGATCAGGGCGTTGATCGCCCGGGCCAACGCTACTGAATCATCACAGGGCGTTAAGTGGCCAGCCTTCGGACATTGGGCCATTACTTCCCGTTGTCCGGCTGTGTTGGTGGCAATCACCGCCAGTCCTGCCTGCAAATATTGAAATAACTTGTTGGAAACAGTCAGATCGTGATTAGGGGGGTCAGACTGCTCCAGGGCCAGACCGATATCATTTTCAGCGATGCGGACGGGCAGTTCATGGTTCGGTACGGTGGGATGGATGAATAGCCGCGATCGCCAGTCAGGTGGGGTCAATTCCTCTAACCATTGTCGGGTTGTATCGGTGCAATTTCCCCGCAGATGAACCTCCACAGAACGTTTCAGCAATGGCAATGCCTGTAGGAGGGCTTCCAGTCCCCGACCCCGACCAATATTCTGGGAAAACCAGTGTACTTTCGGTATGGACTGTTGATCCAGGCGATGATCGATTTGGGTCAGAACTGGCGGAAAAGTGTTATAAACCACAGTTGGACGGGGAGCCTGATAGAACTGGGCCAGGGCCGTGGCCATGGCATTGGAAGTGGTGAGGCAATATTTGCAAGTTCGAATCAGCCGTTCTTCCAACTTTTTTAGATGAGCAATAGGCCGAGTGGCGCGGGCCTCTGGGAGCAAATCATGGGAGAACCAATCTTCAAAATCCACACCCACCTGCAATCCTTTTTGCAAGAGCCGATCTCCCACCCACAACCCTGCCTCTGAGTGCACGATCGTCAGGTCAGCCTGTTCCTTGAGCGCAAACCGCAACAGCGATCGGGTCCCATAACCTAGAAGAGCCGGTGAGAACAACCCCAACCGTCGGAAGGCTGCACGGGCAAGTCGAGCCTGTAGCCGAACACCCACCCGTTCCGGGTGCTCTGGACGGAAGTCCAGGATGGGGGTGAAGGTATAGGGCAGATCAGCCATCAGGAGGCGATCTCGTTCCACCAGAGTCGGGTCAAACCACACCCCACCCACGGTCACATCATGGCCTGCTTGGGCCAGGGCTGCTGCCTCTTTCTGGGGGCGAGGAGCCGTGCAGAGGTGGGCACCGATCAAGATCAGAATTTTAGCCATGATAAGAATTCCATGGGAGCAAGGGGCAAGAGGAGGCGTTGCAGGCAGTGCCTGTACAGGCGGCATGGGTGGCCCCTGGATTTATGCGGGGTAAGGAAATTGGGAAAGTTGGGGAGGAGGAGTGATGGGCTGGATCGCAAAATGGGCCTGGATGCTCTGAACAATGTCCAGATACTGACGGGCGCAACACTCCAGGGTCAGGTTTTCCAGAATATATTCTCTGGGGCAAAACTGTCTCTGAGACAATCCCGCTAGAAAGGCATCCAACTGGGCCGGGAATTCATTCAGGCTAGCGAACTTTAAACCACAACGATCGTCCCAGTAGGGTACAGAACTCACGGGACCGTATTGGACTTTGCTTGGATAGTAGGAGGGATCTTGCCAGAACCCACCCCGATCCCAGGCCAAAATCGGCACATTGCAAGCCAGAGCCTGCTGATAGGCAATTCCTTGGGTTTCGTGTTCACATAGGAAGATCATGGCCCGACTTCTACGCAGTAGATGGTGGAACTCAGCTTCCTGGTAAGCCCCATATCGAAGTACGGCTACCTTCAACCCCCGTTGGGCAAGGAGAGCCTGAATGGGCTGAATCAGCTCTGGGCCATAATGGCCTCTCTGCCACCGCACCTTGTCATATAGCAGAATATCGATGTCTTTGAGGCTGTCTGGAACAGGACGCCACTGTTCAGTATCAATACCCACGGGCCAGGCCAGCACCCGATCGCCAAAGGCTGGCTCGCACATCTGGCGCATCCATTCACCCGGAACCACGATCTTCTCGATGGGTAATCGTTGCATCAGGTCAGGCCGATCACAAGGGTGGGAAAGAATGGCAGGTCCCAGCAAAATGGGATTTTGCCACCGAATTTTGTCCAGCAGTTGGGTCTTGCCCAGGATGCAGGCCACTTCCTCCGGGTGACGGCGAATGTGGCGGTAATTGTTGATCCGGTAGGGAACTCCCAGACGGTCCAAACCAGCGCAGAGATTCAGGAAAACTCGTTTCTGGCCACCAATTTTCGCTGGCCCTCGGAGGAGACGGCGGATAGCTTGGCGGGGAAAGCGATCCAGGGGCAGCCAGCGATCGGGATCCGGTTCTTCGTAAAAAAGATTGAGGGGCAGCATAGGATTTGGTATCCAAAATGGGGTGAGCGGCGAGGCGAGGCGTTGGGTTAGAGGCGTTGCGTGCAAGGCCTCTAACGGGTTTAAGAGGGAAAATGATGCAGGGTAGGTGAGGGATAGCGGCCCAGGAGTCCAAGCAAATGGCGGCGAAAGCGCAAGATTGTTTCTGTGGTCTGAAAGCCCAGGCGATCGTAGAGTCGCCCCAACATCCCAGGTTCAGGGGGGTGAAAGGTGGGGTCAAGGGTATAAATCCAGTCCGCAACTTCTCTGGCCTCTGTGGGATGGGTATAGGCAATGCCATGGGCTAAGGGCCAGAGCACCTGACAGGCAGCCCGACGCCGTCGGGGGGTCAACTCATGCCGCTCTGCCAGAATGCCTAAAATGCGTTTGTAAAGTTCCAGATGTTGCCCATTGGCGGTGACAGACTGCATGCCCCGATAGTTAGCTTGCAATTGTTGTCCATGCCGTACCCAGTAACCTGCACAGCCAGGAACATAGGCGAGCTTGGGATGCAGCAAACCAATTTCCAGTAGAAACAGCCGATCGTCTCGATAGGCGAAGTCTGGACGGTGCGGCACCTGCTCAATCAGCTCACGGCGGAACAGCATGCCCAGGAAATGGCTGCTGTATCCTTCTCCCAATTGCACTGCGAGAAAATCATCCCAGACTCCCGGTTCCGGTTGCTGAATAATTTTGCCACTGTGGTACTCCAGCCCATCCACCCGGGAGTACACCAGGTCAGCCCCTGTGGCGATCGCTGCTTTGAATTGGCGATCGATCGTGCCAGGGCAAAGCCAATCATCTGAGTCGAGGATGCGAATATATTGTCCCCGAGCGATCGTGGTGGCCCGATTTACGGCCCAGGGCTTGCCCTGATGGGACTGGTGTAGGGCTACTACATCTGCTTGGGTCAACAACCATTCCCAGGTGCCATCAGTACTGCCATCATCAGCCACAATGATTTCGGTGCGGCAATGGGTATGGCGACAGGATTCGATCGCCTGAGGCAGACACCAGAGCCGGTTATAAGTCGGAATAATAATTGATACATCCATAGTTGGTATCGATTTTGGGGGGTGTTAGAGGCGTTACGGGCAACGCCTGTATGGGGTGTAGATTAAATCCCCGCTTGGGAGGGGTGGCCCGCAGGGCCGGGGTGGATTCAGCGACGGGATAGAGGCGTTGTATGCAATGCCTGGGCGGGCAGGATCTAAAAGGAATGGTGATAGGCCATACTGAGTCTTTTTGCCAGTTTCCAGCCCAGGAGAAAGCGGAGTAGTTCCCCGCGCCAGCTCCCGCAGGTCGGCAGATCTGCTTTTACACCCAGTTGTCTGATCTCCCGGAGAGCAGTCTGTGTCACATGGGGATGGCCGGGGTAAGCCTGAACAGCTCGTTCCATGTAGCAGCGGGCAATCGCGCGTTTAGCCCGTTGATCCTGGGTGCGACTGAGCAGGTAGTCTGCCTTCAGGGCGATCGACTGCAGTGCTGACCACTGATGTCGATCAGACCGGCCCCCACTCAGACTGTTACCCCCTTTGTATTTGCGATAGTAAGAACAGCCGATCGGAGTGTATCGAATCCCAGCGCTAGCCAGCACAACCCGAGCGAAATACTCCCCATCATCATCTAGGGAAAGTTGTTCATTCCAGGGGCCAGCCCCTGCTGCTACCGCCCGGGAAATCAGCCAGGCAGCAGGATGGACCATCGCCCCCGCCCCGTCTCCGCCCAGAAGTTGAATCAGCCATTCTACGGGTCGATCGCTATTCGCAAAGAAATGACCTCCTGTTTCCAGCGTGCCCACTTCCGGATCGGTTTCATCCCAAAAGTGAATCGTGTTGCAGAGGGCGAGCATATTTTCCGGGTGGTGTTGCAGGAGAAAAAGTTGGGCCTCAATTTTGTTGGAACTCAGTAAGTCATCCGCATCCAGATACTGGATGAAGTCTCCCTGAGCTACTTGCAAGGCCCGATTACGAGCTGCGCTGGCCCCTTGATTGACCTGGGAGAGAACAGCAACCGATGAGGACGCAAAGGATCGGGCGATCGTCAAACTGTTATCTGTCGAGCCATCATCCACGACGATGATTTCGAGTTTGTTCCAGGACTGGGCCAGGACCGACTTCAGGGTGCGGGCTAACCAGCGATCGGCGTTATAGCAGGGAATCAGGACAGAAACGAGAGGACGCATACCAACTCTCCAGAGAAGCAAGTTTGTAACGGTGTACAAAGAGAAGAGGTTCTACACAGGCATCCCCACGGCATGACGCCAGCCATACCGGAAATACCAGGGTTTGGAATCAGCCACGTAGTGATGCAGGGTTGCAGTAGGGCGCATTACCTCTCGACGACTCGGAAGCACCTGGTACTGAGCAGCCGGGGCAACCTTACGGGGATAACGGGCCATCAACATGGCTGTAAGTGCCTGCTCCTGGTAATAATGGGAGCCTTCTTGCTCGATCAGGGTTTTGCACCAGAATTCCATTTCTTCCCAATCGATCGCCTCGCTCTGCAAGCCGCAGACCCCCACATTGACCAAATCAGGAATGGGACTACCGGCCAGAGCGGTCATCAGTTGCTCGGAGTAGCCATAGGCATTTTCCACATCAACCATATGGCAGGGGTGTTGCGGGGATTCTAACCAATCCAGCAGGAGCGTAGGAGGCTGGAAGAAGAGCATGTCCGAGTCCAGCACTAGCTTCCAGCCCTGGGAACCCACATGGATGTCCGTCAGCTTCCGCAGTTGGGGATAGGCTAATCGGCGTGATCGCAGCCAGGGAAATTTTTGCAACGGTAGCCACTGATTCAGGCGGGCCTCAATTTCCCGCCGTTGCAGGATTCTGACATCCGGAAACAGACGCTGGATCGCCGCCTGATGGACCTGTTCCAGGGAACCGTCATCGTAAATCACCGGACGCAAATACCGATCGGCCTGCTGCATCATGGAATAAGCACAGAAGCAGGTTTGATACCAGAAACCAGCGCCGGTGAGGAAATGGATTTCGGGAGTATCGGGACCAGACGCCAGCGTAATGGGAGTCAGAGAATAGGCGGTGGCTTCCATTTGCTGGCGGGCCTTTTCATCGAACGATCTGCGAATGGGGTCACGACGAAAGGTGCGCTGGATGACCCCTTTGGGATAGTGGAAAGACCAGTAAGCCACCCGACCGAGATGAAATTGTTTTGCGACTGCGTACATAGGAATTCCTGCTGATGACAAGTGGGCAATGACTAATTCGACAAACTGGCCAATCCTTCAAAGGTGCCGCAGGCACCCTGCCAGTGAACATAGGCAGCAGCATCCTGCCAGGCCCGATACGCAAAAAATGCCTTCGCTTTCCGCAGAACGAGGGTGGAGGAAGGGATTTTCTGCCAGACGCGAATGCCATGAATATCCATAACCCGAACCCAGGAACGGCAGGCTGCCCGATTCAGTTGTCCCAGGTAGTCTCGCTGCAATCGGCGGGCGGGAATCAGATGCTTGAGCTGCAGTTGGGGAAAATAGCCCACCCCCCAACCCGCATTCAACAAGGTCAGAATAATGTCGTTGTCTTCCCCAGAAGTGAGCTGGTTGCCAGTGCGACCCAGGGCGAGGCGACGGCAATCGGCTGTCACCCATTGGGTGTAGGAGAGAAAAGCCTGCCGTCTCACCGCCAGCCCAATGCCAGCCGGGGCAAAATCAGGATAGGTATTCTGGGACAAAGTCCCAAAGCTACCCATATGAACCAAGGGTTCATCCCCAAAATCTCGCAAGGCCAGAACTTTATAGAATTCTGAGACCCAGGGTTTGGGGGCCACTTCAAATTCGGGTAAGGATTTGCCCCCGATCGCTCCCAGTCCCTCAAATTCAGTGAAAATTTGCAACACCTGGGTCAGATAGTTTGCGTCCAACACGTTGTCGTCATCTACATAGACCAACAGGTCACCCCTGGCTGCCTGGAATCCGCTCAAGCGGGCTGCAGTGAGTCCCAGGCGCTCTTCCCGCACCAGACGGGCAGCGGGATGCCAGCTCAGATCGATTCGGGAGGCCAGGGATTGAGCACTGGCATTATCGACAACAATCAGTTCCCATTGCTGAACGGGCAACGTTTGCCCCTGAAGAGCTGATAAAACCTGATTGAGATAGGCCAACCAGGGATTGTGGGTGCAAATGATGACGCTAATCTGAGGTTTCATAGGGGTTATGGCTGGAATAAGGTTCAGAGACTGCGCAGGTGCTTACAATTTGCTGACAATTCCAGGATCGAAGTTCGATGTGTGTGATCGCGTTCTCGTAATGCCCTGTTTTGTGTATGCGTTTGCATGAAAAAATGCGGGAAAAGCAATGATCTTTCCCCGCATCTCCGAATTTCGTTGTCCTGCCCGATCGTGTTAATCGATCTTGATCGTGTAAGGCATCCGCATGTAAACCCCGGTGGGGTCGTTCAGGGACCGAATCACCTGAAGTTCGTTCCAGAGACGACCTACTGCCAGGGTCATCGGGTCATTGCGATCGCTCAACAGTTTGGTCATGGTCGGAAAATCAGGGGGGTGTTGAGGGCTGCTTTCCGTATTCGGATCACTGGCCAGTCGCTGCAGAATCCGTTCCTCCAGGCTGCGGTTTTTGGGATATTCCACCACCTGCCAGTCTTCTCCCAGGTTAGCCCGCTTTGCTGCATCCTGAATCGCGTCTTTGATGCCCCCAATTTCATCTACCAGACCCAACTGTTTGGCTGTTTGACCAGACCAGACCCGGCCCTGGGCAATTTCCGCCACCTTTTGCCTGGGCAATTTGCGGGATTCAGCCACCTTAGCAATAAAGTCGTCGTAAATCTTATCAACGATGCGCTGGTAATTGGCTAATTCCTCCGGTGTTTTGGGGCGGACCAGGGTTTCCATATCGGCATATCGCCCAGTTTTCACCGTATCCCAGGTGAGTCCATTATTATTGCCAATTTTCTGAATGTTGGGGAAGAGGCCAAACACCCCGATCGAACCGGTGATCGTGGTCGGTTCCGCATAGATGCGGGTGGCATAGGTGGCAATCCAGTATCCCCCAGAAGCAGCCACCCCTCCCATCGAGACAATCACAGGCTTCACTTTGCTGGTCAGGATAATTTCTCGCTGAATGATGTCAGATGCCTGGGCACTCCCACCAGGACTATTGATCCGCAGGACAATCGCCTTGACCTTATCGTCTAAGCGCAGGGTTCGCAGTTGGCGCGCAAAGCGCTCACCACCAACTTCCCGCACTCCCCCAATACCGTTAACAATCTCCCCTTCAGCATAAACTACTGCAATCTGGCTGCGGGAAGACTTCTGCAAACTTTCCCCTATAGCACCAGCATAGGTAGGGAGACTGATCTGACGAAAGCTTTTATCCTTCGGCTTATTTCCCGTCAGGACCTTCAGATCGGTGACGACCTCATCCAGATGGGCCACCTGATCGATGAAGCGGCTTTTGAGGGCTTCATCCGGGAGAAGTATGCCTTTACTGTCAGCAATCTTCTGGATCAGTTCTGGTCTAATCTCTCGGCTTTTGGCAACATGCTTTTGAAATTCACTCCAAAAGGTATCCAAGAGCTTCTGGGTCTGCTCTTTGTTTTCGGGGCTGCTTTTCGTCTGGAGAAATGGCTCTACCGCAGACTTATACTTGCCTACCCGCGTCACCTGCACATCAATGCCATACTTCCGCAGAGCCCCCGCTAGAAACAGGTTCTCCGATCGAAAGCCATTCATTTCCATCAGGCCGGAGGGGTTCAGGATCACCGTGTTGGCCACGGACCCCAAGTAATACTCCCGTTCACGCCAGTTGGTGTCATAGGCAATAATCTTTTTCCCACTCCCACGAAAGCGTTCCAGTGCCTGACGTACTTCCTGCAGGCTGGCAAAGCTCGTCCCTCCATTGGACTCCAGATTGCCGAAGAGATACAGGGCAACAATCCGATCGTCCTTGGCAGCCCGATCCAGAGTCTCCAACACGGCGCGGAGAGAGAGAGACGTGCTGGGCCGATCGGAGAAGGCCTCCTCCAAAACCTCACTTCGCGTGGCGACAGGCCCTGTATCGGTGATACTGGTGGACAGGTCAAAGGTGAGAACTGATTTATTCTTCACCTGGGGACCCGTATCGACACTGGAGACGATCGCGATCAGCAGGAAGGCAAGGCCGACCACACTTAACCCAGAAAAGAGAACCAGGGCAGTCAGGCTGGCAAGTGTGTATTTCAGGAAGTCGCGCATGGGAACTGGCAAGAGGATTAAAGCTCAATTCTATTACAATCGCTGCAGAACACCCGCCGATCTCAGGATCCCCAGATCTCGACAGCCGGTGCAAAACAGGGTTGTGGTCATCTCAGCAATTAATAGGCTGGTGAGGCCATGGAGGGCCGCTTCTGACTCACAGGCTGCCTGCAGGAACGGCAGGGCCATCCCCACGAGATCCGCACCCAGGGCGATTGCCTTAGCAGCCTCCAGACCATTGCGTAATCCTCCAGAAGCAATCAGGGGAATGGTTGGAGCCACCGATCGCACCGAAACCAGGCAATCAGATGTAGGGATGCCCCAGTCTCCAAAAGTAGCACCCAGCCGTCGCTGGAGTTCATCCTCTGCCCGTTCACTTTCTACCTTAGCCCAGGAAGTGCCTCCGGCCCCAGCAACATCGATCGCGCTGACCCCAGACTCTATCAGCTTCTGGGCCATGGCTCCAGAAATTCCATTCCCAACTTCCTTCGCGATCACAGGCACAGGCAGGCACTGACAGAGGGTCGCTATCTTAGCCAGCAAACCTCGGAAATTGGTGTCTCCCCTGGACTGCACACATTCCTGCAGGGGATTCAGGTGCAGGATCAGGGCATCGGCCTCCAGGGAATCCACTGCCTGCAGACATTGCTCCAGACCATAGTCATAATTCAACTGCACGGCTCCCAGATTAGCAAACAGGGGAATATCAGGGGCCACCCGCCGGACCGCAAAAGTATCCACCACCTGGGGATTTTCTACGGCAACCCGTTGCGACCCCACACCCATCGCGAGGCGGTAGTGTTGAGCCACCTCTGCCAGGCGGTAGTTGACTGTCTTTGCCAGTTGGGTGCCCCCGGTCATCGAGGAGATCAGCAGAGGAGATCCCAGACGTTTGCCCAGAAATAGGGTACTGAGGTCAATCTCCGTGCGATCGAGTTCTGGCAGACAACAGTGGATAAATCGATAGCGATCCAGACCGTTTGTGGTCTGGCGAAACTGGACATCTTCATCCAGACAAATTCTGAGATGATCGGCTTTGCGAGCCTGTGTTGCCTTTGCCTGATTCAGGTTTGATGGGGCGATCGATGAATTTACAGGGGGATTCACGACAATTTCTACCCTTAACTCCAGAAATTTCTTATCACCCTATCACTTCTGACAATTTCCGATCATCCTACTTGCAGTTTTACAAGACAGAACTCCAGGATCCTTAGAAGTCTAAAGATCAAATCATCACAGACAATCCAGATACTGATCCACTACAAAGCCCGTTAATCCTTGCGGTGTTTTAATTTTAGCCCGGTAGCCTTCATGGTCCAGCACCGTCACCACCGTCCCGTTGGGCACTGTACCAATGATGCGATCGCCAGGATTAGCGGACACCCGCACATTCAATGCATCTCCATCCAGGGTACGAACTCGCATCTGGTCCTGCAGGGGCGTCTTCCGGGGGTTGAGCACAAACTGGGCCTGGACCCAGCCAGAAACCTGTTTGGGGCCAGTGATACTGATCCAGGCAGCCTGGGGTTCCCCCTCATCGGCCTGGACAAGCGTCCCAGAAGGTAGGGTGTCCGTGATGGCAGCATTGGAAGCAGCTTCCGATCTGACGGGCACTGGTTTTCCAGTTGGGTTTCGCAACGTCCGAAAGTTCGAGACACACACCCGATTCCGGATCGTCAGTTGTTCCAGAGATTGGGACTTCAGAATCTGGATGTCGGTTTCGGTGATACACCCCAACTTGGCGAATTCAAATTGATGCAGTCGGTATCGGCGAGGCAATCGAGCTGACGGCCAGATCGTGAAATTAGTTTCGTCCCCCAGGTAAACCTCCGTCAGGGCATTGCCATCCCGCAGGTAAATGCTGGTGGTCTGGCCGTTGTCTGACTGCAGGCGATTTCCCCGCACCTGGGCCAGGTAAACGCCAGTATCTTCTTCATCGGCATACTGGATACAGACCCGATCGGGCTTTGCTGTCGGAAAAATGGTGATGGCATAGCCGAAGGGTCCCTGCCAGTTCCCCAACATGTCCCCCACAGTGGCATTATTCAATCGCTGCTTCCAAAAATTGCGATAGGCTTGGAGAGCCTGTTGGCGGCTGGCATAACCAGGCTGTTGCTGGGCCTCCTGCTGATACTGTTGGACGCTCTGGAGGGTCTTGCGAATTTTGGGCATCACCTGCTGAATGCGGGTTTCGATCTGACTATCAGTGAGACCCGCCACCAACTCAGCCGGGGCCGCGATCGCAGGCTGACTCATCAGCACCAGAGCCGTCAGAATGGGTAAGGGAGTATGCAGGGTGATCATCAATCAACTTTGAACTCTACTATCGAACTATCAACTTGTATTGTGATTGCAACATATCCTTTCCGAACAGGCGTTCCATGCAACGCCTTCAACCACACATCCGATGGAAAATCCCCTTAAATCGATATCATCTGACCGACCATTGCCCGAATCACTTCGATCGACACCCGATAAAAGTACTGTTGCCGGAATTGTTCCTCCTGCAGCGTGGTCAGGAAGCGTTCCCGGTGACGGGGGATAGAGGCATCTGGAGCAGATGGGGCTAGAGTGGACCGAGTAACCTGAAACGCACCATCCTGGTAGCGAATCTGAAACCCCATTGCACTCAGAATCTGGAAGCCCAGTTGCAACACCCGATCGCTCACCCCCAGCTTCTCATAAAGCTGCAACCTCGATGCAGTCTGTTCAGTGCGACTCAGGTACTTGGCAATTCCAACTAGACGCTGCCAGACCTGTAGGGGCGTCTCCTCCCTGGGAGGAGGATAGGCGATCGCTAGTGATTTGCCGCTCTGCCTTGCCCGCCGCAACCACCCCTGCAGGTCGGCCCAACTCGTTGGAGATTGCGTCACCTCCAGAATGTCTGGGGATGGCTCCCCCCGGATGGATCGCCAATCCAGAATCCAGTCCTGCTGGTACGCCTGCCGCACATCCATTTGGGACTGGCAGACCCGCACCGCAATCAGCCGCAGATCGTAGGTCTTACGGGAGGCATTGTAATTCAACTCGACGATCGCATCACAGCGCCCTGTCGGAATGTCATCCTGATAATGCTCCCACCACACCCCGGCACAGCCCCGATCGGTGGAACGGTCCCATAGTTCAAAGTCTGTCCTGATATAGCGCAGCTTCTGACCTTTCCAATCCTTAATGTTGAAATGGCGTACCCGCTCAAACCAGCAATCGCGAAGCAAAAGTCGGGGCACTGGATTACCAATACCGTAAGGTTCCAGCAGCCTGAGTTCTCGAAACAATTCGCGCCCCAGTTCAGCCACCGTCACCGTCAAATCTGCCCGGATGGCTGGGGTGGCACTGGCCTGCCCATCTGAGTCCGTGATCGGGAAATTCTGCTGACGTAGTTCCTGATTAATCGCATCGGTGAACAGGGGAATGTTCTCGACGGGTAAGCTTAACCCAGCGGCGAAGGGATGGCCCCCAAACCGATGCAAGAGATGGGCTTGCTGGTGAACCAGCCGGTAGAGGTCAATCTGGTGGACCGATCGGGCTGATCCACGGGCGATCGGGACCTGGCCCTCCCGCTCCACATCGGCATTCAGGAGAATTGTGGGGCGGCCATAGTCCTGGGCAATCTGGCCAGCCACCAGACCCAGCACGCCTACGGGCCACTGGGTATCCACCAGAACGATCGCCCCCAGGGTGGAGAGATCCATCTGAGCCAGCTTCTGCCGCACCTGGTCTGCCACATCCCGCTGCAGGGCCTTACGGCGGGCATTGGCCAGTTCAGCCGCTCCAGCCAGTTCCACACAACGACGCTGGTCACGACTGGTGAGTAGCTCCACGCAGAAATGGGCATCCCCGTAGATACGACTGACCGCATTGATCCGGGGTCCGAGGCCAAAGGAAATATCCGTGGGCCGATCGCCACTGCGTTTGCACAATTCCAACAGACGGGTCAGACCGGGGCGGGTGGCCGTATCTGGATTAGCCTGGACCTGCAGCCGTTCAATCCCCCGTTGGGCCAGGTAACGGCAATCCCCAGTCAACTGCACCAGATCCGCAATCAGCCCGATCGCCACCAGATCTAGCAGGGCCTCCAGGGATTGCTGGGGCACGGTGGGGAGAGTCTGGTAAAGGGCCTCCACCAGCTTGTAGGCAACCGCCACCCCAGACAGGTGAGCCAGGGGATGATCGGCAGGGAGGGCACGGGGATTGACGATCGCCACCACCGGCGGACGTTCTACCGGTAGGGTGTGGTGATCGGTCACGATCACATCCAGACCCAGACTGGCCGCGTAGTCCAGTTCGTCCTGGTTGGTACTACCCGTGTCGCAGGTAACGATCAGGCGACAGCCCTGGGCGGCGAGGCGATCAAGGCCCGATCGGGATAACCCATGGGATTCCGTCAGGCGATTGGGAATAAAGTAAATCAGGTGCTGGTAGGGCTCGAAGAACTGGCCCAGCCCTTCCCAGAGCACTGCTGTTGCCGTCACCCCATCGGCGTCAAAATCGCCCCAGATGACCACCCGTTCCTGGTGCTCCCGCGCCTGCTGTAACCGAGCTATGGCCCGATCCATTTCTGACCCGAAGGCAAAGGGACTGGTGGGCTGATATCGATCGGGGTTGAGGAAGCCTTGCAGGGTGGTAGGGTCGGTAATACCTCGTTGTTGCAGTAGCTGGGCGGCATAATAGCCGGGACGGGCCAGAGTCGGGGTTCGATCGCCCGTCAGATAATCCCGCACGGTCTGAACCAGCCAATCCGGCGGCTCATCGGC
The DNA here is from genome assembly GCF_001939115.1 of Leptolyngbya sp. 'hensonii'. Taxonomy (GTDB): domain Bacteria; phylum Cyanobacteriota; class Cyanobacteriia. Next base: position 54,976 of record NZ_MQTZ01000041.1, on the reverse strand, counting down.
CAGAACCCGCCAGGTTGGTCCCAGTTCTGGTTCCTGCTCTTCGATCGTCGCCGCACCTTCCTCTCCCAACTCAACCACTGGCTCTGTCTCCGCTCGTCATCCTCCATCATGGCCGATCGTCCCGGCTTCTGACAGGGATAGCTGCTGGGCAGATTTTACCGCCGGTCCAGCACAATGACCGATCGAAAATCATTGATTGGTTTATAAATCAATGCCTTAAACTCTGGATATTCCTGTGCTGGGTAGACATCCTTGTTCAGGATTAACTGCCGCTGCACGACGATCGCCTCTCCATCCCACTGGTAGCGACTTTGGTAGGTTCCCGCCCCATTTTGGAAATTCACCTCCGTGGGCAGTCGCCCCACTTGATAGCCCTGAGGCAGACGAATCCTGTAATTCCACTCCATTGTGGCTGCGCCCACCATCAGGGAATAGAGTCGATCGCTGTAACTGATGTAATTGCGGAATCCCTGAGGTAGGGAGATATTTAATCCTTCTGGCACTGGGAAGTAGATCTGCGGACCCAGCTCAATGGCTAAGGGGCTGGTCCAGTTGGCCCGAATCTGGATCGGTTGATTCAAGTTATTCAGGTCACTGGCCTGGAGGGAACCGTAGCCCCCTTCTGGGGTAGCTGCCAGGATGTCATCTGCTAGTTGTTCTGGGGTATCGCTGGTCAACAATTCACGGGTATCGCTGCTCTCCTGACCCACAACCTGAATCTGGGCCTGCCCCAGAATCGTGCCATCTGGATTCAGGGTGACAATACCATTGAACAAATATCGGTTCTGTTGCGGTTGGGAGGCAGGGGTAAAGGCTGTTGCGCCTTTCTCTGTAGCCAGGACGACAAATTTGCTCCTCAGAGGCTGACTCAATTCTCCAAAGGCGGCATACCGATCGGTCGGATCGGCAAAGAGCTGGAATTGGGGCAGATAAATGATCGCATGATTAAACTGACTGATGGGGAGTGGGGGAATACTGTACTGATTGCCCAGATCGATAAGGACGGGCACTGCTTCCATCCCCTTCGCCTGGAGCAGAGCCTGCATCAAGGCCACATGATCTTTGCAGTCCCCATAGCCATTTTTGAGGATCTCCGATACCGGGTGAGGCACCCATCCGGCATCCTCATCCAGATAAACCGCTGTGTACTGAATGTTCTGGGTGACCCAGTTATAGATGGCCCGTGCGGCTTCGATGCCTGTTTTAGACCCGACGATCCGATCGGCCAGGACTTTGATTTCAGGGGTGACCTGAACCTTGTCATGGGACTGCCGCCAGTAAATTGCCCCCAGATCTTCCCACCGATCCAAATTGGTGACCAGAAAGAAAGGACTGACATCGATAGGACTGGTCATTCCCGGCTCAGGTTGCCGTCCCCGATAGTTTTTTAGAACTGCTTTTAACACCCGCTGCTTGCCTTTGATTTCATCCGTCACCACATAGTCTCCCTGCTTGGCCCAGCGCAGCTTCAGATTGGCTGGCATCGTCACTGTAATGACTTCCTGACGACTGTTGTAGCTGAAGTCAGGCATATCAATGTCGTGGAAGCCGACCACCGAGGGTTTTTTCTGGGTAAACTTCCATTTCACATAGGTCTGACTACCAACCTGTAATTTGGGAAAGACCACCGTGGTGGTCAGGCTGTTGTCAAACCCAGGTGCCTCCTCGGAAGTCTGACCGGAGCGAGTGAAAATATTGTCTGGGGTGACGACAATGCGCCTGCCATCTGGCTGGATGACATAGGCTTCCACCAGTTCCAGATCTTGAGTATCCGGATAGTAGGAGCGGCTCTCCTGCTGCCAGTCTTCCAGACTGCTGGGTGTGAGTAAGGTGGTGCGGGTGCTGATGATCTGGGTGTAGGTATAGTCAGGATTGAGGGTGTAATGGCTCTGGTAGTCCTCATAGCGCACGTCTTCCAGGGGCCGTTTACGCGGATCGTTGGGGACGATCGTGAACCTGGGGTCGAGGGGGAGGGTGAGCTGTGCGATCAGGGTCTGAGGAGGAGCAATCTGCAGCAAATCTGCAGCACTGGCCGATCGAAGCGTGATACTGGGTAGCAGCAGGGTCAGTAGCGAGGTTGCCAAAAGTCTTTGGTAGTGCAGCATAGCAAGTAAAGTTCCCCTGGTAGAATAGTCAATCCTATGGGTGAATTTACTACAGAAAAAGCATTTTACAATCCAGATTTAAGGGAAACTTTACCCATTTCTGGGGATTTTGCAGGCATTTCTCACGGTGGTCCCATCTTGAGCCAAGCAAAAACCTGCTCTCCGGTCAGGTTCAGATCAATTCCCTCCAGAACCGTGAGGACATCGCTGCGGTGGCAAAATTTCGGTTGCTGCTGGGGCTGAAACACCAGCACAGAGTAGTCGTCTGGGTCAATCAACCAACCCATCTGACAACCGTGATTCAGGCAATGCAGGATGTTACGGGTGACTCGATTGCTGCGCTGATTCGGGGAGAGGATTTCGATCGTCCAGTCCGGTGCCATCTGCATATCCTCGATCGGTTCCCCCTGAGCATCAAACACCAGCCGGGACCAGCGCAGAACTGCGATATCCGGAATAATGGACTGCCCCCCAAAAGTACAGCGCAACTCCGGAAACGCATAGGCAATTTGACCAACTTCCACAACTCGATTAATGGTCTCAATCAGCTTTCCTTGCAGTCGGGAGTGGCGAGTTTTGGGCATGGGCTTCTGGATGATCTCACCCTCGACATATTCGCTGGCCGGTTTGGTTTCAGGGAGCTTGAGAAACTCTTCCAGCGTCAGAGATGCAGATTTTGCCACTGTCATTGTGTCTGCTCCTCCAGAATGCCTGCGTCTATTGTATCAAGACTGGATCAAGACCCGATTTGTGGCTGCTACTCCTTTTCGCTGTGCTTGGGAAACCGCCGCAGCACGTACCAGAAGGCCAGACTGTTGGCCACCAGTAACAGCACCCTCAACCCAGATACCTTTCGCACCACTTCCAGTAGCTCAAAGGGCAGGCTTAATCCCACCCCCAGCAGTAACAGCCAGCGGGCCCAATCCCACTCATACCAGAGGCCGATCGCCTCGATCGCGGAAATAGCGCTGTACAACAGAGCCGCGATCGCTCCGTACTGCAGGGTGTGGTTGGGAATTTCCGTCAGATGCTCCAGCACCCAGGTGACGATGAACCGATGGCTGGTCAGGGTGTATTGCGACAGAGCCGCATGGCGAATCCAGGCAAAGTTAAGGGCGATCGACACGATCGAGAGGAACAGGGCTGTTCCCCCTTTGTAGGCAATCAGAATCAGTAAACCCTTCGGATGACGCTGAAACAAGCGAGCCAAAGCCGGAAGCGGAATAGAACTGTATCAAAATTACAGCAAATTTTTCTCGGTTCCACTACACTCTGGGTCCACACATCCTAAAAATTTGCCAGATCCCAGGTGCTACGATCGAGCCACAGAAAACCATTTGCTCTCCAGCATTGTGACCTACGAACCGCTCCACCATAAATATCGCCCCCAGACTTTTGCTGAATTAGTGGGGCAGGAAGCGATCGCGGCCACCCTCACCAATGCTCTGCGACAGCAGAAAATCGCCCCTGCCTATCTGTTCACTGGAGCTAGAGGCACCGGCAAAACCTCCAGTGCCCGCATTCTGGCCAAGTCCCTCAACTGTCTGGCCAGTCCAGTGCCCACAGAACAGCCCTGCGGGGTCTGTGAGGTCTGTCTGGCGATCACGAAGGGCAATGCCCTGGACGTGATCGAGATTGATGCCGCCAGTAATACTGGTGTAGACAACATTCGGGAACTGATCGAACGGGCTCAGTTTGCCCCGGTGCAATGTCGCTACAAGGTCTACGCGATTGATGAGTGTCATATGCTCAGCAATGCCTCTTTCAATGCTCTCTTGAAGACCCTGGAGGAGCCACCCGATCGGGTCGTGTTCGTGCTGGCTACCACTGACCCCCAGCGGGTACTGCCCACGATTATCTCCCGCTGTCAGCGCTTCGACTTCCGGCGGATTGAGTTGCAGGCAATGGTTAACCATCTGACGGAGATTGCCACCCAAGAGTCAATCGACATTCATCCCGATGCCTTACAACTGGTGGCCCAAGTGGCTCAGGGGGGCTTACGGGATGCGGAGAGTCTGCTGGATCAGCTCAGTTTGCTGGCCGGTCAGGTGACGGTGGAGCGGGTCTGGGATCTGGTCGGGGCCGTGCCCGAACGGGATTTGCTGGCCCTAGCCATTGCGATCGCCCACCATGACCCCATCCCTGTCCTGGAACACACCCGTCACCTGCTGGACTGTGGTCGAGAACCAATCATTGTCTTGCAGAATCTGGTGAGTTTTTATCGGGATTTGATGATTGCCAAAACCGCCCCTGATCGCAAAGATTTGGTTGCGGTTACCGATCCCACCTGGGAGCAGATGGGGCACCTGGCTCAGGCCCTTGATCTCTCGACGATTCTGGCCACCCAGGAGCATCTGCGGACCAATGAAGGGCAGTTGAAACACTCCACCCAGCCCCGGCTCTGGCTAGAGGTGATTCTGGTGGGGGCATTATCCCTCGAAGCCCGATCGGCCCCTGCCCCCCAATCCGTCAATCTGCGTCAGAGTCCTCCCCCGGAAGTCCGTTCTGCTCCTTCATCAACGCCGGTGCCTTCGACCCCAGTAGAAAAGCCGCCGGTGGTCAGTTCTCCCGTGGCTGCTCGATCGACGCCAGCAACTGCCACCGGCCAACCAGCTATACCCCCTCAGTCCGGTGATCTGCTCCAGATTTGGCAGGGAGTGCTGGATCGGATCCCGCCCATCACCAAGGGCTTGCTCAAAGGGCATGGTCACCTCCTGGCTGTCACGGGCAATGAGGCCCGCATTGGAGTGCCCCAGACCCTGATGACAAAAGCCCAGAAACAGCAGGAACGGATTGAAAAGGGGTTCGCTGAAGTCCTGAACCGCCCGATTAAGGTCAAGCTGGAAGTGTATGTCCCAGAAGAGGCCCAATCCCCAGGCAACGGGGCTCCGACTGCATCCATGGTGGGTCCAATCGTATCTTCAGACCCAACTCCTCCAAAGCTCCGCCAGTCTCCTGCTCCGACTCCGCCGCCCCAAATCCCAACCGATACTTCCCCACCCCCTCCATCGTGGGAGGAAGATGAAGTAACACGGGCAGCCAAGAACCTGGCTTATCTGTTCAACGGCCAGATTGTGGATCTGGATGGGGATATCAGCCCGATGAGCAAGGACAGCGATCGCTCCACGTCCAATCCCCTCGCAGCGGGTGCAGACGGTACAGTTGAGGATGACGAGGATGACGTTCCCTTTTAGGGACTACTTGTTCCGGGCCGTCCAGATACCGGTAAACATCATCAGCATCCCACCGAGCAGAATGGCAATCGCCAGCCCCGCCGGAAGCAGATCCATCCAGTTCACATTTTCCATCGGTTCTCCTACGAGCTCGATCGCTGCACAATAAAGAAACAACTGTTGTACTCGCTGCCGTCTCCCAAAGCCCATTTCCCCGTAAAGGGAAGGGCATTGCCACCCTCGGTTTTCACCACCACATCGTAGTTCCCCGGCTTGAGGGTATAGGTCCCCACGGGTCCTTTATTGGGACAACCGCTTGGACCCCGGCCCTTAAACTTGACACAATTGGGGCAGGGGGCCAATTCCTCAAATCTTGGCTGGGGACCGCTGAAAACGATACGCAACTTGTTGGGAGTCTCATTCTGGATCACGACTGTGGTGGCACCAGAACCCGAGTAACCGCTGACTCCCGGTGCTGGAATATTTCCCGCCCCTGCAGCCCTGGCTTCTGCCACCAGCGATCGGGCCAGGGCTGCCTTAATCTGAGGTTCCAGCGCATGCTTGGGATATTGGGCCAGAAACATCTCGTAAATCTTGACGGCATCGGTGTACTGCTTTTTGGCCTCCAATTGCTGGCCGCAGGCTTGATAAAAAGGAGGTCCGTTTTTCTGGGGGTCAGGAACGAGTTTCTGATCGATGAGCACCTTCAGTTTGTTGCATACTCCTGGTTGGGCCAGTTTTTTCAGATCCCCTTTCTGGAACAGTTCAGTCATGCTCTGTTGAACCTTTCCCCGCAAGGGACTGCTGGGGTAGCTGGCTGCGAAGTTAGTGTAACGGACGATCGCCTGATCGGGCTTACCCGCTTTTTGTTGAACTTCGCCCAGGCCCAGGGCATCACACTCAGCTTTCTTGGCCCGTGCACTGGTGACCCGATCGGACTTATTCCCGGCTGATTTGCCTTTCAGGAGCTGATTGAATTCCTTCAGTGCTGTTTCACAATCTCCAGCTTGGTAGGCTTTGAGGGCCTTGTCATACTGTTGTTCCTCCTGAGCATTTAGAAGCATGCCGAAGCCCGTACATCCGCCCAAAAAGAGTAAGATGTAGGCCCACCAGGGAAAGGAACGACGCTTAGGCGTAGGGGGCTGGGGAGAAGGTACCGCAGTCATAGGAAACTCCAATCATCACGTTATTGAGTAACTCGCAAAAATGTGCCCCGAATCCAGCCCACAGCCCCTGACTTGGGAAATTTCACCTTATACCAGGTGTAGTTATCTGTCCCTTTCTTTGATCCCAGAATGAGCACCCGATCGCCCACGACCCCATACCCCAGCTTGGTAGAGTTGGGGTTAGCATCCTGTCGCAGGTTGATTTGCGCCTGTGGATCTTCGGCCTGCAGGATTCCTTCTGGGGTCACAACCTGGACAAAATCCCCTCGAACCCAGCCCACAGACCCTGATTTGGGAAATTTCACCTTATACCAAACATAGCCATCTGTGCCCTTCACCTGGTCTAGAGTGGTGACCCGATCGCCCACCAGCCCATAACCCAGACTACGAGAACTGGTGCTGGCACTTTCTCTCAAATTGATTTGGGCTTTCGGATCATCCGCCTTCAGAATTCCCTCTCCAGCCAGAGCCGGAAAGACAGAACCAACTAAAACAACAGCAGTAGCTGCAACAGCCAAAACGAACTTGCCAGTGAGCCGCTTCATCATAGTCAGAGTTTTAGACATGCTGGAATTCCTCCTGATATTGCTCAAATCCTGCCGATAGCTTAGCCGCAAAACCCCGCTGCTCCCTGGACTGATCAGAAATCCGTAATAATCTGGAGCCCGCTGTTACGGTTTTCACCACCCTGGCCAGGATGTCTTTCTGAGAGAAAGTTGCAAAAATTAATATTAGATCACAAGTCCATAGTCTGATGACCTTTCCGATCTGTTGGCCCTAAATTATGACAGGCTGATAACTCCCAGCTTAGCCCGCAGTGCCCTTCGTCGTTTAATTGGGTCTTTTTCCAGAACACTCCTTACCCTGATTAGTATGGATTTACTATGAATGCCTCCAGGACCGATCGCTTAATTACTTTTCTACAGGAGGAACTGTCCATTCCAGCAGCGGCGATCGCCCTTGCCCTCAAGCATTGTGAAGACGGTGCCAGCCTGCTCCCGATCTCACTTTGGCAGTATGGGCTGGTTAGACTGGAGGAATTAGACCGGATTTTTGACTGGTTGGCTGCTGTGCCCCCCTTAAGTTAGGAGTATGGGCGCAACTTATCCTGCTACTAACTTCACCCCTCCCAAATGGGGATGAACCCGCACAGGCACTGCAGGCAACGTCTCTAAAATGATGCTCTTGACATCCAAGGATTAAAACAACCATGCCCATTAAAAATCAGGATCGACCTCCCCGTGCCCGTCTGATTGGCAACGTGCTACTGCTCCTTTCAGGCATCTTTTTGCTGGTCAATCTCTTCCTACCCAATCTGTTTGGGCCCCAGATTCCCCGGGTTCCCTACAGCCTGTTTATCCATCAGGTGCAGGAACAGCAAGTCTCACGGGCCTCTGTGGGGCAGAATGAGATTCGTTATCAGTTGAAGGGAGAGAACGACCAAGCCGGTCAGGTTTTTGCCACCACGCCCATTTTCGACTTGCAATTGCCCAAATTGTTGGAAGAAAAGGGGGTTGAGTTTGGGGCTCCTCCACCGGCTAGGAATGGTTGGTTCACCAGCGTGTTGGGTTGGGTGATTCCCCCCTTAATTTTTGTTGGAATCCTGCAGTTTTTTGCTGGACGCGGGGGTGGTCCTCAGGGTGCACTGTCGATCGGGAAAAGCAAGGCCAAAGTCTATGTTGAAGGGGAATCGGCTCGCACCACGTTCAATGATGTGGCTGGCGTCGAAGAAGCCAAGACGGAATTGGTGGAGATTGTAGACTTCCTCAAGACTCCCGGTCGGTTTACCCAGATTGGAGCCCGCATTCCCAAGGGGGTGCTGCTGGTAGGTCCTCCGGGCACCGGGAAAACTCTGTTGGCGAAGGCGGTGGCTGGGGAAGCCGGAGTCCCCTTCTTCAGCATTTCTGGCTCTGAGTTTGTGGAATTATTTGTCGGTGTCGGATCGTCCCGAGTCCGAGATCTGTTTGAACAGGCGAAGAAACAGGCTCCCTGCATCGTCTTCATTGATGAATTGGATGCGATCGGTAAGTCCCGTAGCAGCAGCGGCTTCTACGGGGGCAATGACGAGCGGGAACAGACCCTGAACCAGTTGCTGACGGAAATGGATGGGTTTGCTGCCGGACAGCAGACAGTGATTGTGCTGGCGGCCACCAACCGGCCTGAAACTCTCGACCCTGCGCTGTTGCGTCCTGGGCGGTTCGATCGCCAGGTGCTGGTCGATCGACCGGATTTAGCAGGTCGGGAGGCTATCCTCAAGATCCATGCCCAGAAGGTGAAGTTGGGCGCAGATGTCAATCTGAAGGCGATCGCAACCCGTACCCCTGGCTTTGCTGGCGCAGACTTGGCCAATCTGGTGAATGAAGCCGCACTCCTGGCGGCCCGGTTCCGGCGGGAAGCTGTGAGTCAGGCTGATTTGAATGAGGCGATCGAACGGGTGGTCGCAGGGCTGGAGAAGAAGAGCCGGGTTCTCAATGATAAAGAGAAGAAGATCGTCGCTTACCACGAAGTGGGTCATGCCCTAGTCGGATACCTGACTCCAGGAAGTGGCAAGGTGGAAAAGATTTCCATTATTCCGCGCGGCATGGCCGCCCTGGGCTATACCCTGCAGTTGCCTACGGAGGACCGCTTTCTTATGGATGAGGCTGAGATTCGGGGCCAGATTGCTACCCTCCTGGGGGGCCGATCGGCGGAGGAGATTGTCTTTGGCAGTATCACCACTGGAGCCTCGAATGACCTGCAACGGGCCACCGATCTGGCCGAGCGCATGGTCACAACCTACGGCATGAGCAAGGTGCTGGGTCCCCTGGCCTATGAGAAAGGTCAGCAGGCGATGTTTTTGGGGGATGGGATGTCTAACCCCCGGCGCTCAGTCAGCGATCGCACCGCTGAGGCGATCGACCAGGAAGTGAAGGAAATCGTCGAGCAAGCCCATCAGCGGGCTCTCGATATCCTGGAGACCAACCGGGACTTGCTGGAGCAGATTTCGGTCAAGCTTCTGGAAACGGAGGTCATTGAAGGAGAAACCCTGCATCAACTCCTGAGTCAGGTGAAGCAACCGGCAGCAGCAGGTTAAATCAACTGGATTCCCTGAGGGGCATACAAATTCATTTAATCTGAAATAGGTCCACGATCGTGGACCTATTTTTTGTGGAATGGATAGCAATGTTAGCAGCTCTGCTTTACGGTCAAACCAATCTACGTCTGGAAACGGTTCCCGATCCAACACCAGGACCGGGAGAAGTGGTCATCCGGGTGGTGGCAGCGACGACCTGCGGCACCGATTTAAAAGTCTGGCGACGGGGAGGACATGCCCGTATGCTCCGACCCCCCACCCTGTTTGGCCATGAAGCTGCTGGTGAGATTGTAGCCCTGGGAGAGGGGGTAGCAGGCTGGCAGGTGGGCGATCGGGTGGTCGCCAATAACTCTGCCCCCTGTCTGCACTGCTTTTTTTGCCACCGTCAGGAATATTCCCTCTGCCCCAACCTGGTCTTTAATAACGGCACCTTTGCGGAATATCTGAACATCCCGGCTCCGATCGTGGAACAGAACCTGTTACCCATTCCAGCCGGATTATCGGAGGCCCTGGCCGCCCTGACAGAACCACTGGCCTGTGTGCTGCATGGAGTGGCCCGCTCCAATGTGCGACCGGGCGATCGGGTGGTGGTTTTGGGAGACGGGGCGATCGGGCTCATGTTCGTGGCAGCTCTAGTCTCTGGTTCCAATTCTGTTCCCCGTCCGCAGGTGTTCCTGTTTGGGGGGAGTGATCAACGCCTAGAGATTGGCCGTCAATTCGGGGCAGCACAAACGTTCAACCATCGACAGGTAACTGATATCCCAGCGACGGTTAAAGCATTCACGGAAGGCTGGGGAGCCGATGTGGTGATTGAAGCAACTGGGGTGCCCAGTGTCTGGGAAACGGCGATCGCCTGTGGCCGTCCGGGAGCTACAGTTAATCTGTTTGGCGGTTGTCCCCGCGATACCTGCATTACGGTGAGCACGGAACAGTTACATTATAGTGAGCTGACTCTCAAAGGGGTCTTCCACAACACCCCCACCCATGTCCGGGCCGCTCTGGCTCTCCTGGCCAGTCGTGCCCTTCCCTTTGACTTGCTGATTACGGAGCATCGTCCCCTGCAAGACTTGGAGCAAGTATTTCAGGACATGGCCCAGCGACGGGTGGTTAAAGTGGCCATCCATCCATTCCCATAATATCGATGGCATCTCCACAGATTGGCAATTTAAAGCCTTCCATAGTAGTCAATTTCCTGAGTCAAAGGCTATAGTTTGTGGACAAAACAGGCTTACGTCGGGAGGTTTACTATGATCAGGTGGTTGTCAATGGGTCTCTCTTTAGGGATGCTGCCTCTGCTGAGTGGGCGGGCTCTGGCCCTCCCAGGTCAGACAGCCGATGAAGTCGCAGCCTGGATCAAGGGCAATCCGACCTTACAGGGGGCAACTGGAGAGGTGCTGGTTGTCCGGCGCAGCGATACACCAGCCCGGCGCTATATTTTCCAGGCATCCGTTCTTCCCCCTGGCAGAATCAGACCCACTCCTAATTCAGAGATTATTCGAACTGAGCAATTCTCGCTGTTCGATATGGTCAATAAGGTTACTACCGATCGTCTGGAGGAATCCCTCCGCATCCTTTATGGCTTGGACATTTATCAAGATTACAATCGGGCCAGACCCGTTCTCACCTACCCGAATCCGGCAGCCCTGAGTCAGTCAGTGAATCAGGTGCGGCCCCTGATTGCGGCGTTGCAAGGAGAACTGCGAGTGGGTGAACGATATGCCTATTGGACAGAAATTGCCAAGAGTCCCAAAGGATATTCCTACACCGGACAAATTACCGTGTTGCTGAAGGAAGATGCAGGGGTTCTGGAGGCCGAACTGCGAGAGCGCCGTCTTTAAGACGTTATCTGCCAGCAAAAATGCTTTCTACCGCAGTAGCAATACGGCTCAGGTCTTCATCCAAAAGCGGTGGCCAGCCCAGTCCGTCCCTTCGTTTAGCCTCAAATTGTCGCCGACTATCCCAGGCCAGAAGATACAGACAGTAGGCTAATTCCCGTTCAATCTGTGTCTTGCCCTGCAATGCATCCACCAGAACTTTCAGAGCCAGCAAAATTGAAGTGACCTGGCCAGGGATAGGAGGCTGCCCCTGCTGCAGTCGAGCCAGGAAGGAATTAGGGTTTGCTTCCGTTACAGTTCCCTCACGCATCAAAAGACTCCGGGCCGTTTCGTAATCCATAGGATGCAAATTAATTGAAGATTACTTTCCGCATAAATTCATCAATACTTTAATACGGACCCTGCTCGGTCAGTGTAAGTTACTCATGATAGACCAGTTAAAACTGGAATAGATGTAGTGTGGCTCCTTTGTCAATTTTTCCCCTTCTTTGATTTTTTCCTATGAGTAACAGCGCAGCCATTGTTCCATTCGTGGACCTGTCCTTCCAGCATGACCCGATTCAGGCCGAAATTACCCAACAGGTTCAGGCTCTTCTCGAACGAGGAGATTTTATTTTGGGGCAGGCTGTCTCTGATTTTGAGGTTGCTTTCGCGGCTGCCTGTAATGTTCCTTATGGGATTGGTGTTGCTTCAGGAACGGAAGCTATTGCTCTGGGATTGAGGGCCTGTGGCATTGGCCCAGGTGATGAGGTTCTCTTGCCCACAAACACGTTTATTGCCACCCTGATCGGGGTGCTACAGACCGGTGCAACCCCCATTCTGGTTGACTGTGACCCAACCACCGCACTGATTGATCTGGTCGCTGCTGAAAAACGGATTACCCCCAAAACCCGAGCGATCGTTCCCGTCCATCTCTATGGTCAGATGGTTTCCCCCCGACAGTTGCTAGATCTGGCCAGTTCTTACGATCTGCTGATTTTTGAAGATGCAGCACAGGCCCATATGGCAGAGCGGGAAGGATATCGGGCCGGGGCGATCGGGGTTGCAGCTGCCTTTAGCTTCTATCCCAGTAAGAACCTGGGGGCGATCGGAGATGGTGGCATGGTCGTAACTCAAGATGAAATCATTGCCCAGACCGTGCGATCGCTGCGAAATTACGGATCACCCCGTAAATATATCCATACCGACTACGGCATTAATAGTCGTCTGGATACTTTGCAGGCGGCAGTGCTTAAGCTCAAGCTGCCCTACCTGGCTGGCTGGAACCAGGCTCGCAATGAGATTGCTCAGCAATATGATGCCCTGCTCCAACCTTTGCAGGCCAGTGGGCTTGAGCCCATACAAAACCAAAGTGGCACAGGTCACGTCTATCATTTATATGTGATTCGGATTGGGGCATCCTGTCTGATCGATCGAACTATTCTACAAGAGGCGCTTTCAGCCGCAGGGATTCAAACAGGCATTCATTACCCCATTCCCTGTCACTTGCAACCGGCTTACCATGATCTGGGCTACGGCGTCGGAGATTTTCCTAAGGCAGAAGCCCTCAGTCATGAAATCCTTTCCCTGCCCATGTATCCCGGCATGACCGGGGAGCAGGTAGAGCGGGTGGTGACAGCGATCGACTCTGCCCTCTATCCAGCCGAAACTTCCCGTCGGAGTGTTTATACCACCAGTCCGGTTTAATCTCAGTCAGGCTTATTGAGCGATTCCTTTAAGCAGACCCTATTGAGGAACACCTATGCATGTTGGACGAAAGATTCCGATCTCGATTGAACGCTATCTGATGGATGGCGCGATCGTGGCTCTGTTGTTGCTTTTGTATGCGCCCCTGATTATCCACTGGTACGATGGGTGGCTGAACAAAAGTATCAGTCTGGAACATGAGTATTTCAGCCATGGCATTATCGGGTTTCCCTTTGCAGCTTATATCTGCTGGCTGAATCGCGATCGTTGGCAAGCTCTCCCCCAGAGATCCTCTCCCATAGGGCTGGGCTTAATGGCTCTGGGGGCTGTTTTCTACCTGAGTAGCCTGTCTAACCTGGTCAACCTGTCTCTGCCCATTGTCCTGGCAGGGCTCTGTCTCTGGTTGAAAGGCTTGTCAGGGCTGAAGTTACAGGCTTTTTCCCTGCTGTTGGTGTTCCTGGCTACGCCAACTTCTATGCCCTATTTAATTGAGCCTTATACCTTTCCTTTGCAACGATTTATTGCTGGCATGGCTGGCTTTATTTTGCATCAGTTGCGACTGGATGTCACAGTCAGGGATATCGCGCTCTATGTGGGTGATCGCATTGTTGAAGTGGCTCCCCACTGTGCTGGCCTCAAAATGCTATTTACCAGTCTCTATGTCGGGCTAATGTTACTCTTCTGGCGGGAGGATTTACATTCCCGAGCCCGGGTGACCCTGTTCCTGGTTAGCACAGCCCTGATGAGTGTCTTGGCTAACATCATTCGCAATACCCTGCTCACCTTTATGCATGGTACAGGTCGGGATAGCCTGTTTGCCTGGTTCCATGACAGTTGGGGCGGTGATCTGTATTCAGCCTGTATGCTGCTCCTGCTGATTCCAATTCTGATCGGGATTGAACGGCTATTTCCTGATCCTGTACCGGATCAGAGTTAAAACTAATGGTGTGATATACGAAGTAAGCGATGATGTCCCTGCCCAAACGCCTTCAGAACCTTCCCCTGTCCCGATCGGTCATCCTATTGCTCCTAGTCCTTCTGGTTGGGATCGGTGCTGTTCCGGGGTATCTGGGAGGCAAATGGCCCTGGCAGCGTGTCCCCCAAGTTACTGCCCTGAAGGAATTGCAGAACCTGCGAAAACAGGGGCTCACCCTTGTGGGATGGCCTACCCTAAACTATCAGGTCATCAAGTTGGGAGGGCATAAGTGGATCTTACAGGAGGTTGGAATTCCAGCTTCTGCCAAGCGGCCTGGACTGGAAGGGGACAAAATCGACCTGCTTTTGCTGCCCCAGGAAGGAACTGTGAGCCAGCCGCAGGTTGAGTGGACAGATATCATTGGATCTCAACGGTGGGAAACAGATTCCCTCAAAAAATCTTCTTTTTCCCTGGCGGCATCCTCAGACAAACAGGTGGAGTTTCGTTTTCTGCGAGCCTGGAACGATCGTCAGACCTATGCCCTGAGCCAGTGGTATGCCTGGCCTGGTGGGGGAAGTCCCTCCCCCAGCCAGTGGTTTTGGACTGATCAGGCCGCCCAACTTCGGGGTGTTCGGCTTCCCTGGGTTGCTGTTTCTATCCTGATTCCGATCGAACCGCTGGGAAACATCGATCAGGTTCTTCCGACAGCTCAGTCTTTAGGACAAGCTGTTCAGTCTGCCCTGATGTCAGGACCTTTGAAATAAGATGGATGGAATTTTGAAGTTTGAGTTTATAACTGAACTGAATTCAAATCCAAAATTCAATCCTTAGCCCCTTCTTGCCTATGCCTGGTGTGCCTGTTTTCCTGTTGCGTCGCGCTCAAGCTGCTCTCCTGACTAGTTTACATACAGGAGTCACAGTGATCTGCTGGGGAACTGCTTTTTGGGGGGTTAATTTCCGACTATTTTCATCTCCAGCTTTGGGGCAGCTCCCTAATTTGAATCAGCGTTCTACACCCCTGCCCCCAAATCCGTCACCCACGCCTGGGCCTAAACCGGTTGAGGTGGCTCCCCCCTCTCCAGCCCCAGTTCCGGCCAAACCTTCAACCGGCGATCGCCCACCTGTGCCCTCCCGCCGCCCCACCACCCTGGAGTTACTGGAAGAGGCCAGACAGCGATTGCGAGAGCGGGGAGAACTTCCCACACCAGGTTCCTCCCAAACCCCAACAGGGCCATCCCAATTACCGGTGGAAAAGCCCAAAACCCCATTAGCGATTTATCGTTTGGGCATTGGGGACACGGTTACTGTTACGGTCCAGCGATTTACTGACTTGTCCACCCAATCCATCATTGATCCGGAAGGCAAAATCACCATGCCGCTCCTGGGGCGAGTTCCATTGGAAGGACTCAGCCTGGAGGAAGCCAGGGAGCGGATCCGAACCGATCTGGACCGCTACATCATTGATCCGATCGTAACTGTTGCCCTGGCTGGACCGCGACCTGTGCAGGTGACGATCGTGGGGGAAGTGAGTGAGCCCGGTTTTTATGCCCTGAGTGGGGCAGGAAGAGGAGTTGGATTTCTGCGGATCTCTACCGCCCTGCTGGCCGCCGGAGGCACGACAGACCAAGCTGATCTACGGGCTGTGAAGATTCGGCGTCCCCTGTTGGATGGCAGTTTTGTGGAACAAACAATTGACTTATTCACCCCCCTGAAAAACGGGGATGCCATGCCCGATCTAAATCTGCAAGATCGGGATGTCGTCGTCGTTCCCAGGCTGACCGCAGGCGCAATTCAGGATTACGATCGGGATCTGGTTTCCCGATCTACCCTGGCTCAACCCCTGATCAGCATTCGCATCCTGAGTTACCCCGGTAGTACGGTAGGAGTCTTGCGTCTGAATAATGGAAGTACTTTTCTGGATGCTCTGACTGCAATTGGGCCAAATCCTGACGTAGCCGATCTGGGCAGTATTGCGCTGGTGCGATTTGACCCGGAACAGGGGAAAGCGGTCACTCGACAAATTAACGGGGAAAGCCTGTTACGGGGAGATATCAGCCAGAATGTCCCCCTCCAGAATAACGATGTGATTATCATTGGTCGAAATCTGGTGGCCCAGATTACCTATGCATTAGGGGTTTTCACTCAACCGTTCCGGGATATTCTGGGATTCCTCCTCTTCTTTGATTCCCTGGCTAATAGTGCAGGTAATCTGTTCCGACCCACAGGTACAAACCGATGATGAAGAACCCTTGCCAAATGGCTGATTATTTGTCAAGTCTGGGATACCTTAAAGAGAAATTCAAAATTAAAAATTAGAAATAAAAATTAGAAATTAAGTCTCTATGCCAAATTGATCCTTGTCTTGCATTTTGAACGTTGAATTTTGTTCTCTAAAGCTATGAGCCTGCCTCTCTTAAAACGGTTTCTAATTGCTCTCGATAAATATAAGTGGGTTGGTCTGATCACCGTCACCACTGCCATCGGTGTTTCGGGGATTGTGGCACTACAACCTCGAGAGGCAGCTGTTTACATTGCTGAGGGTATTTTGTTCGGCAACCGGGCAACGGTTTCCTTCTCCACAACAGGAACACAAATCGTCCAGCAAGGCCAGGAGCTATCTCCCGATATCCTTCTGGCAAGTAGCGTCCTTGATCCAGTGGCCCAAAAGGCAAAAACCACGAGACAACAGATGCTGAAGTTCTTGAAAGTCAAAATTCAGGAACCGAAAAAAGATTCAAAAACAGGGGCTGAAACCCCTTTCCAGGTGATCATTCGGTATCAGGCAGATGACCCTCGCCAGGCTGTTAACATTGTCAACTTCCTCATGGAAGCCATGATAGAGCAGAGCCGAAAGGTGAATGTGGGCCGATTACAGGCTACAATTTCCGCTCTCAACCAGCGGTTACCAAAGGCCACCCAGGAACTGAGAGCGGCTGAAGGTAATTTAGAGCAATACGATCGGACTGAAGGGCCTGCTTTACTGGCTGCTCAAAATGGCAATTTGCTGAGTGCTATTACAAGTAGTGAACAACAGCAGCGGCAACTGGAGCTGACTTTACAGGGGGTTGATACCCAATTGAGTAGTCTGCAACAGCGTCTGGGGCTGAATCCCAATCAAGCCTATGCAGCCTCAGCCCTCAGTGCTGACCCGATCATCGCCAATTTACGAACTCAAATCTATCAAATTGAATCTCAAATTGAGATTCTCTCTAAAGATCTCAGGTCAGAGCATCCTACCCTGATCGAGCTGGGCAAAAGGCGGCAGGCTTTAGAGCAAATGCTACAGCAACGAGCCAATGAGGTGATTGGCGGGAACAATATGGCAGCCCCTCTTTCGGGTGGAGACCAGATTCGGCGCGATAGCAGTCTGGATCCCGCCCGTCAGCAACTGGCCAATACCCTGGTTGAACTGCACACCCAGCGAGAAGCACTCCAGCAACAGATGGTTACCCTCAAGAACTCGGAACAGCAACTGAGGACAGCCTATGCCACGATTCCTAACAAACAGTTGGAACGAACCCGCCTGGAGCAACAGGTGCTGTTGAAGCGAGCCCTTTACGATAAGATCCAAAGTGCCCTGGTGGACGCCAGAGCGGCTGAGGCGGAAACGGTCAGTAGTTTAACCGCGACAAAGTCAGCCCAGTACACAGTTGACATTAAGCCCTCTAAAAATATTCCCCTCATTCTTGGTGTGGGGGTCTTGCTTGGCTTTGTCGGTGGCGGTGGGATTATCTTGCTCCTCAGTTTACTGGAAGGCAAGTTCTACACCCTGGAAGAAGTGCGGGAAGCACTGCAAAATCAAGACGTTCCACTGCTGGGGGTCTTACCTCAGCTCTCTGGCCTGGACCTGGACGATGAAATTCCCGTGATTACCGAAGCGGATTCCCCCTATATCGACTTCTATGAACGGCTGCGTACCAATCTGCGTCGGGTTGAAGGGAGGAAGATCAAAGTGTTGCTGTTTACCAGTGCCCTGGCCAGCGAAGGGAAAACAACGACAGCCTATAATCTGGCGATCGCGGCTGCCCGGGCAGGTATGCGAACCCTAGTTCTAGAGGCAGATTTGAGATCAGCGTCTCACATTAAGGCCCTGAATATTGCGATCGACCCAGATAGTTTGACTGAACCGCTACGCTATTTTGGTCATACCAGCGATTGTATTCGTCTCGTACCACAGATTGAAAACCTGTATATTCTGCCCAGTCCTGGTCCTCAAAGACGAGCAGCAGCAATCCTGGAGTCCAGCGAAATCCGGCGGTTACTGGAGGATGTTCGAGGGCGATTTGACTTGGTTCTCGTGGATGCTCCCCCCCTCAGCCGTTGTAACGATGCCTTATTGTTGGAGCCCCTAACAGATGGTATTGTTCTGTTAACCCGGCCAGGTTATACCGAAAGTAGCTTGCTAACTGAAGTGACAGACCAATTAAACAATGGGGAATTCCAGTTGATTGGTGCTGTGATTAATGGGGCCGATGTCTCTATCCGCTTCCTGAATGAAGAAGAAGAGTTAGAACCTGTAACTGAACCAGAGGAACTTTATGAGGAAATTCCCAGAGTGCCGACTGGGGTGAAGGAAACCTAGATTCCGTATAAAAACCGATTCTTCAAGTAGGAACATTTACCATACTGAAGAATAAGCTTGCTCTTGACAAGACACCTGTTTACACCTGAGCACGTTTGCTAGTATGGGAACCCAAGGGCCAGACTTGGTATGAAATATCCGGAAGCAGACCGACCTAAAGTTCTTGTTGTCGATGATCATCCAGCCAGTCGTATGACTGCAGTTGCACTGCTATCAGTTGAGGGCTATGAAGTTCTGGAAGCGGATAGTGGCCCTGCTGCGCTGAAGTGTGTCGTTGAAAATGACCCTGATCTGATCTTACTGGATGTCATGATGCCAGGAATGGATGGATTTGAGGTCTGTCGATGCTTGAAGCAGGATGAGCAAACCCGTTTGATTCCTGTGATCTTCATCACGGCTCTGAATGACCGACGGGCCAGGTTAAAGGGAATTGAGGCCGGAGGAGATGATTTCCTGACCAAGCCCTTCGACCAACTAGAACTCTCAGCCAGGGTCAAGTCTCTGGTTCATCAGAAGCGTCTGAATGAGGATCTCGATCACGCTGAAAAGGTACTTTTCTCCATTGCCCGCACGATCGAGAGCCGAGATCCGAATACGGGAGACCATTGCGATCGTCTGGTCATGCGGGCCAAAGCCTTTGGTGAGTACCTGGGGCTGTCCCGGACCGAAGTCCGAGATCTAATGTGGGGTGGCTACTTGCATGACATTGGTAAAGTCGGCATCCCCGATGCAGTCCTACTCAAAACCGCAGGATTTACCCCTGATGAATGGGTTGTCATGAAGCAGCATGTCTTAATCGGGGAAAGAATTTGCCAACCATTGCGAACGATGCGGGGAGTACTGCCCATCATTCGCCATCACCACGAACGCTGGAATGGTTCCGGCTACCCCGATGGGTTGCAAGGAGAAGAGATTCCCTATTTGGCTCAAGTCTTTCAGGTCATCGATATCTACGATGCCCTGACCCATGAACGGCCTTATAAGGCTGCTTTTACCCCCCAGGAAGCCCTGAGAATCCTCTCTGAGGAAACCTCAAGAGGATGGCGTAATCCCTGGCTAGTTGAGAAATTTACAGAATTTATTCAACTTACAGAATTAGCTGAGGAAATGGCCCAGATTGCCTGAGGGGTACCCAGGATCGATGGAGGGCTGTGTCGGAAATTTGCATCGATCGGCTCCTGAGGAGAACAAAATTCTTCTGTTGCAACAGAAAATTCACGGTTTTTATCCGGTTAGCTGGTAAAGGCTAGGTAAAATAGGGGTATGGGATATTTAGCTTCTAACTCCCAAAGCCCCATTCTGGGGCTTTTTTGTGGATATATTCAGTTGAAATACGGAATCTGGACAAGAACTTTGGATCTAAACATCCAGGTGCAAAATTTTTCTGTGCCTTGGTAAAGCTGTTCAGAAGGCCATAAATTAAAGAATCTTTAATTTTGACTTTTGCTGATTCCAGTAAAATTGCTATTGCTTGCCATTGCACCACACAGATAACTGAGAGCAATGCTAGAGACAATACTGAGTGGTCGCTATAAGATTCTCCGCCCCCTGGGGTCCGGCGGGTTTGGTCAAACTTTTTTGGCAGAAGATCTCCACCTTCCAGGTAATTTCCATTGTGTAGTCAAACAGCTCAAGCCCCAGATGAGCAATCCGGGAGCCCTGGAAGTGGCAAGGACATTGTTTGATAGGGAAGCCCTGGTATTACACCGATTGGGTGACTATGATCTGATTCCTCGCCTGTATGCCCACTTTGAGGAAAATCAGGAATTTTACCTGGTTCAGGAATTTATCGAAGGGGAGGATCTAAGCCGGGAATTGCTTCCTGGTAAACAGTTTTCCCAACCCCAGGTGATGGAGTTGCTCCAGGGGATTCTGGAGATTCTTGATTACGTCCACCAACAGGACGTAATTCACCGGGACATCAAGCCTTCCAATCTGATTCGACGGAAGCGAGACAGCAAAGTTGTCATGATTGATTTCGGGGCAGTGAAGCAGATCAGCGCCCAGACGATCAATCCCATGGGCCAAACCAGCCTGACTGTCGCCATCGGCTCCCCTGGTTACATGCCTAACGAACAATACAGTGGCAAGCCTCGCTTTTGCAGCGATATCTATGCTGTCGGGATGATTGGTATCCAGGCTCTGACCGGCATTTCTCCGGGTAAACTCCCAGAAGATGTTCTAACTGGTGAAATTCTTTGGCGAGATCAACTGCAAACACCCATCAGCCCCAGTCTGGCCGCAATTCTAGACAAAATGGTTTGCTACGATTTCCGGCAACGCTATCAGACGGTGAAAGAAGTGTTGCAGGCCCTGAAATCGGTAGCGCCTGCTTGTTCCTCGACGATCGCCTACCCAGCAGCCGAGCAGACCCTCCCGCCCCCCTCTGAGGCTCCCCCTCAGCGGGAAGCCACGGCGGCTCTGTCCGGTAGTGAGTTGCCCTCAATTCCACCCTTAAGTCAGCAGGAAACTCAGCCGGTTCCAGAACCTCAAACCACACCGGGCCAGAAGTTGCGCCGCCGAATGGGAATGGCGATCGCGGCTTCCGCAGTGGTCGCGATCGGTGCCACAGGGGTCTATGGCCATACCCAGTGGCAGGAGCAACAGCGCCTGCAAACCACCTTGAATCAGTCCCGGAGTGCCAAAACTGCTGCAAAATACCAGGATTGCGTGAATCAGGCGAAATTGGTACCGACAGGGTCCTATCTGCACGCGCAAGCCCAAACCTTGCTCCATGAGTGTCTGTTTTTCCAGGCCAAGCAACTGGCCTCCAACGGGAAGTTAAAAGATGCGATCGCGGCGGCTGTTCAGATTCCCGCCGCCAGCGCTATGGGACAGGCAGCGACAAAATCCCTGGAGGAATGGGCCACAGCTTTGCTCAAGCAGGCAACGGAACAATATCGGGCGGGTAAGCTGGAGAATGCAGTTGCCTTGGCTCAGGTAATTCCTACTCGTTTGACTACAGGTAAAACGGCTCAGGGCAATGTTACCCGCTGGAAAAAGGAATGGACAGAGAATGAAAGCCGTCTAAAGGCGGCTCAGAAAGCGCTGGATGCAGGAGAGCCTCAAAAAGCACTGGATGAAACAGCCAAGATCGCCAAAACCCCCTTCTGGGAGAAGAAAATGGCGGTTATTGTGCAGAAAGCTCAGGACAAGTTAGCTGTAGCTATTCCCGCCAGTACCTCTGGCAGTAGCACAGCCACGCCCTCCTACCCCAACGACACCTCTGGTTCTGGTTATGAACCGACGCCGGCCAGCTACTCCAGTGGCAATCAAGGGTATACCCCTCCAACAACTCAGACCTATACACCACCTGAACCTGCTTACGTCCCTCCCCCTGAGCCCGTTTATGTTCCCCCAGCCTATACCCCTCCTGCCTATACAGCCCCCGAACCGGAACCAGATCCCGTCTGTTCTGGCAGTAAATGCTGATTCACTTGCCAGTGCTAGCTCACTTCCACCCAACGTTTTAGATCATCCTGGCAATGCTAAAACCCTTCATGAATCTACCCATCGCTCTCTCCGGTCTGGCTGTTCTGGCCCTAGCTTTTAGCACTGCCCCAGCCAGTGCCCAGATCCCCTTCATCGAGGTGAATAAGCTGAATACTCTGGATGGTCTGGCTTGGGGTGCCCCAAGCTGGATTTATAATGCCACTGCCAATATTGAAGCCTTTGGAGGAGGGGTAGTCGGTCGAGTGGTGCTCGATCGGGGGGGAATTCAGGTGCGGGCCGCTGATATTTATAAAGTGATTTTCAATGACCCCTTCACAATTTCCCCTGGCAAGATTGTAGTGGTAACCTCCTGGACCAGCCGGAACGAAGGGTGTTCTATGGATATGGTGGTTCAGATTGCCCCTTATGAATCCATGAGCCGGGAACAGGCGGAAAGCTATCTGGTGCCTCGACAGGTTGACATTGCCGTGGGGTATCAGCGGATTGTTACTCTTAAACCTCAGACCAAAGAGGGGGAGGAAAAGTATGGTAAGCCTTTTCGTGGAACTTACTCCTACTACGATCCGACGAAGAATAAAAATTACAACCTGTACTGGTATATGGGCCGCAACATTTACAGAATCAGCGCTGAGGATGCGGCTAAACTGGTCAGTGCCCAACCAGGCATAGCCAAAGCTCAAATCTGGTTCCGGGCTGAAACCTCTCCCTACCAGTTTGAGATTGGTGAGGGAACCGTCAACCGCTGGAAGGAGGTGTTCAGCTACAATCCCTCCTGCAAACCAGGAGGTGCTGGCAAACCAGGGTCTGTAGCTACGACTCCTAATCCGGGCACCGCTTCCGTCCCTGCCCCTCAACAACCAGCTGACGCGCCCACTCAACCTACCCAGGCTACTCAGCCGGTAGAGCCCTTGAAGCCAGTCTTTAAGGGGCCTGTTTCAGAGTATCCCACCAATGATCAGTTCAATGCCTTTAAAAGCCAGTACCTGGCCAGTGCCAATTCTGGGACAGGGGTAAAACTGACACCATCTGAGAAAAAAGTCCGGCAGGCTTTTCAAAATGCCTGGGCCAAAACCAACAAGTTTACAGCTCGCTTTCTGGGGGCCTGGTACAGCCGCGATCGTCTCTACTATGTCTATCCCTCTAAGGTGAAAGCCCGCACCTGCGTCATCACCCAAACGGGCGAAACCCTGAAGTTCCAAATTGGCACTACCCTGGCACCTGGGCGGGAAATGCAATTTGCCGAAGGCAGTTTCTTCTGGGTGGATAAGGAGAACATCGTTGCGGGCCGAGATAAGGGAACGGCAGAGCTGTATCCGGTCTATGCGACTCAGGCTTCCCCCCAGTTGACGCCCAATTTGATCGAAAATCTGGAAAAGTGGGAGTGTGAGAAGACCCTGCCTGGTGGTCCGAGCATGGCTGATCTCCCTCAGATTCAGGCCCTGCAATGAGATAAACCGAAAGGGAAGGGGAACTTCACTTGCCTTATCTGATCCGTGATCCAGATACCTTCAATGAGACGATCTACCAATTGATGCCCGGAACCAATCGGATCGGGCGAGAACTGGATAATGACATTGTGCTGGAGAACGAGGCCAGGGGTCTCTCTCGACATCATGCCGAGATCCAGGTAATGGCCGATCGCATCCTGTTGCAGGATTTGAACAGTCGCAACGGCACCTTTGTCAATCACAAAAAGGTGACCCAGCAGGAACTCCTAGATGGAGACCTGCTTCATTTAGGCAAGGTAGCGTTCAAGTTTGTCCAGGCTCCAGCCAGTTCTCTACAGGATGCAGTCAGCTCGGACATCTCCAGCCTCTCGATCGTCCGCCGCCTCTCCTCTGTGGGGCAAACCCAGATCGATTTTGAAGAGCTGTTGCATCCAGAGCCAACCCGCTATGCCGGATCTATCCTCAAACTGCGCCAGCAGGATACTCAGCAGCGTAGTGCCGATAAGCTGAGGATTCTGCTGGAAGTCAGCAAGCAGCTTTCAATTCCCCAGACTCTGGATGCCCTGCTGAATAAGATTCTGGACCTGCTATTCACGATTATGGATGTGGACCGGGCTGCAATTCTCCTGCGACATGAACAAACCCAGCAGTTGGAATTGAAGGCATTGAAAGCCCGATTGGGAATGACCGTGGACCAGGAATTTTACAGTAGCCGCATTGTTAACTTTGTCTGTGAGAACGGGGATGCAATTCTGATTGCAGATGCCAGAGATGATGAGCGGTTTAGCGATTCTCCCTCGATTTTGCACCAGGCCATTCATGCGTCGATTGGGGTTCCCCTGAAACCGAAGGATCAGGTGATTGGTGTTCTCTATGCCGATAACCTGTCCCTCTCCAATGCCTACTCCCAGGAAGATCTGGAGTTTCTGGCGGGGCTGGCCAGTCAGGCGGCAGTGGCGATCGAAAATGCCCATCTGTACCAGAAAATGCAGGCTGAAGCAGAGATGCGGGCCAAACTGGAACGCTTTTTCCCTAAAGCCGTCAGTCAGAAGATTCGGGAAGAAGGAGAACTGAAGATTGTCGAAACAGAAGTCACAGCCCTGTTTTCTGATATCACAGGTTTTACAGAGATGTCCTCGCAGATGGAACCGCGTCAGGTGCTGGGAATGTTGAATGAGTACTTCAAAATCATGGTGGAGGACATTGTCTTCCGCTATGAGGGCACGCTGGAGAAGTATATTGCCGATGCCCTGCTGGCGGTTTGGGGTTCTCCCTATAGTCGGCTAGATGATGCTCAGTTGGCAATGCAGGCCGCGATCGAGATGCAATGGGCTATGCGGCGATTGAATCAGCGCTGGGCCCAGGAGGGCCGCGATCGGGAAGTGCAGATTCACATTGGCCTGAACACCGGTCGGGTAGCCGCCGGTAACATTGGGTCTGAGCTGATTCAGTACACCAACATCGGAGATGCGATGAATGTTGCCAGTCGCATTTGTAGCACGGCCACCGCTGGTCAAATTTTAATTGCTCAAACCACGCTGGATCGATTGGGCGATCGGTGTCCTCCAGTAAATCCCATGTCCTTGGTTACCGTCAAAGGCAAGGCAGAACCCCTGCAGCTTTACCAGGTCCTCTGGGAAGAGGTTCCGTCCGCTCAGGTGGAGATGGTCTAAACCTTTCCTCGCAATGCGGTTAATTCATCTCGCAGGGACAGGGGATGATAGCCGAGGGCAAAGGCCAGGGAACTGTCCAGGGAGACATCCCGTGGTCGGGGGGCTGCCATGGGCACCTCTGCCTGCAGACAACCCTGCAATTGGTCTGCGGGCAAATCTAGGACCTCTGCCATCAACTGTCCGAATGCATAGCGAGAGATCCGTTCCCGTCCTCCCAAGTGGATACGCCCCTGCACCTTCTCTAGAGCCAGCAGAATTCCCCTTGCTGCCGTTGTCCCACTGGCCGGGGTTCGGTATTCATCCGTAAACAGGCGCAGGTTCCCTCCTGCCCTCAGGGTTTGAATAAACGGCTGGATGAAGCTTTTAGCCTGGTTGGCAGACCCAAACATCAGGGGCATACGGCAGATTGCACTCTGGGGATACCGCTGCCGTATGCCCTCTTCGGCCTGCACTTTCTGCTCCCCATAGTGGCTGAGGGGACAGACTGGATCGGTTTCTCGATAGGGGGGATGCTGTCCGTCAAAGACCAGATCAGTAGAGGTAAAGGCACAGAGAATTTGACTTTCGGCACAGAGATCTGCGATCGCCCAGGAAACAGCCACATTAATCTGGGCTGCTGCTTCTGGCTCAGCCTGGCAGAGATTGGGGTTCGATTGAGCTGCGGCATGAACAACTGCTGCAGGCTGCACATCCGCAAAAAGTTGCCGGAGTTGCTGCCAGTCCCGCAGGTCTACCTGTAGTCGCTTCACACCTGGGATGGTCAGGGGCCTAGAAAAGCTCGTGCCATAGACTTCCCAGCCATCCTGGGCAACCTGGCAGAGATGCCAGCCCAGAAATCCACTTGCGCCTGTAATCAACAACCGTCTTCGACTCATCAGTGTTACAGATAGCCATGTTCGGTTAGAAAGGCCGGTCCGATCGACTCAAAAGGGCCGTCTTCTTCTCGAATTTGAGGGGGCTGCCCCGCAGCCCGATCGTCCCCAAGGCGCAGAAACTTCTCCACATATTTGCCCAGGATGTCGCCCTCTAGATTAACCCGACTGCCCGGTTGCAGTCGGTGCAGGGTGGTTTTGCCATAAGTGTGAGGAATCACTGCCACCTTGAACCAGGTGCCCGCAGAATTGCAATCGGCCACAGTCAGGCTAACGCCATTAACCGCAATACTGCCTTTGTGCACGATGTACCGTGCGATCGAGAGGGTAGCGGAGAAGCTCATCTCCCAGGAACCGTCAATCTCTACCACCTCCTGTAGGGAACCGATACCATCCACATGCCCTGTGACAAAATGGCCTCCCAGTTTGCTCCCTAACTTTAGGGCTGGCTCAAGGTTGACAGTTTCCGGTTCAGAGATTAGCCCTAGGGTAGAGCGGCTCAGCGTCTCAGGGGAGGCATCAGCCAGGAACCCCTGGGGCAAAATCTGCGTCACTGTGAGGCAAACCCCATCGACAGCCACACTGTCTCCAATTTCAAGCTCCGGTAGGAGGAGGTGGGCCTGCTCCGGCAGGCAGATAATTCGGAGTTGTTCGGTGCCGTAGGGCTGCAGGGTACCCACAGCGTTAATGAGTCCGGTAAACATTTGCTCTTAGGGCGATAAAAAAACTTTACTGAACGTTTGCAGACATTCCCCGTTATTTTCGTCAAAATCATTGGGGAGGAAGTATGGACTAAGACCAAGTTCAGGGCATACTGTAAGTCAGTAGTCTCCTAGACCATTGATAGCAGTTTTGCCTGCTGGTTCTATCGACTGACTGGTTATATGAAGTACTACTGGTTATATGAAGTACTAAACGTAGTCGTTAAATGACGTACTGACCTCAGTACATACCTTACCCTGTGTCTCCCTCTCTCCCAAAGGATTCTAGAGGCTAAGCTAATGATTGAGATGAAAGTCGCTGGAATTGCGCTGGATGCAGGAACTCGTCACCCGATTGTGCTTTTGAGAGATGCCTCGGAACGACGAGCTCTACCCATCTATATTGGTCAGGATCAGGCCAAATCTATCATGAACGCACTGGAAAACCAAACGCCCCCTCGCCCCCTGACCCATGACCTGTTTGTGAATTTTATGCAGGAATGGAATATGACTCTGGATCGAGTTATTATCCATTCTTTACAAGACAATACCTTTTATGCAGTGCTGACAGTCCGCCAGGGTGAAGTCAAAAAGGAAATTGATGCCCGCCCCAGTGATGCAATCGCCATTGCCCTCCGAACGAATACCCCCATCTGGGTGATGGAAGAAGTGATTGCAGATGCATCAATTCCTGTTGATCGAGATGCGGATGAAGCAGAACGGCAGGCTTTCCGAGACTTTATTTCCAACTTACGGCCTCAAGACTTCGTGCAGCGCGGGCCTTCTAGTAATAGTGAGACTTCATGAGCTGACGTCCTGAGTGATGCAATATCGCCGCTTCGGTAAGACGGAATTGTCAATTTCAGTTTTTTCTCTGGGGACCATGCGCTACCTGGCTCACCCAGAGGAGGCCACGGCAACGGTTCGAACCGCCCTGGAACTGGGGATTAACCACCTGGAAACGGCCAGAGGATATGGCAAAAGTGAATCCTATCTGGGACAGGCTTTGAAAACCCTGGGGGTGTCTCGATCACAAATCTATCTCTCAAGCAAAATTCCCCCAACTGCTGACCCAGACCTGATGGCGCGAGGGATTGCAGACTCCCTGGAGCGGTTGAATACGTCCTACCTGGACTGCCTGGCCATCCATGGGCTAAATACCTGGGAACATCTGAATTGGGTCTTGGCTCCAGGAGGCTGTCTGACTGCTGTGAAACAGGCGATGGCATCTGGTCAGATTCGGCATCTGGGGTTTTCCTCCCATGGCTCACGAGAACTGATTCAGGCAGCTATGTCCACGGATCAATTCGAGTTTGTCAACCTGCATTACTACTATTTCTTTCAGCGCCATGCGCCCCTACTGGATCTGGCCGCTCAAAAAGATATGGGCGTCTTCATCATTTCTCCCGCTGATAAGGGGGGGATGCTCTACACGCCGCCACCTCTCTTGCAAGCGTTATGCCAACCTTGCTCCCCGTTGGAGCTGAATTACCGATTCTTGTTGAGCGATCAGCGGATTTCGACCCTCAGCATTGGGCCAGCCAAGCCAGAAGAACTGGCTCCAGTTCAAGAGATGGCCGATCGAGTGGGTCCGCTCTCTCAGGAAGAACAACGGGTGCTTACCAGTTTACAGGCCCATCAGGAAGTCGCTCTGGGTTTTGACCATTGCCGCCAATGCTATGCCTGCCTCCCCTGTCCGGCAGAAATCCAGATTCCAGAGGTGCTGCGGCTGCGGAATCTAGCCCTGGCCTATGAAATGACTGAGTTTGGCCGTTACCGCTATGGAATGTTTGAAAATGCAGGGCACTGGTTTCCCGGAACTCGGGGCGATCGCTGTACAAACTGTGGCGACTGCTTACCCCGTTGTCCGGAAAATCTTAACATTCCTGCTTTGTTGCAGGAAACCCATGATCGTCTTCAAGGTAGGTCAGGTCGCCGACTCTGGGAATGATTACAATAATGTAATTAGACCCCGACCTTGCCACTCTTTTCTGCTTATAATTACTTTATTTAGTCATTTCTTAAACTTGCTGTCTAGATCTGCTCGTTTACAGGATCACCTGTTGGTTGATGAGTCGTTTTCCCTGAAGCTCATAGGTTTTTGTTATAGTCAAAAATCAACCTATATCAATTTACGAGCATCGTCATAATGCCCCATTCAAGGCATTGTTTGTCACGTTTATTTAGGACGCCCAAGTTGGAGCTGCAATGCCAAGTTGGTATTAAAATCAACCATCAGGAACGCACATTAGGAGGATTGCATCCCACTTTTGTAGTTCATTCTACGGGAAGCAAGCTACACCCTAAATCCCTCTCCTGCTCCGGGAGAGGGACTTTGAATCTGGCTCCCCTTCTCCCTTTTTAGGAGAAGGGGCTGGAGGATGAGGGCAACCTTGCAAAGCTGGGATGTATCCCATCAGGAGTAAGCAGAGGACCTAAAGATGGGCAAGCTATAACTTGAAAAGTCCATCCATTGAGAGATTCGGCCAGGTTGTTGTTGCATCTACCTGGAGTTTATCCATTAACCGGCTCAACTATCTCCTCAAACCATTCTCAACATTTGCCGGAGTTCTATGCCGTCCGATCGTAATCTAACCTATCGAAATGTTATGGAAGCGCTGGTCGCGGAAGAAGTTGAACGGCAATTTCAGCAACTTCAGCCTAAACTGGCCCGTTACTTAAGCAAAGAAGAAGTAACAGCTTTTGCACTTAACCGTCTTCCGGCCCTGTATGCAACCAGTGAAAAGGGTTGGCGGCAACAGTCAATCCGAGGCCGGAGAGATTGTGGTACCCAGATTGCCAATGTGGTTCGGCAGGCGATCGTGGCCGTGCAGCGAGATCCACTGCGGATGGAATCCCCTCTGGCTCCTGCGGAAGATTCTGAGGCCCAGGCTGCCTTACGGGAACTCAAAGTGATCTTGAAGCGAGAGGACATCACCTGGCGCAATCTTCCAGAAGTTGTGGAACAGGCTCTGGTTAAAACAGCGCGGGGAGAAATTACCTGGCAACTCCGTTCCAGTGTTCATCCTCCTAGTCGCCCCGGGGCTCCTCGTCCCCCCGGATGGACTCCTCGCCATCCGGGCTGGAACAGCGATCTTTATAAGCAGTAGAATTGAAGCATCCCCCTCGATTGGAGGCTGAGATGGGTTCAGCAAAATACTGCGCCAGTTTTCTGGTCGGGTTGCTCTGGCTGACTGTTAGCTCTGCTGGGGTAGGAATGGCTCAAACCAGTTCTGAGCCCAATGAAATCCCTGGAAATCCCTTCCAGCCCCCCCTGGATGTAGTGGCACTGCAAACAGATACATTGCTGCAGAAGCAACCTGGCTTGTGTCCTACTGGCTCCTCCATCGTAACCATTAACACCATCTGTCAACTCAGGTTGACGATTCCCAGTCTGTGGTGGGCTAAAGAGCAATTCAGTGGTAAAGAGCAATTTGGCGGCAGGCTGCTTGAAAATTGGCTGGCTTATCGGGGAGATGGCAATATGACTTCCCGCATTGACCTGGTAGTCAATGCCCAGGTCTGGAGCCTCTTGAATGACCTGGATCGGTATGCTTTTGTCCATAAGTTTGGCAACATTGCCCGCAGCTATGGATACAACATTCGGGTCTTTAATCGCCAGGGGGCTCCTCTGGCCAGTTATGTCTGTGATTTCAGTCCTGTATCCCCGCTGCAGGAGGGTGCGCGGTCAGAACCCCTGACCCCGGAACTGCAAAACGAAATCCGGTGCAATCTTATTCTGGTTTCGTCAAGTCGGCGGGGGTTGCTGCAAACTAAGCCCAGTAGCTTACCCTGAGCTAACCGTTCATCTGCCGAATCTCAGTCCAAAGCTGGCGATATTGTTTTAGAGTCTCTTCTGGCAAGGGTTCCAGAAAATCGCTGCGCCGTAAAACCTCTGGATCTGGCAATAAGGAAGGACGGTTCTGTAAGTCCTCTGGCAAGGTAGCCCGATCGACCTCCGCCAACAGGGGAGAAACAGCATCACTTAAGGTAGATAGGGTTTGGGCAATTTCAGGTTGCCAGCAAAACCCAATCCATTTTTCCGCCAGTGCTTCTGCTGTTTGAGAAAATGCAGCAGAGGATGAAGCTACTGGACGAACCCACACTTCAGACCAGAGTGCTGTTCCTGCAGCCGGAACGATCGCTGCGATCTTGGGATCAGTTTGGACGATCGGCAAAATATCTGTTGACCAGCCAACAGCCACGTAGGTGTCCCCTAAAAGGAGGGGTTGCAAGTAATGATTTGAACTGTAAAACAAAGTCTGGCGATGCAAATTCTGCAGTTCCTGCTTCAACTGCAGGATTGCTCCCAGATCCCTGGTGTTGTATGACTGACCCAATTTCTTCAAAGTCAGGCCAATCACTTCCCGGGGCTGATCTAGCAGAGAGATCAGACCGCGAAATTCTGGTCGCCAGAGATCTGCCCAATCCGATGGAGGAGCCCAGCCCTTTTCCTTGAATTTATCGACCCGGTAAGCGATGAGGGTACTGCCCCATCGGTAGGGAGCCCCCCAGACCTGGCCCTGGGGATCCAGATTGCCTTGGAGATCGCGGGTAACCAGCATTTGCCAGCGTTTGGGTAATTTCTCCCAACCCGTCAGATGTTGGGGATTCAGGGGTTGAATGAACTGCTTCTGGATCGCTGCCGCCAGCCAGTAATCTCCCAAAGTCACTAGATCAGCCCTGGTGGGGACTCTGCTGCGAGTAAAGGGCAGGGAAAAACCCTGGCCTGACTGATTCGGCGTGGCCGCATTTTTTTGCCAGATTTCCAGCAGGGAGAAAAGTGTCCTCATCTGAATTTCAGGGATTAGATCCAACTGGGGGTTTGCCAGGGGAGTTCCCTGCAGACTCTGGCGAAACTTACCAGGTAACTGGGGTGGAATTGCATTTTTTAACAGGCGGATTTTTAGCCCATTGGCCTCTTGAGCCCCACAAGCTGCCAGAAGCGGCCCCAGAGCCAGAGCACCTGTTCCAATCAGAAATAAACGTCTATCCATGATGGGCATAGAGGTCGCTAAAATTCGGTTCCAGAAGTCCTCTAGTCAAGCTAATCCAGCATTGACAGGAAAGACATTTAGTTAATTTCCTTGGAGTCAATCTGAAGGGAAAAAATTCTTGAAAACTTAACATTTCTGACAACAATCGAAGTCCTCTTGGAAGTTTACAGGAAAGTATTTCTACATCAGCGAGTTGTTCAAATTGAAGAGGAAAATCAACCCAAATAAAAGGTACCCTGCGTTCCTTGCCAATCCTCGAATGGGCCTGCTCAACCTCATTCTGCCAAGGGAAAAAATTCTGCTTACATCAAGAAAACGGGTTCAGGTGGGTCATTTTTAATCTGGGATAGAGGCAGGTGGTAACAAAATAGGGTCTATACTCTCACCAATTATGATGACTTTTATCGAAAAGTTAAATTATTCAGCACTAAATCGTGATTTTAGCAACTCCCTATTTAGGATGAAAGGGAATAAATTAGGGCATATAGGGCGATCGCATGGACTCCTTACAAAAGCAGATCGGTACACTGACAACCAGGGTTGAAGCACTGTACCAATTAATTGAACAGATGAATGGTAAACTTTCCCAGACAATGGCGGAATGCAAATCCCAGAATTCAGGTTCTGGTCATTCCCAATCAGGGTCTGGCCTGTTTAACTATGCCTATCAGCGCCCCGTAGGGCTAGATGCAGCAATGGAATCCCACAAGGATGTCATCGTGGATCATGGCTACATGACGCCAGAGGAGCCAACGGGTGAGCAAGAGCTGGCCCCAGAGATTCAGATTCGTCGGCTGACCGCTCAGTTGACCGCAGCTTATAATCGCATCGCTGCCTTAGAAGAACAACTGCTGGCCCACAGAGTTCACTAGGCTACACAATGCCGGTGGTGCCCGATTCCGCTAGTAAAGCGTCGATAGTTTGTAACAGTTCTGACTGCCCCCATGCTTGATAGAGGTGAGCTGCGATCGCGCAGCCACCTGCCCCAACCCCTTCTTTCACATAGCCCTGCTCATAGGCCCGCAATTGAGGATAACTGGAGGTTGCAAAGCTCAATTGAGTTGCAATTAAGGAGACGCCTCCAATCATGACAGCTAAGCCAATCGTATCCCCGGTGGGGTCTTCTGCTACCCAGCGGGTCGTCCCCACGATTACCTGTTGTGGTTTCCAGCTCAACCCATAGGCTTCGGTGATTGTTCGGGCCAGGGCGTAAACAGCCAGCATCTGAGTGCCACCAGCCAGCAGGACACCACAAGTCCGACTGGCAGCGATTGCCATGCCAGCAACCACCACCTGCATCGGGTCACCCACAGCAGCCACCCATTCCAGTGGTTGACTTTTGTCCGGCAGGGGGGTGCCACTGGCTACCATAGCCTGTATCCCCTGCCGGACTACGGCCCACTTTTGGCGGTGATTGCAGGCTGGGTGGCTGCTGTTGACCTTGGTTGTAGCCTCGTACCCTAGGCCTGTTAAAAGTGCCAGGGCGGTAGTAGTCCCCCCCACTACACATTCTCCCAAAATCAAATAGCGTCCAGGAACAGAGTCGGCCAATCTGGCCCCCCAATCCAGACCTTGCTGCAGCAAATGATGCACAATGGCAATATCCAGAGCCTTGCCTGTGCTGACACAGGCGGCTGGGCTTCCCTCTAGGTCAATGCAGGGCACAGTTGGGGGTTGGGGAAGGCCCGCATTGAACAGGGAGATGGGAATCTGTTGGGCGGCAAGGACAGCGCGGGAGATCAGAGCCGGGGTCGCTCCAGCCTGAAGGGGTGGTAGGGCATGTTGCGGCTGAAGCTGGGGACCATGGTAGAGAAATTCAGCATCAGCGATCGCAGTGTAACGGCGATCGTCTGGAGTGGCTCCGGCAGCAGAAATTCCTGGAATCAGGCCCGTTTCCGTAAACCCTAAAATACAAGCAAACAGGGGCTTCTGGTTGCGATAGCACTCCAGCCATTGCCATCCCTGCTGAGACTGGGTGTAAACGGTTAACACCGCTAATCTGCCTCATAGTCCATCAGCACTTCGACCCATCGGGGTGGTTTGGGAATGGGGTTGCCGAGGCGATCCAGCAGCATCCAGGCAACCAGATGAACCACAAAGACATAGATTAGATTATTCAGGATGATCATTGCGATCGCGATGATTTGCACGATCGAGAGGCTGGGCTGAATCAGAAGCCCTAGTTTTACAAACAGCCACTCAGCCAGTTTGGTAATCTGCATCATTAGATAGAGCCACAGATCATCCCCCAGCATCAGGGAAACCAGCCAGATCCGGAAGAAAAACCCAAAACTACCAATCAGGGTACCTACAGCAATTGTTAAGGGCCAGCCAGAACCCCGTCGCCACATCGCGCCCAGTTGGATACCCATCAGCCCAAAGGGCATGACGAAAAGCAGGCTTCGCAGTGGCCCCATCAACACTGCCAGCAGCAGGCCGGAAACCAGGGTACCCATCCAGGCTGCTCGTCCTCCCCAACGCAGATACAACAGGGCGATCGGTGTCGGAAAGAAAATCCGCAACAGTGGCCCCAGGGGAAAGTAATAGTTAACGAGCCAGATCAGGCTGGAAGTACTGGACAGAAAGGCCGTCTCTACCATAGCCAGGGGACCCCTGACCACTGGCTGGGTTTTCTTGTTTCTAGCTGTAAGGGGGACTGGAGAACTGTCTTCGATAAAGTCATTCATGCAAATTCAGGCAAAACTGACAACCAGCTTGTATTTCTCTCCCCCAATGCAATGAGAAACTGAAATTGCAGGGGATGAAACACAGTCCTACTCCCTGTAAGTCAGGCCCATCACAGGGAAAGGTAAACTTATACGAGCATCCGTTCTACCGCATGGACATCTGGAATACAGAGGGTATCTCGATCGCGCAGAATCAGCCCCTTCTTCTCCAACTTATTTAAAACTCGGGTGACTGTTTCGCGGGCCAGACCACTGAGACTGCTCAACTCCCGATGAGGCAGATTCGGGATTTCTACACCTTCCGCAGTCCGTCTGCCCTGGCCTTCAGCCAGAAACAGCAGAATATCAGCAACCCGAGACGTACTGTCGGTCTCTCGCAGGCGCAACCGGCGATTCACCTGACGTAAGCGGCGGGCCATCAACTGAGCCAGTCGAATCCCGGCCAGGGGTTCAGTATGGATGAGTTGAACAAAGTCCTGGGCTGGCATATTGCCAATCACGGTTTGGGCAACAGTAATCACATCTGTCGATCGGGGAACTTCATCCAGAGGAGCCATCTCTCCAAACAGTTCCCCTTTTCCCAGAATATTAAGTGTGATCTCCTTACCATCCAGATTATAGGTTCGAATTTTGACCCAACCGTCCAGAATAAAGTACACGGAAGTGCCCCAGTCATTCTCCAGTAAGATGACCTGGTTAGGAGGATGACTGCGAGTCACCACATGGCAGGTGGCCTTCTCCACAGCAGACTCCGGAATACCCTGAAAAAACGGGGCAGAGCGAATTAGGGCATTGTTAGGGTTAGATTCACGAGTGCTGAATCGGTCTTCCATGGGACCAGTAGCCTGATACATCTTGAGAGAACTAAATAATACAATGACTCCTGACTGGGACTGGGTGGCCACACCGTTACCAGTAAAGCAGATAAAAACAGAATCAGCGTGAAGTCACAGTTTGTCTAAATATCGAATCCAGGATGTCAAGTAAAAACGGGCAGGAAAAGCAAGCGCACAGGTTAATGGAATTACGGTAGGTGCTGGGAAAGGGGTGATATTGCGAAAATAGAACTTATATCGACACTTTAGGCAGAATTTTGTATCAATAGCAATAGCTTAACTCAAGTTTGGAATTCCCCTTAGTCTAAACGGTTTGGGGATTGCCCACTTTGAGCTGAATCTGATTACACTCAATCTGGTCGTTCTGAAACTGCAGCAGTAGGGAAAAATAAGACAGTAGAAAAGAGATGGGTTTCAGAAAAAGAAAACCTAATTCTTGCGGCTATACATCATCCTGCAGTTGGTGACAATTAAAGTCGATCAGGGCTTTAATCTCAATGTAATCGATAACAATAGATGTATATTAGCTCCTACAAGTGTGAAGAGTTCTACCTAAAGGTCGCACTGTGAATCCCCAAAAAGACCAGATTCAAACGTTAGTTGCTGAAATTGATCGTGTTCTCAGTAAGGCAGGTCCACGATTACCCTGGGTAATGTCAGGAGAGGCGATCGAGCAACGGCAACTTCTGGAACGGATTCGTAATTATCTGGCTGCTCTACAACAGCAAACTTTGCAACAGGAGCAGGCTCTTCAGCGTCGATCGGAGGGAACTTCCTACGGGGCCTATTCCCCTCAGGGCTATGGAGATCCCTATACCAGGCCTGCTCAACCAGATGCGGCCCAGCAGATTTTACAGGCAGTCGTCCAGGAGATGGGATAT
This sequence comes from Leptolyngbya sp. 'hensonii', assembly GCF_001939115.1. Taxonomy (GTDB): domain Bacteria; phylum Cyanobacteriota; class Cyanobacteriia. The sequence goes on along the minus strand of NZ_MQTZ01000041.1, from coordinate 18,892 downwards.
CTGCGATCTAGTCTGACCCAGCCGTTACAGGCAGAACTAGAAGCCCTCCGGCAGCAGCGGGAAATTATGCTCCATGAGATCCGCCAACTAGAGGCCAAACGGCAGGAACAAAATGCGCTTCCGTCTGCCCATCAGCAACAGATGATTGCAGAGTTCCTGCAGGGCCTGATGGGGCAATTGCAAGAGCGCCTATCTCAGCAGGTTGCCCAAGCAATGCTGGCCATGGAGAGCCGTTCTTTCAATTATGAAGGATATCCACAGGCAGCCCTACCACCGGACATGCAATCTTCCCCATTGCTGCATCCAGCCCAGCGGGTTGAACATCTCCAGGCTCTGCAGGCCCGATCAGATCAGTTATTGATGTCCCTGGACTCGACCTTAAGTACGATTTTTGAAGCACTCAACCGGAATATTCAGAGCTATCAGGAGTCTCTGTCTCAAGGGATTGACCGGATGCACAGTCTGGGCAATCAGGGGGAGGTGATGTTTACCGCACTGGTGAACCATCTGGCCCAACAATTGGGCCGGGAGGCATCCTCGTTTATGCAGTCTTCTGCGCCCCCGCTCGGGTCGGCGATCGGAGAATCCCAAACTGAAGTGCCAACCAAATCACCACTGGTCTTTCCCCTCCCTCCAGACCCTGCCCGAACCTCCTCTCCTTCTCCCCATCCAGGTGGCAAGCCGGAAGAAGTTCTGGGCGGATTCAAGCTGCCCTACCCGGGTATCGAGTTACCGCCCATTCCCCCCCAACCCAGGTCAGGATCAACCTTTGGGCGAGAAGACCATAGCAGCCTGAAAGATCTTGATCTGGAAGAGTTAGACCTGTCCGATTTAAATCTGAGTGAGCCGGACCTGTCCCTGTTGGACAATCTGGATGGCGATTCAACCGTTGACGGTGGGGATGCTGTTCAGGACTTGTCCATTCTAGAATCTCAGGCTGGCATACCCGCGATCGGCCAACCGACCAGAATGGCCCAGGATCTGGAACTCCCAAATGTCACGGCTCCTCCCCCATCGGGATTAGCGACCAATATTGAACCCCTGGCTGAAGCCAAAGCGGATGATCTGGATTCTGCCCTGGAATTTTTGGAACAGCTCAGCGCGTCTCTGCAGGAGGAGGGACCGGCTTCCCCTCCAGATTCTTTGGGGGATTCCCTGGCCAGTGCTGGCTCCCCTACCAACCTGGAAGTAGAGGAACCAGCACTGGCTGACAACGAAACTTTCTACGAACTAGATGATTTTTATAACAGCCTGTTTGGAACCCAGGAGATCCCTAAGCCAACCGCTTCGCCCCCCACAGTAGCTCAGCCCACAGCGAATTCTGGTCAGCCCCTGATCTCAACCAGCGCCTCAGGCGATGTCGGAAAGGTTAGCGCCCTAGAGCCTTCGGCTAAAACCGAGTTCCTTGATGATACAGAGGAGTTTCCTGTTCTTCCAGGTGAGGACTCTCTCACCCTGGATAATCTATTGCTATTTGAGGAGTCCAACCCCCCAGATCCCTCTACCACGCCTTCTCCAGGAACCACCAAACCCCTGACAGAAGATTCGATGGATGAACTGTTTGAGCTGATTTCACCCATACTTTCGTCCGAGCAGACTTCTGACTCTGAGGGTGCCGATCGCCCCCAGCCCCCAGAATTAGTTCTCTACAATCTGTTGGGTGAAGAACCTTTGGAACCAGCGACAGGCCCTGGTCTGGACCCGTCTCGGCCCCTAGCAGGCCCAGCAGCAGGAGCCCCCGACAGAGATATGCAACTGCCATCCCTGGGACAGGGAGAGTCTACGATAGCAGCCTCTCTGGATGAAGGGTATATCCCGGCTGCCCCAGAAGAGAATCTGCTGGCCACCGACGATCGTGAAGATAAGACAGAGATTAATCTTTCTATCAATCCGGATACCCTGCAGCAGTTAAGTGAGGATTTGTATAACCTGGAGAGTTTAGAGAAGCCAGAAACGCAGGCTGAAAACCTGGGTCTTGCTGCCATTGAAAGTAGACCTCCCTCCTCTCCAACCCCAAAGTCTGCCAGTTCTCCAGGAGTATCGTCCACTCTCCCCAACTGGGATGACCTGACCCTGGATGACTTCGCAACTCATCTGTCTGATCCCAATCCCGATCTCGCTCTCCCCGATCTCCTGCCTACCGATGAAAGTGAGGATCTTTCATCGGTGATTTCTCCCCGAATTGGGTCCTCTTTGTCGAGTGAATTGGCTGACCCGGATCCGAACCCGGTCTCTCCAACAGAACCTTCCAATCTAACGCTAGAAAATCTGGATGATTTATTTGGGGATTTGCCTGCGGTTGATTCAGAGGACTCTGATTCAGACCCTTCCTTGCCACTAAAACCGCAGGGGAGCGATCAATCAGGGGCTTCGATGGCAATGAAGATCTCAGAGGTAACTCTGGAAGATGTTTTCGCTGACTTTCCGGGAAGTCTGTTCGACGAGGACTTCCCAGACCCAAACAATCCATTGGACAACGTCAAAAAAAAAATCTAATCGAGCCAGATCTTCATATTTCAGATTCACAATCCTTCGGGAAGATAGTAGCCAGTAATCGTCCTCCTGCGATTCTGAGCCAGTCTATCCATGACACACCAATCTGGTATCTGGGTATTGATGTCGGGACGACAGGATGTTCGGCAGTACTCCTGAATTATCTGACGGGTAAGCTCCATCCGATTTACTGGTATGAAACGACCAGTGCCGAACCTGAACGCTGTTTTCGCTTACCAGCCTCTGTCACAGAAGCAGCAGCGGCTCCTGGGATCTTGTTGCAAAACTTTAAACCCTACCTCAAAGTGGGGATTCCCTCTATCTCGATTCAAAAGCCAAACTGGGAACCCATGATCCAGTGGACGGAGCAGCAGGAGATTTCCCTGATTGCAATTCAACAGGCGCTGCAACTTCTGTTGACCACCCTGACAGTAGGCAGTGCCGAGGGCCGTCAGATGGACGAGACTGTAGGGGAGCAGGTGGGCTATGGAACACTAGCTTGTGCCGCCACAGGAATTGATCCCAGCACTTTTTCTGCTGCGATCGACCAGCTCGCAGGGGTCATTATTGGGTATCCCGTCAATTGGCCCGACACCTACAGTTTCAATGTGCGAGAAGCTGTTTTGGGGGCAGGACTCGTCCCCTCTCCCGATCTGATTTTCTTTATTGAGGAACCTATTGCAGCCCTGTTATCGGGGCTGCGACAAGCGGGAGAGCGTGGGGATATTCGAATTAAGGGGGAGCAAGAAACAAATTTGGTCTGGAAGGGGAAAACGCTGGTGCTCAGCATGGGAGCCACTGCAACGGAACTGGCAGCAGTAGATATTCCCCAGGACCTGCAACTCCTGACTTACAAAAATTTCACCATGCGCAGCTTTGCCTATGCCGGTGGTGGCATTGACCAGGATATTGTTTGCCAGCTCTTAGCACCCCATTTGGCTAAGTCCAGATCTGGAGAGGTTTCTTCGTTGGGACAGTTGGAACCGCAGGAGTCACCCCTTCCCCGCCCTTCTTGGGTTCAAACTTCATCAGTTCTTCATAATGGTGTCGGAGATTTGCAGTTGGATTTTGATCTCAAAGGACTGACTTTGCCCCTACCAGTAGAAGCAGACCCCGAAGGCCGATCCCGGCTACAACAGCACTTACGCAGCTCAGGAACTGGACAGTATCTGCTAGACATGGCCCGACATCTGAAACTGGTGTTGCAGCATCAGGAACGCTTGACCATGGAATGGGGGAGCGATCGCTGGACGATCACTCGACGGCAATATGAAAGTCAAATTCTGCTCCCTTTTGTCCAGCGCCTCAATCGAGAGCTTAATACTCTGTTAAGTCAGGCTAATTTTGAAGCCCAGGCTATCAAGCAGGTGGTATGTACAGGTGGAACTGCCTCTCTGGCCGTGCTAACCCGATGGCTACGCCAGAAGTTACCCAATGCTGTGATTATTCAGGATACTTATCCGCTGCAGCCTTTAGGAGTCTCAGCTTGTAGCCGAATTGCTTACGGTCTGGCCCTGCTGCCGTTTTATTCCCAGGTACTTGATTTGCCCCGCCAGCAATATGGCGATTATTTTCTTCTTCTAGAGTTGCTCCGCACCTTTCCAGAACAGCCCTCATCCCTGGGGGGCGTGATGCAACGTTTGGAGCGGCGAGGGATTAACACCCAGGCCTGCCAGACCCACATCCTGGCTCTCCTGGAAGGACATCTCCCGCCAGGACTCGTTCCTACCCAGCGGGATAGGGTTCTGTTGACTACCCAGTCCCAGCACAATCCAGACTATCAGGCTCTCCTTGCAGAACCACTCTTTTATAAAGAAGTCTTTCAAGCAGGCCATTCACTCTATCGGCCAAATCCAGTTCAGAGTAGTCGGCTACAGCGTTATCTGGGGCGCATTCTTGCCAGTGCACAACAGAAATTGGAAGAACCATTTGCGATCAATTTCCAGGAGCTTTCCAGGTGATTCTCTCTTTAGAGATAAAATGGATATGCCTGCATCGATCCAGGTTTTGCGTCGCCCTTGGGGTAGGTCGCATCTTGCTTCTCACAATCTTCACAAAGCTGTGATGAGGATGATTCATCATCCAGGGTTAGAGTCCTCCCGTTGCGGCCCCAGACTCCTTACGAAATATTCCTGAGAAGTATGTTCCTGTCTGTTTCAGGTAGAAGGGGTGCGATAAATCCTTGTTTCTGGGGCAAAAGTGATATGGACAGCTTGCGCTGCGTTATCTACGCCATCCTTATGAGAATTTCACAAAACAATCCTCTACTTCAAAGATTGGACAAATCTCTGTATTTTTACTACCCAACCTCAATCAAGACCTCGTAGTATTTCCTCAAGACACACCTCGTTTGCGGAAGAGCAGGTTGAATATCGTGATTACGACTGACATCACCCCAACCGTTATCCCTATCTCCATCTCAACTCCCGTGTTGACTGGCTTAAAGTTCAAGTCCCTGGCTTCCCCAGCCAATGTTCACCCTTCGACCGTCAGCAAATTTAAGCGGCTGGTCGATGTTGTGGGTGCCCTGGTTGGATTGACGTTTACTGCTCTGATCTTTATTCCCCTGGCCATCGCGGTTCAGCTCGATAATCCTGGACCGGTTCTGTATAGTCAGATTCGCTGTGGCCTGAAAGGTCGCCCCTTCCGGATCTGGAAATTTCGTTCCATGGTAGTAGATGCGGACCAGCTGAAGCATCTGGTTAATAACGAAGCTAAAGGCAGTATTTTTAAGAATCGCAATGACCCCAGGATCACCCGGGTTGGCCGTTTTCTGAGAAAAACCAGTCTGGATGAACTCCCCCAATTCTGGAATGTTCTCATGGGAGATATGAGCCTGGTGGGTACTCGTCCCCCGACTGTTGATGAAGTTCTACGCTACAAGCAGCATCACTGGAAGCGTCTCGATGTCAAGCCTGGCATCACTGGTGAATGGCAGGTTAACGGTCGGTCTTCTGTTAAGGATTTTGAGGATATTATCCGACTCGACCTGCTGTACCAGCGTAAGTGGTCCCTCGCTTATGACTTAAGTCTGATTCTGAAAACCTTTTGGGTGGTCTTAAAGAAAGAAGGAGCTTGCTAGTCAGCTCTGGTCTAAAGCGGATTTGCCTCGTCTGCTCGATCTGAGGATGTCTTTAACATGAGCGACGGCTGCAATTCACTCCTAAGGCAGACTTGAGAGGTGTGGAGTAAACTTTTTCCCGAGAGCGCATTGTTGCGCTCTCGGTTTTTTTTATTGAAGCCCGATCAAGACCAGACCCGAAAGACTGGATAATGGAAGAAGTCATACCGTGGAAAAGCTGAGCGGAGCATATCCATCAGATTCAGAGTTTCCGTCGGTGTCAGAGAAGGCTGAGGAATATGAATATTCCAACCTGGATTACTGTTTCTCGTCTGGCTGTCGTGCCTTTTCTGCTCTATGTGTTGCATCAGCCAACTTCACAGCAGCGTTGGATAGCCTTGATCCTGTTTACGATCGGAGCCAGCACAGATTGGTTAGATGGGTATCTGGCCCGTCAATGGAATCAGGTGACAGACCTGGGCAAGTTTCTAGATCCTTTAGTGGATAAATTGCTGGTGTTAGCTCCCCTACTGGCTTTGGTCGAATTGGAGCAGGTGCCTGCCTGGGGTGTCTTTTTGATTCTGGCCAGGGAACTGGGAATCGCAGGGTGGCGGGTTAATCCTGGCAAAACCATCACGGGGGCAAATCTCTGGGGGAAACTCAAGACAGTCAGTCAAATCCTGGCCGTCTCCCTTCTGATTGCGCCCTTACCTGAACTTTGGCAACAACCTGCCCTGATCGCCTTCTGGGTTTCGGTGAGCCTAACCCTAATTTCTGGAGCCATCTACCTCTGGCCTGAAAAAAAGTCTAATTCAGTTGCCTTCAAGGCGAATTCGGCAGTAGAATAATAGACTGTGTCGAATTGAGTCCCATCCATGCCTAAACTGAAGACTCGCAAGGCTGCCGCCAAGCGCTTTAGAGCGACTGGCAGTGGCAAGATCCTCCACCGTCAGACTAATCGGAATCACTTGTTGCAACACAAAGGTGCAACGCGCAAAAACCGTCTGGCCCATTTCGCTCTTGTGAATGAGCGGGATGAAGAAAATGTTCGTCTCATGCTTCCCTACTTGTAATCCAGATTTGTTAAATCTATGACTCGTGTAAAGCGCGGTAATGTCGCTCGTAAGCGTCGCGACAAAATTCTCAAACTGGCTCAGGGTTTTCGTGGATCTCACTCTACCCTATTCCGAACTGCTAACCAGCAGGTGATGAAGGCATTGCGGAATGCCTATCGCGATCGTCGTAAGCGCAAGCGAGATTTTCGTCGCCTCTGGATTACCCGTATCAATGCCGCTGTTCGACCCTATGGGATGAGCTACAGCAAGCTGATCGGCAATCTCAAGAAAGTAGATGTGCAGATTAATCGTAAAATGCTGGCTCAGATGGCAGTGCTGGACCCATCTGGGTTCAGCCAGGTTGTGCAACTGGCTGCTCAGGCAAAGTGATATGGGACAGGGAAGGCCAGGATTGAAACAGGCGCGGATTTTATCTGTGACCTTGCTTTCTCTCCTGACCATCTTTCCCCTGATCATTCGTCCGGCGTTTACAGCTGACCTGGCCACGATCCGGCAACGGCAGCGCCTGATTGTAGCCGTGAAGGACAATCTTCGACCTCTGGGATTTAGAACGTCTTCCGGTCAGCTAACTGGCTTAGAGATTGATATTGCCCGTCGCTTGGCGCTGGAAATTTTGGGTCGGGACGATGCGATTACCCTGCACCCTGTTTTAAATCGCGATCGTCTACCGGCTGTGCTGGAGGATCGGGTCGATTTGGTTATTGCTCGGCTGACGGTTACCGGACCCCGAGCCCGCCTTGTCAGTTTTAGCACCCCCTACTACATTGATGGAACGGGCCTGATCACAGCTCGGCACTCGATTCGGCACCTGAAAGATTTAAGGAATCAGCCGATCGCTGTGCTGAAAAATTCCACGACTATCGATACAGTTCGGTATTTTCTGCCCTCGGCCAAATTGATTGGGGTAGACTCCTACGCTAGCGCTCTCCAACTGTTGCAAGGTGGGCAGGCTGTTGCCTTTGCTGGAGACGTCACGGTCCTGAGTGGTTGGGCTCAAGAGTATTCCCAATACAAAATTTTGCCAACATTGCTCTCAGCGGAACCCCTTTGCGTTGTCATGCCTAAGGGGAAGCAGTATGATGACCTGCGACGGCAAGTCAATGGAGCCCTCGATCGCTGGCGCAAAGAAGGTTGGCTGCAAGAACGGGCAGAATTCTGGGGGTTACCGGTCGTGGTGATGCAGGAGGGGAATTCAAACCTGAACGTTCACCGTTGAAACTCAAGATTCCTAAAACAGTGATGCAGGTCCCTCCCCTGCTTGAATAAGAAATAAGACAAGATTTTTTACCCGTTTGAAGTTGAAGTTTTGCAGTTTTTAAGATATAAGCGTCAGCTAAGGTTTAGATATGGACATTGGTGGCTCATTACCGGTTCTCTATCTCTCGCTCTTGTTAGTTTTGCTCAGTGCGGCAGCTTTTTTTATCGTGCGGCAGGCGATTCAAACCCGAAAAATTGAAGGAACGCTCTCCCGCTTAGAGGGGAAATTAGCAAAGGAAAAGGGAACAGCTCAGGAATACTATGAACTGGGTGGAATCTATCTGCAGAAGAAATTGTTCAGTCAGGCGGTGAAACAGTTTGAAAGGGCACTTAAAGCTCCTACTTTAGAGACCGTTGAAAGTGCACCGATCTACAATGCCCTGGGATTCGCCTACTTTGCCCAAGAGCAGTACGATATCGCCATTCGGCAATATAAAGAAGCCTTGAAGATTAAACCAGAGTATGTAACCGCTTTGAATAATCTGGGGCATGCCTATGAACGGAAGCAATTGATCCCCTCTGCGATCGAAACCTACGAACAGGTGTTGAACCTGGAACCTCAGAATGGAGTGGCTAAACGGCGTCTGGAGGCTCTCCAAAAACGCCTCGTTCCCTCCAGCTAGCCGCTTCCCCATAGGCCATAGGGAATGGAGACATGACCCATCCGGTCTCTACGGTTCCGACATTCCGTATTCCTATACCCTTAAGAAAATAAATCTAAAAAAATCATCCTTCCGATAGGGGACAGGCGATCATGGGATTGGCCCCATTTTTGGAGGTGGCTATGAAAATTGAACATCCCAATGCCCAGCCTCTGACTCAGGCAGAACTTGAGGATCTGGAAAAGTTAGAGCATCTCATCAAACAAGCTGTGATCGATGGCAAAGTGACGCCTTACGAGTTACAGCAAATTAATGTTGCTATCCATGCGGATGGAAAAGTCTTATTTCAGGAATTAGACCTTGTGCAGAGATTTATCTGTGAGAAGCTGAACCATGGGCAGATTGGTTTTGAACGATAGCGATTGGTTCAGGGGAGTGATACGGGCAGGGTAATCGTAAAATTGGTCCATCCCTGGCTGCTGGTAACCGTAATCTTGCCCTGCAGCAGTTGGACCAGTTTCTTGAGGAGAGCCAGACCTAACCCAGAGCCTCCCTGTTGTCGGCGATCGCTACCGGGAATCCGATAGAAAGGCTCAAAAATGCGAGCCTGTTCAGACTCAGGAATTTCGGTGCCAGAATTGCTAATGCGGATCTGGAGACAGTCAGGAGTGGGCAGTTCTCCGCCTTGTCCCCCTTCTGTCCGGATAACTCTGACAGAAACAATGATTTGTTCACCCTCTGGGGTGTACTTACAGGCATTGTTGAGGAGTTCTGTCAGAATGCGAGCCAGACAGGTTTGATCCAAAAGGATAGGAGGGATATCAGGAAGCACATTGACGTTCAGCCTGTGCTGGACGGCCTCAGTGCGTAGCTGAAAGTTTTCAACCAGAGCAGGAAGCCATTCCTGAAAATTAACTGCAGTCAAAGAAACAGGGTAGGCGTTGGCATCGATCGCCCGAATTTCCAGGAGGTCGTTCACCAGTTCCATTTCCCGATTGCACCCTTCATTCACAATTTTGAGATAGCGCACAATGGAGGCTGAGGCGGGAGAAGCCTGGGCATCCAGTAATCCCTGTCGATCTAAAACCAATTCCAACATGCGAATCGCCAGTTTGAGATCGGTGAGGGGGGTGCGCATCTCGTGGGAGACGTTGGCGAGGAAATCATCTTTTAACTGATTCAGGCGATGCAGTTCTTCTGCCTGGAAGCTCAGCCTTTGGGCCTCGTCGAGAGCCAGGTTGCGCTCGCTTTCCAACTGCCGACGGTGATCGTCCCGAAATACCAGAATCGCCCCCAGAATCTTGCCTCGATTGTCTTTCCAGGGAGCTGCACTATCTAGAATTGGGATCGTGTCTCCATGGCGATTCACTAACAAAAAGTAATCTTCCAGGTATATCGTTTCCCCGTGCTCAACGACCTCGATTAGGGGATTGTGGATAGGTTCTCTGGTTCGTTCGTCCAGTAACCGAAATACAGTTGTGAATGGCTGATCGCGAGCTTCTTCTACCTCCCAGCCTGTGAGGACCTGGGCCGCCTGGTTGAGGTACTGCACAGAATAGTGAGTGTCCGTTACAATGACCCCATCTCCCATACCCCGGAGAACTGTAGCTAGCAGTTGTTCCCGTTCATAGCGTTTGAGGGCTGTTTCGATCGCAACATAAAGCTCTTTCTCCCTGATAGGTTTCAAAATATATCCAAATGGAACGGTGCTTTTTGCCCGATCCAGCGTGCTCTGATCGGAATGTCCTGTGACATAAATCACAGGGATCTGAAGCGAATTCCAGATCTGGTCAGCCGCCTGAATGCCATCCATCTGTTTTTTGAGTTGAATATCCATCAGTACCAGATCAGGTTGCAGATCTCCAGCCATCAGAATGGCCTGTTCAGCAGAAGCAACAATACCTGGCACTTCATAGCCCAAAGCTTCCAAGCTTTCCCTTAAATTCAAAGCAATAATGCGTTCATCTTCAACAATCAAAATGCGAGCAACTTTAGGTGAACGGCTATCAGAGGAAGGTGCTTGAATCACAATCATTGTTGTCCTAAGGAAAAGTGGCTTTGCTCCAGTTATTTTCCACTTTATCGGTCTGATGCTAGATGAAAAGATAACGACTTCATAATTTAGTCTTTCCTGAAGATAAATGATAGGGGCTCGCCTGGAATTTTTGGGGATGATCTGCTCGAACCATGGCCGGATCACAAATTTCCTTGGAATCGAGTCTGTGGGGATTCCACCTCCCAGATCTCACTTGCCAGGGGCTGTATTCAGGGATGGGCATTTTGCAAAACTTGATATACCCTATCTGGCAACAGGTGTGATGGAGTCGAATGTGCTGGAAATTCTAACAAAGTTTGACTATCTGCTGCAGGAAACCCTCCTGGGCTTACGTCGGGGGGGCTGGATGAACTGGGCTGCCATTAGTACGGTAGCCGTATTGCTGTTTCTCTTTGGAATCAGCTTACAAACCTCCTGGCAAATTGAGGGGTTATTAAACCGATTTGGCAGCCAACTGGAAGTTTCAGTCTATCTGGAGACAGGGGTTGAGGGGAATGGCTTACGCCCGATCGTGGGGGCGATCCCCGAAGCGGCTATGGTTCGCGTAGTCTCTAAGGAGGAAGCCTGGGCCAATTTGGTTGCAGAACTGGGAATCTCCGACTTGCGCGCAGCGACTCAGCAGTTAAATGGTAACCCCCTGGTGGATGAACTCAAGGTAAAGGCCCGCAGTTCCAAAGAATTGCCTGTGCTGGCTAAAAAACTACAGCAACTCCAGGGAGTGGATGAGGTTCAGTATGTGGATGAGGCCGTCCAGCAAATTACTCAGCTAAATCGGGGGTTGAGTCGAATTGGCTTGCTAGTGACGACGATGTTGACCTTGACGGCGATCGCCGTCATCACTACAACAATCCGCCTGATTGTGATGGCCCGTCGGCGAGAGATTGAAATTGCCCAACTGGTGGGGGCAACATTGGATTGGATCTACCTGCCATTCATTTTTCAGGGGATTCTGTTTGGGCTGACTGGAGCCACGATCGCCTGGCTTTTGATTCAGATGTTGCAGGGGTTCCTAAGTCGGTTAGTCGTGGGTCAACCTGATTTCATCAAATTTCTGGTTACAGGATTGCCATTGGACGCAATGCGGATGTTACTGTTGCCTCTGATTTTGATTGGGTTTGGGGTTTCGGTAGGGGTCCTGGGAAGTTTACTGGCTGTGCGGCGGTTTGCTGTCAAATAACCAAGGCTGATTCAGTATTTGGATCCCTAGACTGGAATCCGCCCGATTGAGGTGGTGATTGTTCAGAAAATGCCCCCATCGAGAAATAGTTATGCCTTACGATCGAAGGCATCTTTTTCCCTGCCATCACCTTATTTTCCTACCCAATGGACTCTAACTGGGAACGCTGGAAGCGTCCAATTCGCAATCAATTGAAGTCTGGGCAAGCCTGGTTGAGAGGGTATCCCTTCTACTACACCCGCCAGCTAAATCCGGAAGCAGTAGATCGCTATACCCATTGCTGGAGCGAGTCGGTAACACCCATCCCCGATCGGGGGTCGGCTGAGATTCGCCAGAACCGTCTCTGGAACTTGAAACAGGCTGCCAGCAGAATTCACTATTTGCGCCTTGACCCTGGGCAGATTTTTAGTTTTTGCGATCGCGTGGGTGAACCCACCCTGGCCAATGGCTTCCGGGAAGGTCCCGTTTTTGTTCGAGGGCAGGTAGAGACGGGAGTAGGGGGTGGATTATGTTTAATTGCCACTAATACGTTCAGAACTTTTTTGCTGGCAGGATGCAGTATTCTGGAACGACATTGCCATAGTATTGATGCCTACGGTGAAAGCCGCTTCTATGAATTGGGGCAGGATGCAGCTGTGGCCTATGGATATAAAGATTTAATCGTTCGCAACCCAAGTCCTGTGCCCCTCCAACTTCGCTTTGAGGTCCTGCCAGAGGCCGGTACGGTGAGGTCCAGTTTATGGGGGCAGTCCCTTTGCGCCTGGCAAGTTAAAGTGGAATCTAGGGTACTCCAGAAAATTCCGGCTCCTGTTCCAGACGGAATTCCAGGCTGGGTAGTGAAGACTGTCCGATACATCAGCGATCGCCCCAAGCAGAGCACCAACTGGGCATCTGATTACGTCACAACCAGCATTTACAAGCCCTGCCTACCTTCCTGATCGCTGATATTATTCAGGCTCTGGCCCAGCAATTGGCCTGTCCTCTCGAATGGCCTGAGCCAAGGCCTTAGCAAACCTGGCCAGTCCTTCCAGGGGATCAGTGCAGGCCTGCAGATAGGCAGTACGGGCAGCCTGTTCGTGGGGATTGTTAGCAACGGCAGCCAGTTGAATTTCGCTGGGGTAATAGCGAACGGTGGTGTAAAGTCCCGCATCATCCAGCAGCCATTGGGAATACATTCCGGCCCTGCGAGGAAAGAAGCTCTCGGAAGCGTTGCGGGCAATTATTTCGCGAGGATACTTGAGAATCTGCTCAAAACTGTCGATCGCGGAAGGCTGAATACGTCCAATTAGGCGAGTCGTGAGGTTCTGCAAAATTTTGGAGGCCGAGGGTGATCGGGCGATCGTATCCGGATCCTGACCCGACAGAATCACCCGCACCCCTGCTTTGGCCCCATTGGCACAGAGCCGGGCCACCAGAGCACTGATTTCGTCAAACTCAAACAGAATTGGGGCTTCGTCAATAAAGAAAATGGAGGCTGGCGACTGGAGAGCCCGCCGCAGGGCAGCCGAGTAAGCGGAGAGGGACAATACGGCTGCATCTTCGTCGGAGGAGAGGTTCCGCAGGGCAAAGACCAGCAACTGGGCATCCGTCCGAAAGCTGGAAGGGGCAGAGATCGATCGACCCACCCGTGAGTTAAGCCAAAAACGCAGCCGCAGACGAATCTGTTGCAGGGCCTGGCTGTTCTCTCCCTGAATCTGCTCTAGGTCAAGGCGTTCGGGAGTACAAAAATCCAGGAAATCTGCCAGGGTGGGGGTTTTGATCCAGGCATCGGAGGCAAAGCCTCCTTCCATCGCTAACCGATAGCGTTGATCGATCGCCGAATCCTGGAAGAAACCGTTGAGGGCCAGGACTATAATTGAGCGAATCGTTTGGGCCAGCAGTCGATCGTGGCCTGAAGTCGTCCTTCCCGAACCCAGAATCATCGTCATCAAAGCCGATTCTAAAAAGCCCTTGTAATCCTCAAAGCGCTCTCGCTGGTCGGATAGGCTGAGAGCTCTCAAGTCGGGCATCTCAAACAGGTTGTTGGACTGGTTGCCAATATCAAAGTAGGCTCCCTGTTCTCCCATAAAAGCCGTGTAATCGGTGAATGTGGAAGAACCATCTGGTTTCGGAAAATCCATCGCCACAACCGGCAGGCCATGGCTGAGGGCCTGGGTCAGGATGCCGGATACCAGCACCGATTTTCCGGCCCGGGTAGTGGCGAACAGGCCCAGGTTTTTGTGGGCCGTGAACAGATCCAGGTGAATCGGCACGCCGCCCTCTTCTGTGATCAGCTCAAAGCCTGTGCGATCGCAATCCTGGGGGCGCATCAAGGGAAGCAGGCCCGGAGCCTCACTGCTCAGGTAGACCTGACGTCGGTTAAATGGACTAGTCAGCAGCCCTTCCCAGACGATCGGCAGGGTTTGCAGCCAGATGCGCCAGGCATATTCTGTTTCTCGCAACACCCAGGCCGGACGCCGAAAGCAGCCCTGCAGATAGCGGCAGGCTTCGTCCAGGGCATCCAGATGGGGACGGTAGACCAGCATTGAGACGGCGGTATGGAGGGGCAGGGCTCCCCGATACAACTCTTCCTGGGCAGCAACAGCCTCCTGAGTTTTCAGTTGCGCTCCCACATCGATCGCCGCTTTCTGATGGGCCACCAATGCTGCCACATTAGACTGCTTAGTAACTCGCTGGACAGATGTTTTGACCAGCATCTCATTGGCACGGCTGAGCTGGCAAAAGACCTCCACATCCGTCACTGATTCCCTGGCCAGCACTTCCCACAGATAACGCAGTTGACTCAACTGATCGGCCCAGCCCCCTGGTTTATCCAAAAATGTCAGGGCAGCGATGTACCCCTGTTTCAGATTCACCCAGTGACGCTGGGCGATCGGAACCGAGGATTCCGATCCCAGAAGCAAGGTGGTTGCATGCACCGGACTGTTGACTTCCTCCCGGAGCCCCTGACGATCCAGAATCAAGAGCTGGGGAATGGGAATGGGTTCTGCGGTGTTGAAACGAAACCAGAGATCTTGCCAGAGCTCTGCCTCATCCAGAGGTCGCAGGTCCAGCCCCATTTTTTGGATGAGCAGTTGCTCCCACACCTGGAAGCCATCTGTGAATGCTTTCGTAAACAGCGCCTCAAACTTCTGCTGTTCAGCCTGGGAGAACTCACCCGTGAGCTTGTTGATCCAGTTCTCCAGCTTCAGCAAGACTTTTTCGATCGCATCCGTTGCGCCCTGGCTATCAGCAGTCACCGTGTAGGTGGCATATAGCCGTAATCGCTTGGGTTTGCGCTGGCCCTGACGGGTCAGTTCCTGAACCCGTTGCCGTTCTCCCAGCAACAGGAATTGCAATTGAGGATTTCGAGCCGATCGACTGAGGGCTTTGAGTTGCTCCTGACGCTCCCGATCGGAGGAGAATGAACTTAACTGAAGCGTCAGTCGTTCTCCCTGGGGCAAGTCTTTCAGACCCGACTCCAGGGCTTCAAAAATGGGGTGGATTTGTTCCAGCCTGGGGGTGGGATGGATGCCCTGGCAGTCCCAGGCAAACTGAAAGCAGAAGTCTTGCTGACTCTTCTGCAATAGGAATCCAGCGATACTCCGATTTCGAACTTCCATCCGAAAGGGAGCCACTAGATTCAGGCTATCTTCTATGGGAACGAGCTTGACCTGCTGCTGCCCGGTGTGAACGGTTTTTGTGCCTAACTTTGCTTTCATGACGGTGGGAACGATGCGTTTGCAGAATCGAGTGGTAGGTGCAGTAGCCCCGCACCCAATAGGGGGTGCGAGTAAATCTGGACAGGAACCGCCAGGGTTTATCCCCAGTTAAGATCCACCAGGTGCTGATGCCCCAGGCTGCGATCACGCCAGTCCAGAGCCAGCCCAGGTTGAGAAATACCTGGCAGAGGAGATAGGCAGCGAAGCCGATCACGCTCCAGGGCAGGATATGCTCCGCCGGGAAGGGACCCAGGCGAGGTTGCACCCCCAGCATGGGGTTGACCGGACGAAACCGGTCCCGTTGCTTGTTCATGGGAATTCCGCCCTAACCGGTGACCAGGCCCGTCAAAACGTCCGCTACCACGATCGTGATCACGATGATCAGGGGAGTGCGGGCCAGGGTTTGCCAGTCTTCGTCGTTGCGAGCTGCCTGCACCACTCGAATCAGGCTGATGCTCAGATACAGCAGAAATAGCCCGCGCAGGGTGGAGAAGACCAGATCGGTCACCTTTGGATCAATGTTGGCGGTACTGGTAAATTTGTCAAAAAACTGCTCGGCTTTGTTCATGAACTGGGCCTGGGCTGGCAGAACGGCCCCATCCAGCAGAACGGCCCCCCCCAGAACCGCACTCAGAAGTCCCTGAGCCAACAGCCCGGACGATCGAGGACGCTGGTTTCTCCGGGGTAGCAGAGCGGCCAGATCCCGATGGTAGAACAGCAGAACGGTAGCCCCGATCACGATCGTGGGGCCAATCAGTCCGTGGCGCGTAATATAGGTAATCAGGGCCAGACTGCTCCCAGTCAGCAAAGCAGACAGAGGCAGACGATCCAGAATAGAATGCAACCCTTTCAAGCGGGGAGAAGTTAGATTCACAGGTTTTCTCCAGCGATGGAACTTACAGAAATCGAATGCCTGAAAACTGGCACCCGACGCATAATCTGTAGACCACTTTAGGGAAAACAAGCATGGGGCAAATCGCCATTCGATCGGAGATTTCTCCGTCAATTGATGGACCAGACTTTAAGGTCTTCTCCGTTCTCTAGGCCGGAGGATTGCTCTCCGTTGCCGGGATTTCCGATAGGGCAGGGGTTTGCCAAAATGGGAACCTGGCCTGAATCAGAAACATCAGAGCGGCGATCGCGGTCAGGACACTCCCCAACAGGAACGTGACGCGGGACCCCTGCCACTGCCACAATCCCCCAGCCAGAAAACTGGCCAGAAACAGGGTTAAGCCCATGGCAAAGTTAAATAACCCGAAGGCCGTTCCCCGCAACGGAGCAGGGACCGTGTCTGCAATCAGGGCTGACAGGATGCCTTTATTCATCCCCAGATGCACCCCATAGAAACCGAACAAAACCCAAGCCTGCCAGGGAGTTTGGGCAAAGGCAAACCCCCCATAGACGAGACTAAATAAGAGGAAACCACTGAGCAAAACGCCATTGCGCCCCAGCCGATCGGACAAAAATCCAGCAGGATAGGCACTCAGAAAGTAGGTAATGTTCATAATTACCAAAGCCAGCGGGATCCAGGTGGTTGCAATCCCAATTTCACTGGCCCGGAGCAGAAGAAAGGCATTACTGGAATTCCCTAAACTGGCAATCAGGGCGATAACCAGAAGAACCCAATACTTTTGCCCCAATTGCTTCAGGGCAGTGCCATTAAAGGGATTAGGACGGGCTTTGGCAACATACAGTTTTTCGGGCTCCCGAATGCCCCAAAGCAGCAACCCCACCGCCAGAATACCGGGCACCAACGTCAATTCAAACACCAGGCGAAAATCCTGGGCAGTCAGGGCCATCAGAGCAAAAGCTGCCAGTGGCCCCAGAAATGCTCCGATCGTATCCAGGGACTGACGCAACCCATAGGCAGCTCCCAGTTGTTCAGCAGGCGTCGTGTCCGCAATCAGAGCATCCCGTGGTGCAACCCGAATGCCCTTCCCCAGCCGATCGCACAGGAAGACCCCCAAGACCCCTGCAGGGGTAATAGTCAAGGCAAACAACGGTTTAGACAGGGCCGATAGGCTATAGCCGACCAGGGCCAAAACTTTGCGGTTCTGCCAGAAATCACTTAGGGTTCCTGAAAAAATCTTGGCGATCGCAGCCGTTGCTTCTGCAATTCCTTCAATCAAGCCAACGGTTAAAAGGTTTGCGCCCAGGGTAGAAACCAGGAAAAAAGGCAGCAGAGCATAAACAACTCCAGACCCCATATCAGTAAACAGGCTGACGAAACCCAGAATCCAAACATTAAGGGGAATGGGTGCAAATAAGTTTTTGAAAAGGGCCGGGAGAGAGTTCATGAAAAATCAGTCCCCTGAATTTATAGCTTTGGTCAGAAAGCTTAGGACAATTCCAACAGATCAATTACCGAGTTTAGGGAGGCTTTCTAACTTACCTCCGCCATGCTTTACATGGCTGCGGCCATAGATGCGAAGCGAATAGTTTCAACAGTACAGAAAATAGCCATGCTTACATGCATAACAATATTACAAAACTGGATTTTTTAGAAAAACTTATTAAAGACAACAAAGCTTATAGAGGTAAGTTGTAAAAGGATTTTAGCCCAAGGTTAATCACAATCACTGATTATAGTTTGCCCAGTCCAATCTTTGAAGTAGTCGCTGGATTCACGATTTAGGATTGCAAGCAAATCTTAAAATTTAAGTTTTCTGACTTTACCGTGATTCCACTGAATCTTATTGTTGTGTTAACGATGATTTTAATGTCTGGTGATAGTATCTCTACTGGTAGAGTTTACTTCCCCTGCTCTGAGCTCAAAATTGTTTAATCAGGCTTTGAGATTAAACAAGTGGTTCCCCATAGTGATTTTTGTTTGATCTGAGAGACATTAAATTATTTCTTTTATTTTTTTGAAGATCATTTTATTGTTGAAATCTGCTCCTGCAATAAATCATCGCAGTGAATTATGGTTTCATTGATAGAGTGCATCCCACTTTTGCGATGAGTATAAGTGCTTAGAGCTGTGTTTGAAAGAGCGCGCTAAACTTTGAGCATTCCTGCTTTGGTCAACCACGCTTATGGACCCTGAGAAAAAAGCCCAAATTCAAGCCCACGCCCGTGCCCTTGCCGCCTTGCTATACGAGGAAACCGACCCGGAGCAAGTGAAAACATTGGCAGGGATTGAGGCAGCAGTGAGAGGGCATCTGCTGGAACACGTCGGTCCAGAGATCGGGGATTTTTTATTGCAACAAGCAGCGGCACCACGAGTGGACGAAAGCGCAGGCTCGATAGTATCATCGGACGACTGCGCTTGAGTGAGAAGCAGGCACAAATTCTGGAGGTGATAGCCTACACGCGCTGGAGTCCTTACCTGGCGCAGTGTTGTTTATTGGTGAGTGCCAATGCGTCGTACGAACGAGCAGCGGAAGACATCGAAGTACTGACTGGGGTGAAGGTTGCTCACAGCACGCAACTACGATTAGTGCATCGTCCAACCGTTGAATTACCGCCA